>CAYOVN010000144.1:0-8853 GCA_964407425.1 uncultured Gemmatimonadaceae bacterium
GGTTCCATGGGGCCTGGCGTACCTCGCCGGGGCCTGGCGTACCTCGCCGGGGCCTGGGCGTTCCTGGAGATCGTCGGGTTCGCCAGTGAGCATTTCCTCTGGCCGTCCATGATACCGAAGGCGGCGGCCCTTCTGGCCGCAGCTGGATTCCTCATCACCCTGGTCCTGGCCTGGTACCATGGAGAAGTGGGCCGCCAGCGTGTTACGGGACCCGAACTCCTGATGATCGCGCTGTTGTTGGCCCTTGGAGGCGGTGCCGTGGCAGTGTTCGCACCGGGGAGCGGCCCCGACCGCGTGAGAGCCACGGCGGGGACACGAGCCTGGATGTCATCGCCCGCACCTCCGTCATGCAATACGCCAGCACTGAAAAGACCATCTCCACCATCGGTCGGGAATTGGGGGTGAACTCGGTTTTAGAGGGCAGCGTCATGCGGGCCGGCGATCAGGTTCGCCTGAATGTTCAGCTCATCGACACACGGAACGACGCCCACCTCTGGGCGGAGACCTATGATCGAGCGTTTACCCTGGAGAATGTCTTCGCCATTCAAACCGATTTGGCGAAGCAGGTGGTCGAAGCCCTGGAAGCTGAGCTGGCCCCGGCCGAACAGGCCCGTCTCGAAGAAATCCCTACCGACAACCTCGATGCCTACACCTTCTACCGTCGAGCGGAAGAAGCCCTTGCCCGCCCGGGGTGGGAGCCTGGGGACCTCGAAACCGCCAGGACCCTCCTCACCCAGGCCGTCGCATCCGATCCGGAGTTCGTCCTGGCGTACGCCGAACTCTCCTCCACTCTCTGTTACCTCTTCCTCTACTACGACCGGAACCCATCCCGCCTGGCCGAGGCCCGCCGGGCCACCGACCAAGCGATACGCCTGGACCCTGAATCGGCGGAGGCAAACTTGGCCAGGGCCTTCGAACACTACCTCCTGTACGAAAATGATGAGGCTCTCCGTTCCTTGGCCAAAGCCGAGGCCGTCGCCCCGGGGCTACCCGGGTTATTGACCCTGAAGGCCGAGCTTCAGACCCGGAACTGGGACTGGGCCGGATCTCTGGCCTCCAAGGAAAGGGGCGCACTCCTGGATCCTCGGAACCCGGAGATGCAACTGGGTCTCGCCCAGGCCTACGCCGAAAACGATCGGTGGGACGAATCGGATACGGTCATGGCCAGGCTCATGGAAGCCTATCCTGACTTTCACGAGGCTTCCTTCGCCATGGGTTGGATGAAGTGGCGGCACACCGGCGATCACAGGCCGGGCCTGGAGGCCCTGTCCAAGGTTCCTCCCGAGGCGAGCGTCTACGGATTGCGACACTTCTTCGAGTGGATCATCACTCCGGACCCCGAGGACAAGGCGGCGGCTCTGGAAAAGATCGAAGAGCCGATTCTGGACTTCGGAGGATTCTGGTGGGCCCCCCGGGAACTCGTCGAGGGTTGGACGTACCTGGAGCTTGATCCTTCACGTGCAGAGCGTGCCTTTCGGAGAAGTATCGAGATCTCCTCCGCCGCCCTCGAACGACAGCCGGGAGACCCACGGATCCATGCTTCCCTCGGAAGGGCCTATGCCGACCTGGGCATGAGGGAGGAGGCTTTGGACCACGCACAAAAGGTCCGGGAGATTCTGCCCATCACCAAGGATCCGGTCTTTGGCCGTGATCTGCTGGAGACGGTGGCCTACATCTACGCTGCCCTCGGCATGGCGGAAGAGACTGCCGACGCCCTGGAACTGACCTTCTCCGTTCCCGGAGTGAGAGCCGTACCCTCTCTCTACGGACCGGAGTTCGCTCCCGTCTTCGACCACCCCCGCATCCAGGCCCTGATCAGGAGATATGGGCCAGAGGAGGGGATTTACCCGGGGATCCTGCGAGGCCGGTAACTGTCACACCCCCCTGCGAGATTTCACTCCCTACACAGAAAGGGAGGGAATCAACATGTTCGAAGCCTCATTGGGTCAGCCCCAACACCACGAAAACCTGACCATCTTCCCCGTTCTGGCCGAAAAAGAACGGGAGCTTCCTTACCTGGTCATGGCCGACGCCCTGAACCACGGCATCCTCACCATCGGCGAGAAGAACGGTGGAGAGGTCCCCATCCTCCTGGCCACCAACGCCGGCATCGTGCCCATTCTGATTCTGGATGGAGAGCAGCTCATCGGGGCCAAGCAGAACCGGATGACGAACCGCTCCATCCTCCTGCCTCCCCATAGCATCACCGAGATTCCCGTCTCCTGCATGGAGCAGGGGCGATGGCACCATCAGAGCGATCACTTCTCGCCGGCCCCTCAGCACGCTCCGTCCAAGGTTCGGAGGAAGGCCCGGGAGACCGAAGCCAACGCCAGCTACGCCGCCGAAGCCCGAGACCCGGGAGCCCGGTCCAGTTACCGAGACCTGGCACAGGCCCAGGGCGAAGTGTGGGACGAGATCCGAGAGTTCGGGGACAAGCTGGGAGGAACCTCCGAAACGGGGGCTCTGAACTGCATCTTCGAAAGCCGCCGGGGCCAGATGGGCCAATGGATCCAAGCCTTTCCCCTGGTCCAGGACCAAATCGGCCTGGCAGCGTATCACGGGAAGGTCCCTCTGGCCATGGACGCGGTGGGATCCCCTTCCCTCTACGGGAAGGTCCACGAACGTCTCCTGACCGGTTACGTCCTTGATGCCATGGAGGGGTGGGACCCGGGACAGGCCCTCACCCCGCCATCGTCGGCCGATGCGGAACAACTCATCGGCGCATTGGGCACCACCGAGCGAGTCCCGTCCCTTACCGTGGGTGCGGGGGAATACCGGATCCTAAGGGGAAGGCTGCTCGGGGGAGAGCTGGTTGAGGACGACAAGCTGGTTCACATATCGGCGTTCCCAGCCATCCAGACTGAACGAGGGCTGGAAGATGGGCCCGGGAACGGGCAGGGCGGATCAGGAGGTCCCCGGGGTGGGCGGATTGCCAGGCCTAGCCGTAGGCGAAGGGGGATCTAGAACGCCCGCCACCGGCAACCATTCCCCTTCTGTAGGCATTCTACTGTTGGTTCTCTACAGTAGGATGCCTACAAGTGGAGGAATCGGAATCATGTTCAGCGGAAGTCAGGAACTCCCCCGAGGGACCTTGGAACTCATGATCCTCAAGGTCCTTTCCCTGGAACCCATGCACGGATGGGGAATCATCAAGCGCATCCAACAGCTCTCCAAGGACCTCTTCCAGGTGAACCAGGGGAGCCTCTACCCCGCACTCCAGCGTCTGAAGAAGAAGAGATGGATTCGCAGTGAGTGGCGGATGACGGAGAACAGTCGCCGGGCGCGGTACTACACCCTCACGGCCAGCGGACAGGAGAAGCTGGGCCAGGAAAGGGGCGCCTGGGAGCGGTCGACGGAAGCGATGTTGTGGATTCTCCAGGCCGAATCGTGAGGGCGGGCCACCCCTCGGGTCATTCCCTCCTCAACGCCTCCACCGGGTTCACCCGGCTGGCCCGCATGGCGGGGATCAAGCTCGCCAGGAGGCAGGCTGACAGCATAAGGACCGGAACCACGGTAAAGACCAGAGGATCGTTGGGGCCCACACCGAAGAGGAACCCTCTCATGAACCTGGACAAGGCCAGGGCCATCGCCACTCCCACCAGCGCACCGATTCCACCCATGATGAGACCGCTCTTCACCACCCCCCTCACCACGCTGCCCGCCTCGGCTCCCATAGCCATCCGGATTCCGATCTCTTTTGTGCGGCGGGACACCAGGTAGGACTGGACCCCATAAAGCCCCACCAGGGCCAGGAATAGGGCAACGGAGGCCATGACCCCGATGAGGGCCGTCCAGATCCTGAATGGGGAGAGCTGCTCATCCACCAACCCCGCCAGCGTCATGCGCCCCATAGCCAGCGTGGCGTCGAACTCCCGAAGGGCCTCCTCCACGGGGGCTATCATGGCCGACGGCGGCGGCTGGGTGGCCACAATGAAGCTGATCATGCCCTGGTAGAGCTGAAGGGAGGAAAAGTAGGCGTGGGGCCGGGGGGCTTCCATGACATTGTGATAGACCGCGGTCTTGGACACACCCACCACCCGCCAGCTCTCGTCGATGAAATCCAGGGTCCGGCCCAAGGGGTTTTCGCCGGGCCAGAATCGGTCGGCGAAGATCTGGTTCACCACTACGGAGCGGGGACCGGACGGGTCGTCGTCCCGGGTGAATCCCCTTCCCGCAACGATGGGCATCTCCACGGTCTCGAAATAGTCGGGCCCCACCAGATTCAAGGAGGTCCTTAGGCCCTCTTGGGCGAAGTCGGTCCCAGGGGCTGTGAACGTCCAAGTGTTGCTCCCCAGAAAGGGAAGTCGGTTCGCCACCGTCGCCGAGCGTACTCCCGGCACCTCGGCGATGCGGTCCAGGGCTCCCTGCACAAAGGCCCGGCCTTCCTCCTCTTCGTAACCCAGATTATCCAGCTGGAGACTCAAGACCAGCTTCCGGTCCGGCTCCCACCCCAGATCGATTTGCTGAGCGGCCTGGACGCTCCTGGCCAGAAGCCCTCCCACGATAAGGAGGAGAACCGAAAGCACCGTCTGCCCCACCACCAACCCACCCCTGAACATGGCCCTGGTCCTGTTATGACCCGGTCTCTGGATAAGGTTGGTTACGTCGACCCGTGACAGCTTCCAAGCGGGCGCCGTGCCAAATAGGACCGCCGCCAGGGTGGAGAGAAGGAGCACGAAGGCCAGGGCCGAGGCGTCAGGGGTGAAACCTCCGTCGAAGTTCATGGAGAGAGTCGCCGTAATCGCACCCCCGGCAAGGTAGGCCAATCCCAGGCCGGCCATCCCACCCAGAAAGGAGAGGACCAGGCTTTCCGTAACCAGTTGGGAGAGAATTCTACGGCGGCTGGCGCCTAGCGAAGCACGGATCCCCACTTCCCGCTCCCTCCCCGAGGCGCTGGCCAAGAGAAGGATGGCGAGATTGGCACACCCGATGAGGAAGACCGATCCCACGACGAACCAGAGGAAGGCAAGTTGCCGCTTCAGGGCCGTGGCCTCGTAGGGAGCCATGTTGAACTCGCGCCGGACCTGCAGCTTCTGGTTCTCCCCATAGACCTCGGCGGCCCAGGAGGTGAATTCGTCATCCCAACGCCTCTGCAGAACCAAAGCCTCCGCCTGGGCCTCCTCCAACCCCAGTCCCGGCTGGAGCCGGGCCACCAACCTCAAGAAACGGGAGGCTGAGGGCGATCCGTCCTCCTGGAACCTCTCCAGGGAATCCCTGAACCCCAGGCTGAGGTGCTCGGCAGAGAGGATGGGAACGAAGATGTCCGGGACAGGCTCCCCCGGATTCACGCCTTTGAAGTCCGGATGGGTGACGCCCACGATACGAAAAGCCACACCGTTCAGATAAAGGGGAGCATCAAGGGCTGAAGGATCCGCACCGAAACTCCGGACCCAAAACCCATGGCTGATGACCACTTCAGGGTCTTCGGTTTCGGCATTCTGGACCCCGGGGCTGAATCCGGCACCCCACCCCAACGGCGCACCCAGGAAGCGGAAGAAATTCCCTGACACCACCCAGGCCCCGGCCTGCTCAACACCGTCGCCCCGTCCGACGGCGACTTCACCGCCACCTTCGTCGGTCCTTCGACCCCGGCTTCCGAGAAACCCGCCATAGGCCAGGACATCGTCGAAAGCCTCACCCTGATCCCTATAGAACTCATAGTCGTAGTAGCCGAAATCGACCCCATTCCCACTCCCCACGATCCAGCCCAGCCCCACCAGCTCTTCCGGAGAATCGATGAGGGGGGGCGGTTCCATCAACGCCTGATCCACCGCCGTATAGACCATGGCGTTCCCACCCACGCCGATGGCCAGGAGAAGGATGGCCACACCAGAAGCCGCCGGGTTTTTGACCAAGCGTCTGAGTCCGTAGCGCACATCCTGAGAAAGGTCCCGGAGGCGGCCTGAACGCCCGCCGCGGGGGGGATGGGGAGAGCCGGGTTGGGGACCGATGGGGGAACTTCGGAAGGCGGCCGACACCCTCCACCCCCCCAGAAGCACCACCTCTTTCCAGTATCGGCGGCGAGCGTAGGAGAGGCCGCGGAGGGCTACCCAACCCTGGAAAGCCTCCATCAAGTCACCTTCCACCTCCACCCGTTTTTCATTCGAGCATACGCGTCTAAGCGCAGCAACAGCCAGCTTCGGAGGCGCGTTCATTTCGCAGCCTCCCCCTCCAGGGCGTCGGGTCGGACCTTCTTCCACATCCGGTTTCGAATGAGGTGGATCTCCCTTACCGACTCCTCCCCTGCCGGCGTCAATTGGTACTGACGCTTTCTCCGTCCCCCCCGGACGGGTGTAGGCTCGCCGAGCTCGGAACTCACCAACCCCTTCCGGCTCAGGCGGTCCAGGGCCGTGTAGATGGCACCAAGAGAAACGTCCCGCCCTGCTTCCTGGGAAAGGACCCGCTGAAGGGCGGCCCCATACGCATCGGGGCCCGCTATGAGGACGCTGAGAAGGACAAGTTCCTCGAATTCCCGAAGGCGACTCTCACTCATCTCCGATTCCTTTCCGACGGATGTCGGATACCGGCCGTAGGCATTCAGAACCCTCGAATGTTTTTTCCTACGTAGGTGAGACAAATAAGTTTCGGGACGCCCTTGGAGCCCGTTTCTGGCCTGGGGTTCACTGCATCACAAAAGAACCCTTGGACCAGACCAGGGAGAGGTCCGTGTAGACCTCCACATCGTGCCAGTCGAATTGGTACCCGTTCCCGAGGTTTTCCGTGGCTCCCGCCACAGCCACATGGACGGTGTTCCCGGATGAGAATTGCGCGAGGAAACCCGTAATACCGTCGATCTGGAAGAGTTCGACCCCGTCCAGCGAAGAATCCTCCACGCTTCCGTGGAGGGAGATATGGGTATTTGAAAGGTCAGTTGTTGAAGTACACCCGGCGGACAACAGCGCAACGGCAACGATCCAATGATATCGATCCAGCACGGATATTTACGCCGTCAGGCTGAAAGGCAGGAAACGCCGAGGATTTTAGCCGCCCGAGCCAGGCGCCTGTCAGCCGTCACAAGGTCGGCCCCTAGATCCTCGGCGAGGGCTACATAGGCAGCGTCATAGGGCGTCAAGACATTCCTGAGCTCGAAGCATCGATGAAGGAACCCCTGATGGCCGTGTCGGGTGAGTGGAAGGCCCAGGTAATGGTCCAGGGCCTGCTCCGCCCTCGTGACAGACGCCGGATCCCGGCGTGCCACCCGGCGCAGGACTGACACGACCTCCAGATCTGAGAGAGCGGGAACGTGGAGATCAACGTCCGGATCGGTGAACAGGGCATCCAAGGTTCGGGAACGGGGCGTACGTAGAAGGAACTCGATAAGGGCCGAAGCATCCACCACCAAAACCATCACTTCGATTCCCTCGCCTCCCTCTCCTCCCGGATGAGAACAGCCGCCGGTACCGGAAGCTCGACCGGTGTGCTCCTTAGGATCCGCTGGAAGACCTCCCTCGGTTCCGGCCGAGCCACCTCTCGTTCCAGGATTCCCTGCAGGTAGTCCGTTAGCGTCTGCCCCCGGGCCCTGGCCCTTCGCACCAGCTCCTTGTGGAGCCGGTCCGGCACGTTTCTGACCTGTATCATCTTTGGCATCCCCAACTTTAGGCACATGTGACGCACATGTGCAATACCCACAACCCATCACCTCGGTGGTGACAGGCTCGAGAAACACCAGAATCTGTTTCGGGTTTTGGGGCCCGGCCATGGCCGGAGGGGCTTCTTCAGTTTTGGATCCGTTTTACATGCTCGACGAGGGACTTGCTGAAGAGCACTTCGTGCTCCTGAAACCACACACGCCAGGACGGCATTCGTAGGCGGTGGTTCAGTGTGCGCTCGTAGGCCTCCCACATCTCCTGATCCAGGGCTCCCATCCTGTGCTGGTACACGAGGTTCCCGAAGTGGCGGTACACCGCGGTCATGTAGGAATCCCAGCGCACCCTTTCCTCCGGTGAGAGGGACGACGGGTCGTTCTCGGCCTTGTGCAGAAAGCCGGCGAACTCATGGTCGATGAAGGCGTGCTCCAGGAGGCGGAAGCTGTTTTGCACCATGGAGTTGAAGGAGGCGGCCCGGACGGAAGTCGTGTTCTGCTGCATCTGCTTGGCCAGATACACCAGTGACACGATCACGCCCATGGCACCCATGAACTCGCCCAGGTTCCCTAGATCCTGAAGGGTGAATTGGCTGAACACGCTGTTTACTCCCTGAGATCTTGGCGCAGTCGAAGGCCGTTCGGCTACCACGTGCCGCGCTGCCGGAATGCAGCCCCATGGGCTGCTGATTCCGGAAAGATACCGTACCGGGGTCCCCCAGGAAGGCCCTGCTCCCTGGTCAGCCCCCCTCCCCTTCCCCTATCCTTTCCGAACCCCGGGACTGTCCGGACCTTTGGACTATGGGTGAAAGGCCGAGACCCTCCACTTCATGATGAAACGCGCAGCGGTTCTCCTGAAGACTGAGCCCGAGGTCATCGCCCTATCCTTCGCCCGGATGGCGGACGCCCTGGGCAACAGCCTTCTCATCATCATCATCCCCCTCTACATCGCAGCCCAACCCTCCACATCGCTCCCCATCCCCACCGAACTCCTGGTGGGAGTGGCGATCTCCCTCTATGGGTTCATCTTCGCCCTGAGCCAGCCCTTTGTGGGGTACGCCAGCGACCGGTTCGGCAGGCGAAAACCCTTTATCCTCACGGGCCTCCTTCTCATGACGGGGGCGACGCTGGGGTTCATGTTCGCGGACCGGTACCTCTGGATCATTGTCCTCCGGGGCCTCCAGGGTTTCGGTGTGGCCCTCATCATCCCCTCGGTCCTGGCCCTCATCGCCGGCGTGACCGTGAAGAGGAGCCGGGGCAACGCCATGGGC
>CAYOVN010000145.1:0-8755 GCA_964407425.1 uncultured Gemmatimonadaceae bacterium
CAATCGTTCCCACGTTTACGTGCGGCTTCGTCCGCTCAAATTTTGCCTTGCCCATCTTTCTGCCTCGTAAGTTTTGGCTCTCGCCAGTCGCTTTGTCCGGAACTCCCGTTCGCCCTAGTAGCCCTAGCCCCCGGCGGCCACGATCTCATCGGCCTTGCTCTGGGGTACTTCCTCATAGTGAGAAAACTGCATCGTATACACCGCCCGCCCCTGGCTCAAAGACCGGAGGGTGGTGGAGTATCCGAACATTTCGCCGAGGGGTACCGAAGCCCCGATGACTTGGGCATCGCCCCGGTCAGCCATCCCTCCGACCCGCCCCCGGCGGGAGGAGATGTCGCCGATCAAATCACCCATGTAGTCGGAGGGAGTAACGATCTCTACGTCCATCACGGGCTCCAGGAGCACCGGCTTGGACCGTTTGACACCCTCTTTGATCGCCATGGAGCCGGCAATCTTGAATGCCATCTCCGAGGAGTCGACGTCGTGGGAGGACCCGTCCACCAATTCCACCTTCAGGTCGATGACTGGGAAACCCGCCACAATACCCGACTGGAGGGCATCCTTCACCCCCTGCTCGACGGACCTGATGTATTCGCGTGGAATCGATCCACCCCGAATTTTGTCCTCGAAGAGGAATCCAACGCCAGCCTCTGTGGGTTCGATGTTCAGGACCACATGACCGTACTGTCCCCGGCCACCCGTCTGCCGGATGAATTTCCCCTGAACGTTCTTCGAAGCCAGCCGGATCGTCTCTCTGTAGGACACCTGAGGTCGACCAACATTCGCATCAACCCCGAACTCGCGACGGAGCCGGTCCACCAGTACGTCCAGGTGAAGCTCCCCCATCCCGCTTATGATGGTCTGGCCGGTCTCGTCATCGGTATGCACCCGGAATGTCGGGTCCTCATCCGAGAGCTTGCCTAAGCCAGTACCCAACTTGTCCTGGTCGGCCTTGGTCTTCGGCTCGATAGCCACGGAGATCACCGGCTCCGGGAACTTCATGGCCTCGAGAATGATGGGGTGTTTGGGATCGCATATGGTGTCCCCGGTCCGAACATCTTTGAAACCGATGGCCGCAGCGATGTCCCCGGCGAAGACCTCATCCCGCTCCTCACGCTTGTTGGCATGCATCTGCAGGATCCGGCCGATCCGCTCCTTCTTCTCCTTGCTGGCATTCATCACATGACTGCCAGCGGGAACGGACCCCGAGTAGACCCGGAAGAACGTGAGTTTCCCCACATAGGGGTCGGTCATGATCTTGAAGGCCAGGGCGCTGAAGGGCGAGTCGTCGTCGACCTCCCGGAACTCCCGGGTTTCGTCTTTGTGGGGGAGGTGTCCCTGAATCGCAGGAATGTCTTCCGGAGACGGCAGGTAGTCGATCACGCCGTCAAGAAGAGTCTGAACGCCCTTGTTCTTGAAGGCAGACCCACAAAAGACCGGGAAGATCACACCTGAGATCGTGGCCTCCCGAATGGCACGCCGAAGCTCGTCTTCGGTGAGGTCCTCACCCCCGAGGTACTTCTCCAGGAGCTCGTCATCGTGCTCAACAGAAGCCTCAACCAGGTCGTGCCGGAGAGCGGCGACTTTCTCCTGAAGGGAGTCGGGAATCTCGGTCTGGATAAACTTTGAACCGAGCGCGTCCTCATAGACCGTGGCCGTCATAGTGACCAGGTCGATGACGCCCGTGAAGAGATCTCCCGCTCCCAGGGGATACTGGACCGGATGCGCATTGGCCCCCAACCGGTCCCTCATCATGCTTACAACGTTCTCGAAATCGGACCCGATGCGGTCCATCTTGTTTACGAAGGCGATCCGGGGAACACCGTAACGGTCCGCCTGTCGCCAAACGGTTTCCGATTGGGGCTCTACGCCACCGACAGCACAGAAAACAGCAACGGCCCCATCCAGAACCCGGAGAGACCGTTCAACCTCGGCCGTGAAATCCACGTGCCCAGGAGTGTCGATGATGTTGATGCGGTAGTCGGTATCGTTTCGGAGCCAATGGGCCGTCGTGGCGGCGGATGTAATAGTGATCCCCCGCTCCTGCTCCTGCTCCATCCAGTCCATGGTGGCGGCGCCATCATGCACCTCACCCATCCGATGGACCCGGCCTGTATAAAACAGAATCCTCTCGGTGGTGGTCGTCTTACCGGCATCAATGTGCGCCATGATGCCGATATTCCGAAGTAGGTGCAGTGGTGTAATCCTGGGCATCGCCTGTCTAACTCGTCTTTCTTCCGGTTCGACTTCAACGTTCAAAACAAAAAAGGAGCATCGAAACAAGTCGGGGCAGGCCTTCCTGCCGTGGTCTATCTTTTACGCACTGCACCAGACCACGGGATTCGGCAGCCGTTGATGACGCGGGGACTTCTCCCCCCCGGGGTCATCCTGGCCCCTCCTGTTTCGGCGCTCCTCGGAAACCTCGTGGAGGCCTGCCTCTGGCCTATTCAGCCAAAGACCCGGTCCGGTCCTTCGTTACCAGCGGTAGTGCGCGAACGCCTTGTTTGCCTCCGCCATTCTATGGGTGTCTTCCTTCTTCTTAACCGTAGCACCTTCGCCCTTGCTGGCGGCCATGAACTCGGCGGCCAGGCGCTGTGCCATATTCTTCTCCCCACGCTGCCGGGCGTAGGAAATAATCCACCGAATGGCCAGCGCGTTGCGCCGATCAGGGCGGACCTCGATGGGAACCTGATAAGTGGCACCACCGACTCGGCGGCTCTTCACCTCCAGCGCCGGCTTGGCGTTGGTTAGAGCCGTGCGGAATACATTGAGGCCCGGCTGGCCAATCTTATCCTCCACGATATCCAACGCATCGTAGAAGAGCTTTTCAGCCAAGGACTTCTTCCCATCCAACATGAGGGCATTGATAAATTTGGTGACGGTCGTGGACTCAAAGCGGGGATCCGCTTGGGTCTCTCTTCGTTCTGCCGTTGTGCGACGACTCATGAACTCTCGCTAGCTTCGTTGGCGACCCTACTTGGGTCGCTTGGCTCCGTACTTGGATCGGCCCTGCCTACGCTCCGTAACCCCCGACGTGTCCAGCGTGCCCCGGATGATATGGTACCGGACACCCGGAAGGTCTTTCACACGACCGCCCCGGATGAGCACGATGGAGTGCTCCTGAAGATTGTGGCCCTCTCCACCAATGTAGGAGGTGACCTCATATCCGTTCGTCAAACGAACACGAGCCACCTTCCGAAGGGCCGAGTTGGGCTTCTTCGGGGTGGTCGTGTAGACCCTGGTGCAAACCCCCCGCCGCTGCGGGTTCTTCTGCAGAGCCGGGGCCTTGTTCTTCTTCTGAATGGCCTTTCGACCCTTCCGAACAAGTTGGTTTATGGTCGGCATACGCTCCGAGCTTTCGACGTCAAAAAAACGCCCTGGTGGGCGCGGGGTCCTCGGGCTTCCGGCCCCATGCCGGGAAAAGCCGCAGTTCAGACTTGATAAGTTAAAAGAGGGCCCTGGGGGTGTCAACGGGCCAAAAGACAGTAAGAATCATAAAGGGGGCGCCGACTGGCGCCCCCTCTTTTTTATTCCCTCGACCGGAGGAAATCAGAAGGTCGGTGCGACCGGTACGCCTGGGGCGATCAGGGAGAAATAGCTCGCGATGTCGAAGTTGGCCGGATCCACCTGGTAATACTGGCCCTTCACAAAGACTCCGGTGGTGGGGAAGTAGGGCGGCGGCTCATTTGCGGCGCACTGGTCATAGGAGTACCGCTTCACGTAGCCGTGCCCATCGGTGAGACCGACAGCCCCACGTTTGTTCTGGATGATTCCACCGGTCAGGTAGATACATCCCCGCCCCGACCGGCTGCCCTCACAATATTGGCCGGAGGTCGAACCCGATGTGTATTCCTCTGCTGTGAAAATATCCAGGGCCAGAACCACGCCGTGGAAGAACTCGGCTTGGGATTCGTCGTAGGTATAATAGGTGCTGTATCCCGGTACCTGGGCAGGGGCGTTCAGAAGGTTGTTCGACATTACGACCTTCTCCCCGGAGAAGTAGCCGGCAATATCCTCACAACTCCCGCTGCCCGGATCCGTCACATAGGTGATATCATCGCCAAAGATGATGTTGTCAGTTGCCGCCACTGTGACCCGCCCCCTGATGTTCCCGCTGACCAGGACCTTCCCCTCAACGTAGATGACACCCTTGAAGTCCGGATTCAGGGGCCGGGTGATGGGATAGAGGTAGTCCGCGTCCAAGGGCCTGAGGGCTCGGAGGCGGGAATCGACGGACCCGCTCCACTGGAGCCACTGCCCCTTGCCGTCATTGGCCACGAATCCGCCCCAAAGCCGGTCGTCACCACCCAGGAAACATCGGCGGGAGCTGGACCTGAGAGCAGAGGTGGCGTCATGACCGTGGACGGCGGGATCGTGATTGGCTGCTGAAACGAAGGTGCTGACCCCGGCGATGTTGTGGAAATCCCCACAGTTCTCCGATCCCCTGATATCATATCGGGTGGACCACCGGACGCATCTTCCCCTGCGATAGCGAGTGCAAACAGATGCCGGGGTGATCTTCCCCGAAGTCCATTCGAAGTCCGCCGACTGATAGATTCGGAAGAACCCCTCGTCGTCGTCGGTCTCGTCACCATCCCCGTTCAGATCCACCGAGATGAACTCGATCCGAGTAGTGGCCTCTCCATCGTCCCCATTCGTGTCCCCGACGAATGCCGCGTGCCCCGCCTGAGCCTGGGCCTTCAGCTTGGTGAGTTCCGCAGTTTCCGGCATCGGGATGAGGGGCGAGTACTCCTGGTATCCCTTGTCGAAAGTCCCGTACCAGGGCTGGTAGACGTCGGCACCTACCGTGACTTCATCGTGGAAGTTGGCCCGAGTGGAGTGAATCAGAATCCGGTCATTGGTATGGAGAGGGCCCCAAATGTGGTCGTTGCTGGCGAAGTAGATATTCCCGCCCTCGTTGTCCGTAAAGTAAGCGAACTTCGCGAAGCTCTCTTGGAACACCTGCTGGCGTCGGACGGCTACCCCGCCCCCGTCGTCCTTCACAACCGAGACGACACTCCCGAAAACGCCGTACTGGCCTGAGGTGATCCCGGTGGGCCCCACATAGGTCGAGCGCTCGAGGCCGGGGATGATCTGGCCGGCCCCGTCCTTTACATCCACCCCGTTCTCAAGGGTCACAAAGCCAGTGTCGGGGAAGAGGGACTTGTCCGCATTCAGATAGGACCGGGTTATCTCCAGGCCAGCATCCGCCAGTCCGACGAGATTGCTCTGCCGGGACCAATAGCGGTCCACCAGAATGTGGTTGGAGCCCAGGATGATGGCTCCCATAACCAGGGCGCCCACCACCAACACCACGAGGAGCGTGGTGATAAGAGCGATTCCCTCTTCGCCCAATCCGTTTTCTTTTCTATTCCATCTCATGGATCTTCTCTCCCGCTGTCCGTCCATCCAGGCCCGCTTAGGTGATCGGAACGGTGACGTTCGACGACGCAGTCAGAGGTGAAAGGGTCGGCGTACAATCCTGGGTAGCCAGGGCATACTGGTAGGTGGTGCCCTCGGTGAGGTCCGAGTCCACATAGATGTAGTTTGCTTCACCAGCCGGGATGCTCAGATAAGGCTCATCCCATTCGGTAAACCCGGGTTCCTTTCGCCAAATCACATAGCGCACAATGTCATTCTCACCGCCGGCCTCATCCGTGGCTTTGCCCCAGGTAAGGGTGACGGTGGCTTCTCCTGTGGGTGCAACTCCCAGGGTGGTCGTAAGGCCAGTCCCGAGGATTGGTGGGCTCCCGCAGATTTCCAGCATTCCGAAGCCCATATTCGGCATCCGAACCAGCCGCGTGACCTCTGAGGTCCTTTCGAGCTCCCCTTCTTTCCCATTGGTGGCAGCCATGGTCACACGAACCGCTCTGATGCTGTCCACAAGGGAGGCCCGGCCGGTGTCAGCCTGGCTTTCGTGGATGGGAATTTCATGGGCCAGGGGGAGGAGGGAGGTATCGATGCTGTCCACCCCGAAGTCACTGTTCTTCATGTACCGGAAGAATGGCATCCCATCCACCTGAAGGAGATTCTTAGCTACTAGCTGGGGCTCTTCGGCGTTCACCTGCCGGTAAAGGGCGAAATCATCAGACCGATCAGTGTTGTCATCTGGCTGGAAGAAGAAGATCAGCGTTTCGGCAGGTCCCGGCAGGCCGGAGCCATCGAGATAGGTCGAGTCGGGGTATGAGAACGACGTATGAGGTATTGCCTGCCGCTGGGTTCGCCGCATGGTTCGGGCGACTCGGTCCTCCAGGTCAGGATCGAAGAAGACCGAAAAGGGATCGATCAGGGTCCTGGTGGCATAGTCGGCATTAAAGGCGACCACGTTTTTCCCTGCGTACACCACCTCGGGCTGTCCCGCGACCAGGTTGGTTCCGGCCGTCTGGATGTCCTGTTCGAGGCTCCCCACGGCATACCGAAGGGTTTGGATCGTGCTCATGTAATCTAGACCCTTGCGGAAACCCTTGTTCTGAACCTGCAGGAACTGAAGCGCGATCGTCATTACCACACCGAAGATCGTCATTGAAACGAGAAGCTCGATGATGGTAAACCCTCGTGAAGCCAGGGACGCACCGCGCATGGGATTCTTGTTCATGACACACCTACCGCTACAGTTCGGGAGATGGGTTCTTCAAGGCCGGGGCCGTCCACGCTCACAGTGATTCGTGTGAAATCGACGTACTTCCCGTCCCTTTCCCCGGGCTCGAGGATCCGAGAAAGCGTCGTCGTCCGCTTGTACTCGGGCATGGTCGGAACTTCGACACCGGACTCGGAAAAGACCGAATCCAATTGCTGGTAGATGGGGTGCAGACGAACCCTGGAGATCTGGTCCTCGACGGCCTGAAGGGCCAGCGCCCTCGTTTCGGCCCCGGAGGCGACCTGGGCCAGACGGGCCGTGGTGGAACTGAGTCCGAGGAAGGCCACAGCCAGAATCACCAGGGAGACCACGACCTCCACCATTGTGAAACCCTTGTTATTCATGTCAGCACGTCTCCTGCCAGGTTTCGGTCCGGTAGCTCCAGCATCTCACTTTGGCTGTGCTCCGGACGATCTCCACCGCTCGGTTGCTTATGGGGATGGAGGACCTGGCAAAGGTCAGGTAAATGAAGCCCATCTCACTCGCACTTCCGTTTCGATGGAAGGTCAGGGATGGTAGAGACCCTTGTTTCTGGGTAAACGTCACATTTTCGGTGGAAGCGGAAAGGGTGGCGCCGGGAGCCCGGCCAAATGTCACCCCTTCACCGAGCTGCGCCACACTCGTGTTTTCCTCCGCCTGGATCAAACCATCATTGTTGGCGTCCAGGTGAATTCGCATCCATTCCTCATCCTCATCGAAAGCGATCACCACATCGTGGCCTCGGAGGACGGCATATCTTTGGGCAGCCATCAGTTGAGTGGTCACTTCCATGACCGCAGAATTCAACCGGAATCTAGAGACGTCGATTAACGGGGCTGCGAATCCGGTGAGGATCCCAAGAATGATCACGACATAGATCAACTCCACCAGGGTGAATCCACCCTGTGGGCCCCTCGCTGGTGCTCCCCCTTGAATCATGTCTCTGTCTTTCGTGTCCTGCATGAGTCGAATCCTCTCGGAGTTAAACAGCGGATTTGAAGCCTCCATCTGAGGATCAGGTTCTTCTTGCCCCCCGTTAACGCAAGGTCCATGCCCTCCATGCCGCCACAAAACGCGAAATCTTCTTAGATGGAAGTCTTTTATTTGCTTAGCGTTACAGGAATAGTGATGGTTGGGCGACACACTTGTTGGGCCTCTGCTACCGTACCGGATTCACCATCTTCAGAAAAAAGTGCAGGCGGCCTGGAGGGCAAGGAAAAGAAAAGCGGGCACCCCGAAAGGGCACCCGCGATCCTTCTGAAGTGGCGCATTCCAGACACCCGGAATGCACCCATAAAGCCTGAACTCCTAGTCCGCCGTGGCCCCCTCTTTCGAGCCTGCCGACAGGCCGGGGATGAGTTCGTCCGGCTCGGATAGGGGCAGAATCTCCTCATCGTAGAAGTCCTGCTCGACCACGAATTCCACGTCGTGATAGCGGTGTACCCCCGATCCTGCCGGAATCAGGTGGCCGATGATGATGTTCTCCTTCAGACCCTTGAGATCATCTCTTGCCCCCCGGACGGCGGCATCGGTAAGGACCCGAGTCGTCTCCTGGAAAGAAGCTGCCGAGATGAAGGATTCTGTCGTGAGGCTCGCCTTGGTGATCCCCAGGAGCAACGGCTCGGACCGGGCAGCCTTTTCGCCGCCCATGATCACCCGCTGGTTAACTTCCCGGAACTCCACCCGGTCGATGTGGTCCCCTTCCAGGAACTGAGTGTCCCCAGGATCGGTGACCCGAACCTTTTGCAGCATCTGGCGAACGATAACGCCGATGTGTTTGTCGTTGATCTTCACGCCCTGGAGCCGGTAGACTTCCTGAATCTCGTTCAGGAGATACTCCTGCACCGCTCTGGGCCCCTTGATTCTAAGGATGTCGTGGGGGTTGATGGGACCCTCGCTGAGGCGGTCACCTGCCCTCACGTGGTCACCCTCATGAACCCGCAGGTGCTTCCCGACAGGAATCTCGTACACCCTGGGGTCGCCACTCTCCGGCTCCACGATGATCTCCCGCTTCCCTCGCTTGATCTCCCCGAAGGAAACGGATCCATCCACCTCGGTAATTACCGCAGGATCCTTCGGGCGTCGGGCTTCAAAGAGTTCCGCCACCCTGGGCAGACCCCCGGTGATGTCCCGGGTCTT
>CAYOVN010000146.1:0-8745 GCA_964407425.1 uncultured Gemmatimonadaceae bacterium
GATGTCGGCTTCCGTTCCCAGGGGTATGGAGGCCAGTGTCTCTCCGGTAGCCGGGTTCACCGAGTCCATCCGCTCCAGCCCGGAGCTCGGAACCCAGGCGCCGCCAATGAAATGGTCGAAGCTTTCCCCGTGGGACTCAAGCCACTGAAGGGCTTCGGTCGGGCTTTCCGGGGCCGGGCCGTACTCCATGGATCCGAATGCATCCGCGACTTTCGACATGGTTCCCTACCCCAGGGGGTGGCGGTGGCCGGCCGAGTACCGACCAGATAAGTGGTGTTCCAACTGTCGTTCAATGTCAGCTAGAAGAGAGCTGGCTCCGAAACGGAAGAGTCCCGGTTCCAGCCAGCCTTTCCCCAACTCTTCTTTCATGAGAATCAGCCAGACCAGAGCTTCCTTGGCTTTGCTTATTCCGCCTGCGGGCTTGAAGCCCACCTGGAAGCCGGTCTTCTCCCCGTACTCCCGGATGGCCCGGGCCATGACCAGTCCCACCGGGAGGACGGCATTGACCTTCTCCTTCCCGGTGGATGTTTTGATGAAGTCGGCCCCCGCCATCATGCACACCTGACTGGCCTTGGCGACGTTGGTGAGGGTACCCAGCTCGCCGGTGGCGAGGATCGTCTTGAGGTGGGCTTTGCCGCAGGCAGCTTTGAATGCGGCCACCTCGTCATGGAGTGCCCCCCAGTCGCCCTGAAGGACATGGCCCCGGGTGATGACGATGTCGATTTCCTCCGCTCCGGCTGCCACGGAGGCTTCGATCTCGGCGAGCCTGGTTTCGAAAGGTGACAGGCCGTGGGGGAAGCCCGTGGAAACCGCGGCCACGGGGATCCCGGAGCCTTCCAAGGCCAGAACGGCTGTCTCCACCATGGTGTGGTAGACACAGATCGCCGCTGTGGTGAGGCCCAGGTGCTCAACCCCCAGGGCTTCCAGGATGTCCGGTCGGACCGGCTGGCGAGCTTTGGCGCAGAGCCGTCGGACCCGACCCGCCGTGTCATCCCCTGAAAGAGTGGTCAGGTCGATGCAGGAGATCGCTTTGAGAAGCCACGCAGCCTGCCAGTGGCTCTTCACGCTTCGGCGGGTGCCAAGGGTCGCGGCTCTCCGCTCCACAGCGCTTCGATTCACCCGGATTTCCTTGATCCAGTCCAGGTCCAGGGGAATTCCGGCGTTTCGCTTTGGGCCACCGGGATCTTGAGGAGCCGGGTTGGCATCCTTCAACTTCGACGTTTGACTCAGCGCGGTTTCTCCACAACAGGGTTGGTTCGGGGGAATCAGTGGGATGAGTTTCCGCCGGCCAGCAGGGCGGCGATTTTATCATCGGAGTAGCTCAGGAGGCCCCCGAACCTGCGAGCGATCTCCCGTCTCGCTTCTCCCTCATACGCGCTTTGCTCCAGGAGGTTCTTCTTCGCCGCCTTCAGATCCTGATACCGCTGGAGGGTCTCTCCCCGGTAGATGAGCAGGACCTCCTTCCCGTCCGTCAGTTCCTCGGAAAACAGGTCCGTTACCAGGAAATCGGTCTCACGAAAAATCTGGACGTTGTGGTCCTTCACGATCCTCTCGGCCTCGCCGACCAGGGCGTCCATCTCCTCCGGGTCCACGGCTGCGCTGAGGGCCAATTCTTTGACTCCTGCGTCCACCATCTCGGCGAATGCGCCGATGGATCCAAGGCGATAGGATCGTTGATCGATACTGGCTTCGGAGGGTTCCCCCGCCCCCACGGGCGAGTCGGGGACTCCTTCATCCGATCCTCCGCAAGCCGTGGCCAGTGTCACCAGCGCAACTAGACAGCTCCGTTTTCTGCAGATGGCCATTCGGTGCCCTTTCTCAGCGTCCGGTCCGAACCAGGGTGGGAATTGTGTACTTTAATCCTCCTCAGGCGTTTCAGTATAGGATAGATGGCGTGGCAACGGGAAGAACAGATCTGCGAAGGAGAGTGGTGTGAAGAGAGCACTGACATGGAGGACTCAACTCCTGGGGTTGGCGCTTTTCTCCGTTGCGGGATGGACAAGCGGGTGTGGGGTCCTGGATTTGGATGGGGATGTGGAGGTTCGGGTACGGAATGGATCCTCCCTCCTTATGGATGAAGTAAGTCTTTTCCTGCCTGGGGGCACCCTTTCCTTTTCCGACCTCCAGCCTGGGGAAGAAAGCTCCTACTCACAGGTTTCCAAAGCCTACCATATCGCGTCGGCGGAGGTGGTGATTGGGCCGGATACCGCCCGGATCCAGGTCATCGACTATGTGGGAGAGGAGCCTTTGGACGGTGGGCGTTACACCTACATTCTGAGGGTGTTCGAGGTCCAACCCCTGAGCATAGGACTGGACTTCGAGAAGGACTCCTGATTCACCGAAACCCCTCCACTTTCTCTCCTCCCTTCCCGCCGACTTGCCGCTGGACCCCTTCGAGCCGCACTTTCAGCGATTGACCTTCGCTTTCCTGCCCCCGTTGGTGGGTAGGATCTGTACGCTAGCCCGTTCGAGGGACGCCATGTATCGCCACAAGTTCATACCGATTTTGCTGGTTGCGGCTCTTCTGTCCGCACCCGTCCAGATTCACGGCCAGAATGCCCAGGCTCCTATGATGGAGTCGGTGGATCCTGGCCTCCTCAGTGGCCTGAACTTCCGCCTGGTCGGACCGGGGCAGGGGGGGCGGTCAACGGTTGTGACCGGAGTCCCGTCCCAACCCACAACTTTCTATATGGGCGTGGCCAGCGGAGGCGTCTTCCGGACCACAGACAATGGTGAGAACTGGGTTCCCATCACCGACGGTCAGGTTCCTCTCGGGTCCACCGGATCCATCGCCGTGGCCGATTCGGACCCGGATATCATCTACCTGGGAACGGGCTCAGATGGGGTCCGAAGCAACGTCTCAACCGGCCGGGGTATCTACAAAACCACCGATGGGGGAGAGACCTGGGATTTCAAGGGGCTTTACGACATCGGCCAGGTCGGTGCCGTCCGAATCCACCCCACCAATCCGGACATTGTTTGGGTTGCGGCAAACGGGGATATCTTCAAACCGAGTCCGGACCGGGGTATTTACAAAACCACCGATGGCGGCGACACCTGGAGGAAAACCCTCTTCGTTTCCGACAGCACCGGGGCCATGGATGTGGAGCTGCAGCCGGGGAATCCGGATGTGGTCTATGCATGGATGAACCGCATCGAACGAAAGCCCTGGACCATCATCAGTGGATCCCACGAGGGCGGCTTCTACAAAAGCACCGATGGTGGGGATAACTGGGAGAACATCACCAATGGGCTCCCCACGGACCTCATCGGGAAGGGCAACCTGGCCGTCACGGCTGCCAAGCCCGACCGGGTCTTCGCCCTGGTGGAGGCCAAGCCGGGGGCCGGGTTCTACCGGTCCGACGATTTCGGTGAGAGCTGGCAGATGATCAGCGAGGCCCAGGGGTTGCTGGGTCGGCCGTTCTACTACACATCCCTCGGCTCGGATCCAACGGATGCCGACGTGGTGTGGGGTGGGTCCGAGGGATGGTTCAAGACGGAGGACGGCGGTGCCACCTGGAACCGGATGTCGACCCCACACGGGGACAACCACGACATCTGGGTAAGCCCCAATGATGGCAACGTCATGGTCCAAGCCAACGACGGTGGTGCAAATGTCTCCACCGACGGAGGCCGGACCTGGTCGACCCAGATGAACCAGCCCACCCTGGAAACGTATGGGGTTTGGACGGACGAACGGTTCCCCTATCGGCTTTACGGGGCGCAACAGGACGATGGAACCCACATCATCTCAATGGCTGCCACGGGAGGGGTCAGGGGAGAAGACTGGTGGTCAGGCCCGGGCTGTGAAACGGGCCCCATTATCCCCCATCCATCGAAGTCGAACATCGTTTATGGCTCCTGCAAGGGGCAGTACAGCGTCATGAACATGGACACCCGCCAATCCAAGAACTACTGGATCGGCGCCCAATCCCTCTACGGAAATGAGATGGGGAACCTCGCTCTCCGCTTCCAGCGAGTGTCTCCCATGGAGGTGTCCCCTCACGATCCGGAGGTCCTCTACTACGGATCGAATAAGCTCCACCGGACCAGGGACATGGGTGTGACCTGGGAGACGATTTCCCCGGATCTCACCTGGAATCCCCCCCACAGCCAGCGGGCCAGCGGCTGGCCCATCACCCGGGACGCTACGGGCGAGGAAGTCTACAGCACGATCTACGCGATTCGGGAATCGGTACTCGAGGCGGGTGTGATCTGGGTCGGGTCGAACGACGGCCTTTTCCATGTCACCCGGGACAATGGAGGAAGCTGGACCAACATCACGCCACCGGATCTCCCGGAGGGCGGGAGGGTCCAGTTCCTCGAACCCTCACCACATCGAGCCGGTTCAGCGTACTACGCCGTCCACCGCTTCCTGCTGGGGGACTACCATCCGTACATCTATCAAACCGACGACTATGGTGAGAGCTGGACGCTGTTGACGGATGGGAACAACGGGATCCCGGTCGATTGGCCCACCAGGGTGGTCAGGGAAGATCCCAACCGGGAGGGGCTCCTCTATGCCGGGACCGAATTCGGCCTCTTTATCTCCTTTGACAACGGTGCCCACTGGCAGTCCTTCCAGCAGAATCTTCCCAACGTACCCGTGGCCGATCTGAAAGTATTCCGGAAAGACCTGATCGTGGGTACTCAGGGACGGGCCTTCTGGATTCTGGACAACCTGTCGGCTTTGCATCAGATCGACCCCGGAACGGCGGCCTCCGACGTCCACCTCTACGCTCCCAGGGACGGTTACCGAACCCGGGACGGGGCGGCCTTCGTTGGTCCCACGGTGGAATACTACCTCGGGTCGGTTCCCGCCGGACCGGTCACCATCGAGATCCTGGACGCCAGAGGAAACCTGGTGAACTCCTACAGCAGTGGGACCGGTCCTGCTGCAGCGAGGGGAGCTACTGACAACTCTCCCCAGGCCATGATGATGGCAGGTAGGGGTGGCCGGGGTGGCGGGGCCCGGACGGCTCCGGTAACTCGGAATGAGGGACACAACCGTTGGGTGTGGAATGTCCAGCATGAATCCGGGCTTGGCGCCCCTCCGGGCGACTACCAGGTGAAACTCTCCGTCGGGAGCACCACCCACACCGAGCCTCTCAAGGTCCTCATCGACCCACGGCTGGCAGAGGAGGGACTGACCGCTTCAGATCTCCAGGAGCAGTTCGAACACAACACGACCATGCGGGCTATGGTTGCGGAGGTGAACGAGTTGGCGACCCGCGTGAGAGGGGCCCTCGAACGGCTGGAAGGCGCCACAGGGAGGGACGCCCGGAGATTCCAGGGCATGCAGGCCGTGGCCGACAAGCTCCTCACCGGCTCCATCCGCTACAGCCAGCCAGGACTTCAAACCCATATCTCCTATTTGTCCGGAATGACCGGTCGTGTAGACCAGAAGGTGGGTAAGGACGCCTTTGACCGTTATGCGGTTCTTCGGGCTGAACTGGATGAACTTACGGCCACTACCGACCGCATACTGGGAACCGGTGGGGGTTGATTTCATAGAAGTAAGGGGAGGGCCGAGATCACCCTCGGCCCTCCCCGTTTTTGGAAAATAGGGGAGCGTTCAGAACTACCCGGGTGACAGACGCCCGATCGGAACCGAACGAATGTGCCCGCCGTCTTTGAATCGACATGTTTTGGGTTTGGATGTTGGTGCGGTCTCGTTGACGGTCACGGAGATCGATCCCGACGGAGAACTCCTCCGCAGTTTCTATGAATTCCATCACGGCAAGGTTGAGTCCTGTCTCAGTGGGATTTTGGAGGGCGTGGATCTAAGCCGGATTGGATCAGTTGCGTCCACCACGTCCTCCCCGGTGTTTGTCCAATCCCATCAACGGGTGGACAACCAGATCTGCCTCATCACCGCGGTTCGACGTCATCACCCTGAAGCCCGGTCCGTGCTGGTGGTGGGCGGGGAACGATTCGGCCTGGTTCGGTTCGACCGGGACGGGACCTATCTGAGCTATAAGGCCAATTCACTTTGTGCTGCCGGGACGGGGAGTTTTCTCGACCAGCAGGCTCGCCGCCTCAATCTGGACGGAATCCAGGCGTTGGCTGATCTGGCCGAGGCCAATACCGACCCCCGGCCGAAGATCGCTTCACGTTGTGCCGTTTTCGCCAAAACCGATCTGGTCCACGCCCAGCAGGAGGGGCACAGCCTCGAGGCCATCTGTGATGGATTGTGCAGGGGGGTGGCTAGGAATGTGGTCAGTACCCTCTTCACGGGGGAGATCATTCATGGGCCCCTCCTCCTGGTCGGAGGGGTAGCCAGGAACCAGGCCGTCGTGGGGCATCTGAAGAGCCTCCTGGATGTTGAGGTGCTGGTGGACGGAGAGCTTCCCCACGGGGCTTTGGGTGCGGCTTTAAGGCTCCAGGGTCAGGACGAAGCACCTCCCTTCAAATCCTTTCAGGTCGCCGCCGACCTCGTTGATCGCTCCTCCGGCGGAAAGGTCTACGAATATCCGACTCTGGAGCTGAAGCTCTCGGATTACCCGAGTTTCAGGAGCCTGGAGAAGTATGATTTCACCGGAGTCCGGGTTGAGCACTCCCATGGGCTGGAGGTTGATCTGTACCGGGATCCCCCGGAAGGTCATAGGATACCTGCCTATCTGGGAATCGACATCGGGTCCACCAGCACCAAGGCCGTAGTCACCGACGAGGAGGGCGTGGTTCTCTCCGGTTTCTACACGGCTACTGCCGGGAAACCCCTCGTGGCCACTCAGCTGGTCCTGGAGGGGATCGCGAACTGGGAGAAGCAGAAAGGGCTGGAACTCGATATTAAAGGGGCCGGGACGACCGGCGCCGGCCGAAAGTTCATCGGGAAAATCCTTGGGGCAGATCTTATCCTCGACGAAATCACGGCCCACGCCCGGGCCGCGGTGGAACTGAACCCCCAGGTCGACACCATCATCGAGATCGGCGGCCAGGACTCGAAGTTTACGACCCTCCGGGATGGCCGTGTGACGCTTTCCATCATGAACAACGTCTGCGCCGCCGGGACCGGGAGTTTTATCGAGGAGCAGGCGAGGCGGCTTGATGTCCCCCTCTCGGATTATGCGGCACGGACCAAAGGCGCATCGTCACCGATCACCAGCGAGCGGTGCACGGTGTTCATGGAACGGGACCTCAACCACTACCTGACCGAGGGTTATGACGTTGGAGAGGTTCTGGCCGCTGTTCTCCACTCGGTCCGGGAGAACTACCTGAACAAAGTGGCGGTTGAGGCGGCCATCGGTGATACCATCACCTTCCAGGGAGCCACCGCCAGGAATCCGGCCCTGGTGGCCGCTTTTGAACAGAGAATCGGGAAGCCCATTCATGTCTCCCGGTTTTGTCACCTCACCGGCGCACTGGGGGCAGCCCTCACTCTGATCGACGAGGGCATCGAAGAATCCTGCTTCCGGGGCATCGAGCTCCATGAGCAGGTCATTCCGGTCAGGTCGGAGGTCTGCGATCTCTGCACCAACCACTGCAAACTGAGCGTGGCGGAGCTGGGTGGGGAATCTGTCGCCTTCGGGTTCCTGTGCGGCCGGGACTATGAGACCCAGGAATTCGTTCGAAACAACACCTCCGGTTTCGACCTCTTAAAGGCCCGAAAGAGGGCCATCCCAAGGGGGAGGAAGAAGCCGAGTCGGGCCGACTTCACCATCGGAATCCCGGCGGCCCTCTATCTTTTCGAGGACATCCCATTCTGGAAAAGGTTCTTCGGTTCTCTGGGGATCCGCACCGTTACCTCCGAGCACTATCAGGATGCGGTGAAGGACGGGAGGCACTTGGCCGGGGCAGAGCTCTGCGCTCCCATGACGGCCCTTTTTGCCCACGTGGAGAACCTGCGTGATCGGTGCGATCAGGTCTTCCTCCCGTTCTACCTCGACCAGAGGCCCCACCAGAAGGGTCTGAGGCGCCAACTCTGCTACTACACCCAGTTCGCACCAAGCGTGGGCGGTGGCCCGGGGGGAAGGGAAGGGGTTCTCACCCCCCTGGTGTTCTCACTGTATGGGAATCTCCATTCGAAGACGGAACTCTATCGAGCGCTTCGGCTCGTCGTCCCCGGGGGGGTCTCTCCCTTCCAGGTGTCAGCGGCGTTCGACGATGCCATGAAGGGGAAGGAGGAACGCCCCGAGAGCCTGAAGAGGATTTATGAGGCGGAGGCTTCCCAGGGTGACGGGTTTCACGTTGTTCTCCTGGGAAGACCCTATACGGTCCTATCGGAATGGATGAACAAGGGGATCCCCCAGACCTTTGCATCAAGAGGCGTCCGGGTGTTCTACCAGGACATGCTCTCGTATTCCGAGGAAGATGTGGAGGCTCTTGCTCCCCTCCTCAAGGACATCCACTGGCACTACGCCGCGAAGATCCTGGAGGCGGCGGAGGTAACCGGCCAGACCCCCGGGGCCTACCCCGTCCTCATCACATCCTTCAAATGCTCCCCCGACTCTTTCGTCACCGACTATGTGCGGCAGATCCTGGAGTCCCACGGAAAGCCTTATCTGGTGCTCCAGTTGGACGAGCACGACTCCCGCCTGGGGTACGAGACCCGGATCGAGGCTGCCGTCCGGGCCTTCCGGAACCACCATGCGCAGGAAACCCGGACAGCAGAGCCCCTGGAGGGTCGCACCAAAGCAGGCGCTGGTTGGGTTTCAAGTGGACAGGTCGATCTGACCGAAAAGACGATTCTCTTCCCGAACTGGGATCCTCTCAGTCTTCGCCTGGTCGTGGCCGGTGTGCAGAAAA
>CAYOVN010000147.1:0-8630 GCA_964407425.1 uncultured Gemmatimonadaceae bacterium
AACCATCATTAGCACCCGCCAATATCGAGATCCATATTCAGTTACATATTAAGCAAGATCTCCCGTATATACTGCAATCAGCTCGTTTAAGATGGTGTTGCAAGACATCTGCAGTTCCCCTCAATTATATAAAGACAGATTCCCCTGAGGATGTTCTTGGTTTACTGGAATGTTAGATGAGATGGAGGTTTAGTATTGGTCACGGACGGGTTTATGGTTCTGTGGCCAGTACCAGATCCCATCGGGCAGGTATGTAAACTGGTTGAAGAACCGGGCTATTGAAAGCTCTGTTACATAATCTCTAATTTGGAGGGGTCGACCAGATTGATCAAATCTTTCGTTTTAGGCTTATGGTAATAATCGAAGATTTGAAATGTTAAGCCTTTGCCCAAACGACTTTCCGTGAAATTCTGTGGGTTATCGAATGCTGTCTTCAAGCTATGCGAGAAAAGCATTACCACATAGAGATCCGGGGTATGGAAACATTTTTGCCTCAGGTTCAATTCTTGCCCAAAATGACGGTAATCGATTTGATAGTAGCGCAGGGTTTGCCATTACCACAGTCTATATGGCCTTAGAATCTTTTATTGAGTTATCGGGTTGAAGCCGCGGTATGTTTTCAGGATTTCTTACGTCTAGCCAATCAAGGCAAAGATCTTTTTCAAGTGCCTTAGCAAATTTCACCGAAATAGAAATTTTTATATCCTCTTAAACTGCTTCTGCATGCAATTTTAGGCTAAGCGCCATAATAACCTTGAGAATCGTATCGAAATTGGGTTTCGTTCTCCAGAAAGTGCTTAACAAAGTCTTTCACGGGAAAGGCCAGCATCTCGAGCTACTTGTAATATGCCCTTCGAACGAGCCATATCACCTAAAGCTTTAGCAATAAAGGCCGCATCCCCATTTGCTTCTTCAAGGCAGACTTCAAGATAAGCGGCAATATCCGCTGGAGTTCAAAGATGTTCAGCAACATCGTATCGGTTAGTGATTGTTTTAGCTATGGTACAATCCTATGGATTCTGCGCAAAGCACAAGGCGGATTTTTATATCCTTTGCTTGAGTACGTTTATCTCCACCAGCTAACAAGATTACCACTTGTCCCCCATGCTTTTTGAAACCACCCGGCAACCGGTACAACAAAAAAACTTGACTTAAATGTTAAACTGATAGATGAATTCTGAATGATAATTATGTTTTTATATGAATCATACAATATTTGACCATATTCATTATGCCCCTCAAGACAAAAATCAAAAAGAAGTCAGCCCAAAAAGGCAAACAGAAAAGTTTTCGCGAGATTCGATACGAGGAAAAGAAACTCGCCATTATTAAAAGTGCTGCCAAAGCCTTTGGCCAAAAGGGTTTTCACGTTGCAACCATCGAGGATATCACCAACGAATTAAAAATGACCAAGGGAAGCCCCTACTACTACTTTTCAACCAAAGAAGAGCTTCTCTTCAATGCGCATATGTTATCCCTGGAAAAAGTCCTCAAAAATATTCTCAAGATCAATGCCACAGATGATCCGCCAGACATCAAACTTACGGCAGCCATTTCAAAACACCTCAAAGTGTTTGCCACCGATTTTGAAGGCGCCTTTTTGCTGCAGCATGAATTTCACCTTCCCGATGAATACCTGGATAAAGTCATCGCCATGCGGGATAAGTATCAGAATAATTTTATTCAGATTATCGAAGAGGGCATCCAGGCGGGTATTTTCAAAGCACGCAGTGCACGTATGGCCGCCTTTATCATCCTGGGGTCCATCAACTGGTTTTTACGTTGGTATTCTTCTACAGGAAGCTGGTCGGTGGATGAAATTTCGGCCGCCTATGTTGATCTTTTCTCCCACGGACTGTTGACCACTTAGACGTCAGTCCTGTTGGCCACCCCCGCCACCTTGTACGGTTTCCGGCAAGACATCCATGATGACACCAAATTTATGCGCCGCGGCCATAAACGCCATGAATGCGCACAGGGCGGCAATTTCTTTTTCTGAAAACATATCTCCCAGCGCCTGGAAGTCCGCGTCCCCCAAGGCGTGATGATCCTGGACAAATGTTTTGGTCAGCGCCAGGGCAGCCTTAATTTTTGGGTCCGAATAAGCCTCATCCGGTTTTCCGCCGATGGCCATTCAGTATCGGCAACCATGCCCCCAGGCAGACGCCCGCCTTACCTGCTCCAGCAGTTCAGGACTTAACGGCGTTGATCCAAAAAAAGCCTGTTCAAGGGCAACCCACCCCTTGAGGACCTCCTCATTGTGGCCCAATAATTTTTTAAACGGGGTCAATCCATGTTGAGACAATGAAATCCGGGGCATTTACATCCTCCTGGTAGTTATAGGGGGTGTCAGAAATATGTTCCGAATGAGCCTAACGACTATAGGGGTTTCCATATTTTTTTCAAACGGATATATCAAACATATTTTAACCAATAGTATAAAAAGGTGACCATCCCCTGTCCCCGCACCCATAACGATCAGGGACGGTCTTCGGGACCCACATCCATCAGCACGCCAAATTGATGTGATGCCGATACAAAAACCATAAAGGCACACAGTTCCGAGATCTGCTTTTCACTAAAATAGGTTTTCAGGGCCATAAAATCGGCATCATCGATGGCCTGGCGGTTTTTTACAAACTTGGCTGCCAACGCAACGGCGAGTTGGGTGCCTTCGTCCAGGTGCGCCGCATCCGGTTTGCCGCCGATGGCCATTCAGTTCCGGCATCCAAACCCCCACGCCAGGGTACGCCGAACCTGTTCCAACAGATCGGAAGGCAGCGAATTTTTTTGGAAAACAGCCGCCATGATCTGCTTGAAAGCGGCCAGGATTTCAGTGTTATGACCCAAAATCCTCTGATTTGGCGTGTCCCCGAGGGTTGAAAAAGATAAACGCGGCATGAACGACGCTCCTTTTAGTTGGACCAGTTGTTATTGGCAGCCAGTTCCAAATCTTTTTGAAAGGCGCCTTTTACGGGAATTGATATGATGTTTTCTCCGGTTCTTTCTTTTTGTAGTGTCCACAAATTGCTCTATCTAATGGCTCATATTTGCGTCAATTACCTGATTCACTACAATGTTCCACCGTTAATGTTGAGCGTATGCCCGGTAATATAATCCTGATCAAATGACGCCAGAAACATGATTCCCTCAACAACATCGCTGATTTGGCCAGGCCGTTTTAAGAGTGACAAATCAAGCTGAGCTTTTCCTACAGGAGTTTCTAATTCATCTTTTGTCATTTCCGTTAGTATAACACCTGGCGCAATCGCGTTAACCAGAATGTTGTATGGAGCACCGTATCTGGCGGTATTTTTAGTAAGCTGGATTACACCAGCTTTTGAAACGCCGTAATTTATTGCCGGCCCTGCCAATTGGCCGGACATAGAAGCCAAATTTACAATTCTGCTTTTTTCATTTTTCATAAAATAGGGAAATACTTCCTGTGTTGTAATGAACATGCTTTTGAGATTTATATTTAGTACGAGGTCCCAATCATCATCTGTCATTTCTAAAAATGTTTTCATCCGGCTTATACCAGCATTATTTACCAAAATATCAATGTGGCCAAATTGATCGAATGTGGTCATAAATAATTTTTTTACTTCGTCTCTATCTGTAACATCCGTCTTGACGAACGTGACTTTTCTGCCCAAACTTTCAACTTCTTTGATGAGCTTATCTGTTTCTTCATAAAAATTTATGTCGGTTACAACAACGTCTGCACCTTTTATTGCAAATCGCCTTATTGCAGCAGCCCCAAAGCCCCTGCCCGAGCCCGTTACTACAGCAACCTTTCCTTCAAACTTTAACATCGTAAAACCTCTTTAGTATTATCATGCCAATTGAGTCAAAAATTTTTAAAGCCTTTCGGCAATTCCATAAATTCAAGAACAATCCCATCAGGATCTATAAAATATAGCCACTTAATGCCTTCCATCATTCCGGGTCCTATGACTTTAGGCTCTGCATTATAGTCAACGCTGTTGTCCTTTAGCTTATCCCTCCAAGCTTCGATATCATCGACTGTAAAAGAGACATGGTGGGCGCCCAGTGTATTCTGAGGCATCGGCTTGTCAATCACTGAAGGAGGTTGAGTATATTCCAATAATTCAATAAGTTGTCTATGTGCTGCTTCTAACAGTACGGTTCGAATTATTGCTTCAGGAACTCCAACCGCCGGGCCTTCATTAGGATCATAAACCGGATCACTCGGTTGCGATATTTGTTTAAGGCCTAAAAAGTCACGATAAAACGGTAAGGATTTTTCAAGATTTCTTACAGTGATACCTGTATGAGTGATTCCTTTGATTTTCATTTATTTTCTCCAAGTTAAAAATTTTTCTTGAATTAGTCATCACGTTTTGTCAGATAGTAAACATCGTCTTTTTTGATGATCCAAATCGATATTAAACTATTAAATTAATCTACTTTGCATTTAATACCCTTTCTTTCAAAAATTGTCTTTAGCTTCAACATTCGACTACTATCAGGTTCCTTGATATGATCCAATTTATATTTTAAGTCGAGTTTTTGGTATTTATTTATACCCAGTCTATGATAGGGTAGCAACTCTACCCCTTTAACTTTTGGCATCTCTTTTATTAATAAAGCGAAAGACTCAATAGTTTTATCATCATCATTTATTGTCGGTATGATCGGCATTCGTATGCAAATATCCACATCGTATTTCTGAAGTTTCATTAAATTTGAAAGAATAATTTTATTATCTACACCCGTGAATTCTTTATGTTTAACTGGATCAGAATGCTTCAGATCAAAGTAGATAAAATCCAAGTATCTGATCACTTTACTAATAGATTCAAATTTATAACAACCGCACGTTTCAATCGCCGTATTAATACCTCTTGCCTTGCATATCTTCAGTATCTCCTTTGCAAAATCAGGTTGTGCGAGAGGCTCTCCCCCGCTTAACGTCAACCCTCCTTCCGCAATATCGAAAAATTTTTTATCCCATTCGACTTCATCAGCCACCTCTGTTGCGCTGATATACCTGCAATTAATCTCCAAAGCTTCTGAATAGCATTCAGAGACACAATCGCCACAAACATCACATAATTTCCGGTCGATTATTATGCCATCCTCTGTAAGACTTAAGGCCTTTTTATTACATGCCGATAGGCAATACTCACATCCGATGCAAAATTGTTCTGAATAGATGATTTTAGGCTGAAAACTCATGCCTTCAGGATTAGCACACCATATGCAACTCAGAGGGCAGCCTTTCAAAAATACCAGCGTTCTTATACCTTTGCCATCATGTATTGCATATCTGAGTATATTAAATACATGCCCCTTTATTTCTCTCATCGATCATTTTCACCAAATATTGTACGAGCTATAAGCTGATCCTGTAACAATTTATCAAGGTCGGTAAATCTTGCGCTGTAGCCAGCCACTTTTACGATAAGATCCCGGTGTTTTCCTGGATTTTTTTGTGCTTCTCTTAGAAGCTCGTTAGAAATAAGATTAAATTGAACATGATACCCCCCATGCTCAAAATAACCTCTGATAAGGCCAATGAATTTTTCCCTGCCTTCCTTAGTTTTAAATTGCGAAGGGCTAAATTTCATATTGTACAGCGTTCCCATCCCGACTTTTTCATGATCTATGGTAGCCACTGATTTCATGGCCGCCGTAGGCCCTGTTCTGTCCATTCCAGAGGCAGGGGAATTGTTATCCGATAGGGGTTCCTTGGCTTTTCTTCCATCGGGTGTTGCACCCACTATTTTACCATCAGGCACATTACAGGTTGTGGTCTGAGTGGATATTCCATAACAGCCACCCCTGGGTGTTTGGAATTCAGTGATTTTTTCATGTGCAGCACTAATGATATTCCTTGCGATAATATCCGACTCTTCCCTGTCATTGCCGAACTTACTGATCTTGTTCTGTAAGTAAAGTCTTTCTCTTTCATACGTTTCATAATTACTTGAAAGCATATTTCTGACTTCATCAAGTGTGAATCTCCGATCTTCAAAAACTGCCCTTTTCATGGCTAAGAGTGAGTCCGCGGCTGTCGCTAAACCATGAAGCTCTAACAATTCAACATTATAATCGTTGCTTCTTTTGCCCTCCATGATGTCTTCAGCGATCTCTATTCTGTTTGAAATAAAAGCGGAAAGCAATGGTGTCGGACTCAATTCTCTGTAAGCTCCGCAGGTCGCTTCCATTAGCAGCGGAATCAAATTCAAATAAAAACAGAGCTGTTCAATATATGAATTCCATAAATCATGGTAGGAGTTAAGTCCACCTACAGACGGTTTGAATACGCTGATTCCGGTTTCCGGATTCACGCCTTTATTTAGTGTAATCTCAAACAACTTGGCCAAATTGATTGTACAAGTTCCGCCTGTAGCGTTGATGTATTTGCCCGGTACCGTGGGTTCGACGCAACCCAAGACAGCCCAGTTTCGGGCGTCTTCCATTGAAATAAAGTTGAACTTATGGTTCAACAAAAGCGGCATGGCAACGTCATCATTAAAGAAAGCCGGAAGTCCTCCCTTGTGTTCTGCCAGAGTATCAACCGCAGCCATGAAAAACTCCTCAGGTGTTTTCTTGTGAATTCTTACAACAGTTGTCGGTTCAGATACCTTCAGATCGGCAGTTGCTTCCAATGCCAGGTGTGACAATTCATTGGTGGCATCCTGACCGTCGGGCGCGAGCCCCCCCAGAGTCAATGTCTGGAACATACTGTAACCGGTATTGAATTCTGTAGATCCCCAATCTCTAACTTTGTTAAGTTCCATCGCTTTTAGGAATAAGCATTCAATTAATTCAACAGCCTTTTCTTGGTCTATAATGCCCTTGATTCGATCATTTAAATAATATTTATTTAAGAGTTGGTCGAATCTTCCAAAAGATATCGACTGACCGTTGCTTTCGATCTGTATCGCCAAGTGAAGAAACCATAATGCCTGCAAAGCTTCATGGAAGGTTTCAGGTGGATTTTCCGGAACTTTTCGGCAAATTCCTGCGATGTTGAGAAGTTCAAGTTTTCTTTTTGAATTTTTTTCGCTTTCCGCTATTGTTTCCGCCAAATGCGAATAGCGTCTGACAAAGTTGATCAGCGCTTCGAGACTGATGGCCACTGATTTTAAAAAATTAATTTTGTTTCTATCTGACTCGCTTGCTATACGATTTTCCGTGGTTTTTAAGACAGCCTTTAGACCTTCATCTAAAAGTTTTTGATAATCTGCGATAATATGCCCGTCTCCAGTTGTCGTATGGTATAAATTGCCCAAAACCTGGTTTATCGAGCAATAGTTGATATTGTAATATTTTTTAATATCATCCGATAAAATGTCATTTAGCTTCTTATGGCACAGATCTTGATGTGTTTTACCCTCCCAGTATTTAATAATTTCTAAAACTTCCTTTTTCTTTTCATTTGTGATCAGAAAAGGATCAAGCCTTCTGTTTTCAAACGAATCCAACTCGTCCTTTATCCATTTTACGCCGAATTCAGGAAATAATGGGGCTGATTTTGACTGAAAAGCCTGGTTTCCGACGATCAGTTCACCCTCTAAAATGTAGATGTGGATATTCTCCAGGACCTTCTTCAGTGCCTTTGCCCTTCTGATGACGACAGGTTGCCCTTCGGTTTCCTTGTAAGAGGCCGTTATTGCCTTCGCACGATCAGTGCAAATTTCTGGAGGTGTATGAAAAACGATATCTCTGAGCTTTTCTATTCTTGTATTCATAACCTAATTTCTCTTTTATTAAGATTTTTTCCATAGAATGAATGCTACGTTTTATGAATCTGGAATTATTTCCTTTTAAAGAACATTTTCGTGAGAGTTTATTGTCTTAGATTCTGTGCCTTGATCTAGATAGGTTCATTAACTCCAAGAGAAATCGAGAATCCACCATCTAACACCAAATCATGGCCTGTCAAATACGATGATTTATCGGACAGCAGCCATATGACCGCTTCGCCAATTTCTTCCACTGTACCCCTGACCTTTTTGGCAAAACCTATTTCATGCGTGACAACCATCATGGTCATGCCCTCATTTGCCAGTCTGCGCATTTCTTCTAGTATACTTGAATGGTCAAGACCAGTATTAAGGTCAGGACATTGCTTGACAGTATGGTATCACAGATTTTCAGCGGCCCCTTTCACTGTTGATGAGTTGGAGGCATCTTGCTATTTTGAACTCCCTAAAAACCAAAGATACATATGCCAGTTATCACCAGTTTTGAGAGGCTATCTCTTTGACGGTAGCCATGACACATCAAAGGTTCATGGTGCCCCAATCGGAGGATGGTATCACAAGGTTGTGTTTAAGCGATCCAAGGCCAGCCATCTGTTAAACCTGTTAAAAGTGGTACCACATCATGTTGTGGTTCTAAGATCATCTCATATTTGGGTTGCGGAAGAGATTATAACATACAATCAACAACAATATAAATTTGTCAGATTGTTCAAATCTTCGCACCCAATATTATTGCCCACTAACTGTTTACATTTGTAGTCTTCTTAACAGAACAAATAACGGTCATATTTCCTTTGATTTGGGCTGGTAATTAGCGGACTGATCCTTTTCCAGTTTTAGAATTAGAACTTGACGGTACTATTTTCCATTTGGGCCTGATTCATAATCGGA
>CAYOVN010000148.1:0-5254 GCA_964407425.1 uncultured Gemmatimonadaceae bacterium
ATTTATCAATAACGGCTTTATTCGGTTAAGTCCCCTGGCTTCTATTCACAGATGGATGAGGCCCTGGAAGACAAGCTACAGGGTAAAGGCACGGCCGAACAAATGAAAGCCGTTATTGATAAATTAGCTGGACCACCGACGCATATAACCGAGGAGATATCTACATTTGAAAAGGCTAAAAGTAAAGATCCGGCAGTTATCGCACGATTAAAAGAATTACGAAAAGAAGCGGGCACCTATAAGGGCGAATTCAAGCGCGAGGAATTGGAGTGGTCCGGACTACTGGATTATTTCGATAATTTCCAGAAAATTTCCGAAGAAGAATGGGTAGAAAAAGAGCTTGGCAAAAAGGCAATTCTGGAAAAGAAAGACGAAGCGTTTGCGGAATATCTATTCGGTTTTGATGAGGATAACGAAAAATACAACCAGATCAGAAAGGACCTTGAAAAGCAAGCCGCGAAACAGAAATTTAAGCTCAAAAAATCCGATGTCATGGACTGGATCAGAGCCAATTCCCTGCAGATCGAAGAATCCCACTACCGGTATGACCAAGCCAACAAGATCGAAGGTCAAGGCCGTATCATATGGCCGGTCGATGTCGGCGATAAGTATTCAGCAACCTGGGAAAATCCGATTGATAAAGAAAAATATAAACTTGAAATTGAGAAAGTGCGCGGTCAATGGGATTTGTTATATGAAGGTGAGGTTGTGGCATCTGATACCAGTGAAGAACTTTCTCGCGGATCCGCTGAAGATTATGTCGATGATTTGCTTGAAAATTCGATTGCCTTAAAAGCCAAATTGGAATGGGACCCAATAGAGGTTGATTCCCTGGGAGATATAGTGGAGGTCCCCACCTGGAAAGCCAGCGGCCAGGACCTGCTAACAGGAGAGTTTGTCACCTGGACAATTGAAAGACAAGAAATGACACGATTTGCAGCAGACGTTTATGGATCATCCTATCATTATAACATTTTACAGGATGGTGAAGTGTGGGATGACGCGTCGGGACACTCACTTGCCGAGGCCAAGCGTTTTGTAGAACAACAGACCGAGGACGCGCTTAGAGATTCTGTGAACGAACACATGTGGGAAGGTTACATGCCGGCCGATGACGAACCGCAGCATGAAACCTGGACAATGCCAGGCGGACAAAATTACCAGGAACTTTTGTTAAAGATGCCGGAACAACAACAGCCTGGAGAGTTACCCAGTGGTTGGAAAGTCGTCAAACACGCAACGCGGAACGCATACAGGCTTATTGACGCCACCGGAAAAGAACGTGGTATTTACACCACCGAGCGAGAGGCCATCGCTGATACCTTTGCAACCGACCGCGAAGCGCCAAGCGGAGATAGCTTCACCCACGGCCATTGGGCAGGGGAAAAGAATGTGGTTGCTCACGCCCGCTTTAACGATCGCATCGATGACAAAGGGCGCAGGGTCCTTTTCCTGGAGGAGGTCCAATCCGATTGGCATCAGACCGGCCGGGAGGAAGGGTATAAACCTGAAAATGATAAAAAGTTAGCCAAACTTATTGCCAAGCGTGCGACCCTTGAAAAGGCGTTATTAAAAAAATACGGGGTAGGTCCCGGCGCCGCTCTGCAAAAGGCCACCGAAGAAGAAAAAATTCAGCATCGAGATATCCGCCAAGAGATAGGCAGATTATCAACCGACCAAACCGTGCCCGATGCCCCGTTTAAGAAAACCTGGCCATTGCTGGTAATGAAAAGGATGGTCCGATGGGCAGCTAAAGAAGGATATGATACCGTCGCCTGGACACCCGGGATGGTACAGGTTAATCGGTATGAAGAAGCATTTCGGAAACAGGTTGATAAGATATCCTGGTATGTCAGTCCAACAAAGAAAATTAAAGTTGTTAACGCCTCTAAGGACGGCCACCAGGTAGGCGTATTCGAACTTGACGAAAAAGGCATTGCAACCCAGGCATTTCCATCCGATGCCAAGGGACTCCACATAAGTAAAATCATAGGCAAAAAAATGGGTAGCCAGGCCATGGAAAAAAAAGAAGGCAAGGTTACCGGCGATGATTTGGCGATCGGCGGAGAAGGAATGATCCAGGCCTATGATGTTCGCTTAGTCAATGATGTTAATAACTTTTTTGGCAAAAATGCCTGGGGAAATGCTCATGTCGAGATTGCCGGCACGATTACCGGTAAAGAGATTGGCGAGGAGATCACAACCGATATTTTGATGAGGGCAGTTGAGGAGGCCCAGGACGCGCAGGATCCGGTCGCTGCGAAATGGTTAACGGACCAGGCCAATACATTTATGAACACCGGTAAATATTCCATGGCCCTGTTTAGTGAGAATCCATACCCAGGCGCCGCCAGGCCTCCGTCCTGGTACTTTGACAAGGCCCGTAATTTTTCAGACAAATACCAAAAGATCTGGACCCTACCGATCACCACCGAAATGCGCGAAAAGGCCCTGGAAGAAGGGATGCCGCTTTTCAGTGTGAAAAAGGCCTTGAAAGTCCCTGACATGGCGGATCCGACAACCAAGGATTACCGCGTTAAAATGTCGGTCAAAGACGATCACCCAGGCCACAGGGTAGCCACCGACTTTAGCGCCGGCCATGATGATCATGTCATCCGTTTTGATGGAGAGTGGGACCGCAGCGCGATCGATATGGACCCCATGTATCAGTTTACCCTAATCGAGGGACCGGCCACCGGCGCTACATTCACATCCGAAACGCTCGATCCGGATATCGTCGAAGCCAGTTTTATCAAAATTGCCGTGCCTTTCATGGAGAGCAAGGCCGTGCTTTCGGCTAAAGATCGGATAGACCCGTACACCCAGGCCTATATCGATGCGCTTAAAGCCGCGCAGCCCGATGCCTTCTTGTCATCACCGGACCTGGAAAAGGATCCGGATGACGAACTACCTCCGGAAGTCGCCGCGGCCCTGGAGAGGTCCAAGGGCCTGGGACGGTTGTCAATTGCAGAAAAAACCAAGCAATGGGTAAAAGACGTTTGGCACAGCAGCACGCGCCATCGACCCTACCTGGACCCAAAAGAATATTCGGACATTGCTAATGTGCTCCGGATCCATCAAGAAGTACCCTCTAACAGCACCCGCCGTGCTGGACAGGTTTTGTCCGCCATTATGAGCGATTTAAAGCCGAAGCAATACAAGGTGTTTGCCCATAAATTGTTAATGGATGACATGGCAAAAGACGTGGAGAGCGGACTACTGGAGGATCCGGAGGCCCTACCCTTTGGTTTTACCATCAAAACCGCACGCAGTTATCTGGCAAAACTAAATGCCATAATCGAAAAGGATCCGGTGATCAAAGACGCGATCCGGCGCCGGACCGAGTTTAACAACAAGCTGAAACGAGCCCTGGTAGATGCCAATTTGTTACCCGAAGCGATAATGGAAGATGAGCGCTATTTCCATCACCAGGTTTTACAGTATCGAGCCGTGCGCGAAATGGGATCCGATTATTACCCGGGTATTGGCGTATCGTCTAAAGACACCAGGCTAAAGAAAAAGGGTTGGCAGCGCGGCCGAATTGGATCCAACAAGGATTATAATTCGGATTATGCCGAAAGTGAATTTGAGGTCATCGCCCAGGCCATCGCACAGTTGGAAACCAAGTCGACCATGGGAAGGCTTCAGGACCTGGCAGATATCATGCCGGCCATGAAACGAAAGGCCAAGTCGACTAATCTGCAGCAGTTGTATATCAATGAGGCCAAACGGTTAAACAAGGTGGACTTTCAGGGTAAAGTTTGGACGCCGATAATGATCCAGGAGGAACCGGGAATGGATCCGCTCCGCCCGTTTGGCGCTCAAATCGGCAAGGCCTTCAGGTGGATTGGCGATATGGCAGCCAAGGGTAAGCTGGAGAATGGATCCCAGGACTTTACCGACGTGATCGAAGCGCTCGAAGAATGGCAGCGCGATGTTGCCGACGAAAAGGCCCGGGCCAAAGATGACGGCCGGGATCCCTATCCGATACCGCTCCCATTTGAGGACCTGGGATCCAGGATATGGGGTTATTTTAATCATATGATGCGAGAGGACCTGGAGGGCGCCGCCGCGGCCGGCATGATCTTTAAAGCCGTTCGAGAGCGTAACGCCTTTATCAAAGAGTACCTTGGAAACCAGTTCAAGACGGCCAAGGACGTGATGCCCGACGATCACACCATATGGGTACCAGAGCCGGGGACCAGCTGGTATAAAGCGCACTCCATATCTGATCGAATTGTGGATATGGTCCAGAAAGGTGAAATGATCATCGGTGAGGAAAACGCGGATAAAATCAAAACGATTCTGGCCCGCGGTCGCGATGTCGAATGGATCATACCGACCGATGTCGCTAAGACTTTAGATGGATACGATGTCAAACTTGAGGACCATATGTTCTCAACCGCAAGTCGTAAGATGATGCAAGGTTGGAAGCAATGGATTTTGATCAATCCTTATAGGGTTGTTAAATACAATTTAAATAATATGTCCGGCGATTTAGATATCGCTTTAGCATATGACCCGAAGATCATTTTTAAGTATTTCGGCCGTGCTACAAAGGATATGTATGGGGACTGGAAAAACAAGAAGTTACCGCCCGAGCTTCAGGCTGAACTTGACCTGGCCCATTCCCTGGGAGTGATCGGATCCGGCTGGAGCGTCCAGGAGGTTGCCGACGTAAGCCGGGAATTGTCTTACGATCAACACATGCAAGCCTTAACCGGCGAAAAGCCGTCTTTAATCCAACGCGGTTGGAGAGGCCTCCAGGGCTTCACCAATTATCGCGAAAACATACTTCGCCTGGCAGCCTTCAGGTATTTTCAAGCACGCCTGGCAGCCGGCGAAAAGAATATCTATGGCGCTTCGAACAAGGCCGAGATAGACGGGATTGCCGATAACACCGAAAAGGCCGCGAAGTTGGCCCGGGAATTAGTCGGCGACTATGGTAATATTACTCACTCAGGACAGTGGCTCAGACGCCACATGCTACCCTTTTATGCCTGGATGGAGGTCAATACGCCCAGGTATGTCCGATTGATGCGAAATTTGCGACATGAGGGCCAGGGAGCGAAGAAAATCGCCCGGGCCCTGCCTTTGGTATCAGCTAAAATGGGCTGGAGAGGGGCCAAGTTGGCCGCGAAGGCCTCCGCCATCTATGTCCTGGTTAACCTTTGGAACCGGGCCTTTTTTCCGGACGAAGAAGATGAACTGGGAGAATCCCAACGGCGCCAGTTACATATCATATTCGGCCGGC
>CAYOVN010000148.1:5354-8433 GCA_964407425.1 uncultured Gemmatimonadaceae bacterium
GAAGATGAACTGGGAGAATCCCAACGGCGCCAGTTACATATCATATTCGGCCGGCGCGATGACGGTACGATTATATCACTACGCTTCCAGGGCGCCTTATCCGATGCCATGGCCTGGTTTGGCGGTGAGGATATCCAGCACGATGTTGCCGATGTCGTAAAGGGCAAGGTCCCATTTAGCGAAAAGGCTAAAGAAGCCGCCCTGGCTCCAGTGATTAAAGTTATCTCCGCCATCCGGCCGGATGTCAAAGCCGGCGCGGAGGTCCTATCGGGGATGAGCTATTGGCCGGATCCATTCAACCCGCGGCCGATTTACGATAAGCTGGAGCACGTCACCAGGCTGTTTTCTCTTAACGGCGCCTATGGTTGGTTAACGGGCAAGCCCAAAAGAGGCGATACGACCTCAGAACGGCTTTTAAATGATTTAATGGCCCTGGGCTTTTATAATTCGGATCCAGGAGAATCGGCGTATTACGATATTAAATCGAAAACATTTGATTACCTGGATGCCACCGGTTTCGAGCGTCCAAGCAGGACGGCCACCAGCAAAGGAACCGCGCTTCACTATTATAAACAAGCGCTTAAATACGGCGACCTTAAAGCCGCTCAAAAGTATCTCGCACAATATCAAAAGTTAGGGGGATCCCATACCGGGGTAACCAGTTCCCTGAAACGATCGGCACCCCTGGGCTCACTGGCCAAAAAAGATCACAATAAGTTCCTGGGCACTTTAAACGAGAATGAGAAAGATCGATACCGATTAGCGCTTCGATGGTATAATCAAACTTACCAGGCAAGACGCGGTCAGGTGCCGATCCGGCCCGCGCTCAATCCATCCGGAAACCAGCTTGAAGTTGACAACAGTCAACCTGAAGGCGCTAAAACCTTGAGAGAAGTTTTACAACTTAAAAACGAATAACGGAGGTTATAAAAATGGTAGCATGGAATGAAAGTTACAAAATTGTTGATACTATCCCGGTCATCGGCGCGGACTCGTTAAATGGTATCGCCCTGGCAAATACGGACGCGGTTGATAAAGGTTTTGGTGTAGTAAATTTGACCACCGCCGCCGCTCACGGTCTGTTGGCCGGATCCGCTGTATTAATCGAGGGGAGCGTTAACTATAACGGCCTCCATGAAATTTTGGAAGTACCGGAAACTGATGAGATCAACATCGACGCGAAATATATCGCCGAAGAACTGGCCGGGACCGAAACTGTTAAAATCGCTTTGACCTCCAAGCAGGATTTTAAATTCATGGGTTTCCGGTTAAATATCGCCGTTGCCCCTGGACAGGCGGACATAATGACGATCACGCTCGATTCGATCAGAGGCGCCGGTTATGACGTAGTCATTTATTCCAAAGATCTGGATGCGGTTACGGACCTGGAATACATTAATCCCAATGTCGATTTGCCTTTCCGGCATGGGGATATTTTACGAGTAGCCTGGCCAAATGTCGCCAATCGGACATTTGGCATCGAGTTTTTTATCGCTCCTTTGAATTAAATCAAGGTTATCGCTTATGAATCCGGAAATTCCGGAAGATGAAAATTGGGACGGCGTTGAACAGAGGGAAGTTCGACGCCGTTATACTATTGATCGGCGTACAAGAGAAAGGCGGAAACGCTATTGGTGGTCAGTGGTGTTTCCGATCATCCTGGGCGCCGGCCTGAGTGCTTTAATATCCTGGGGGGTATATGTTACGCACGTGACGTATCGGATCAGCGCTAATTATGAAGAAACTTTTCTTAAACACATCAACGCGGAGCTCGAAAAAGACGCGGCGACTCAACACAAAATGGAATTGATGGAAGCTGATTACACTTCCAGCATGGCTTCAATCCGGTCGGAAATGGCTGGAGGTCTAAAAGAGATTCGAGACATGCAAGCGACTATGTATCGTTTCTTACTCAATAAGGAGCGGCAAGATAAAAAATCGGAGGAATCGGAACATTAATGACAGATGTCCGCGTATTTATGAAACTACTTGTAGTAATGATGACAGTCTCATTAGGAGCCATCGGCATTACTACAGGATTACTCTATCTTGATGCACTCAAGGGACGCGAAGAAATACTAACCCAAGTCGCCAGTAGATATAGACGAGCGTTAACCGCGGCCGCTCAACAGTATGAGATTCATATCGTCAAGAACGCCGAGGAAGAATCTGAAATGGATCCCCTGGAACAATTAAAAAAAATCATTTCCCGGGCATCACTATTGAGCGGGTTTCGAGGAGATATCGAGTTAGCCGCGGCGCTTCTGGATGACGACATGATGACCTTTTTGACTCAAAGGGTTAGGGGCAAGGAACCCAGGGTAATTAAAATGGGCGCTAATATAGCAATTCCCATGCAATTGGCCCTGCAGGGTAAGGTTGGGACGATTAGAGGCCTTGATTATAATGGCAATACAGTTTTAGCCGCTTACACTAAAGTTAAAGATATGCCCCTGGGAATTGTCGCCAAGAGTTTGACCGCGGATATTAATTTCCGGTTTATCAGAGGATCCACCACTGCGGTAATACCGGCCGTTTTCCTGGTTTTATTCGGCGCCTGGTATTTTTACCGGACCATCGGTGATATCATTAGCCACCTGCGGGCGGACAACCACAAATTTCGACGTATGGCCAACGAATTGGAAGGATTGAACAGAGCCCTGGCTGAAAGCGAACAGCGCCTCAAGTGCTTTTTTGATGCCACCTTTGAAGGAATTGCGATTACAGAAGATGGCGTGTTTATCGACAGTAATGAGGAATTTGCGCGGATGTATGGCTACACGGTTGAGGAAATCGCCGGGATGAAAATATCTAATTTGGTCCATCCGGAGGATTTAACAAGGGTCGAAAAAAATATCTCATCCGAATTTATTGAAAGCTATAAGCACCGATCGATTCACAAGGACGGCAGCATTATCTTTGTCGAGGTCCATGGCCAGATGAGCCAGTTCGAAGGGCGCAAGGTCCGGATAACCGCCATACACGATCTGGCCGAGCGTATCAAAAGAGCGGAGGCCATCCGCGAGTTGGCAGAACAAAAAATACAATCATCTAAAATGGAGGCGATCGGTAATTTTGC
>CAYOVN010000149.1:0-8358 GCA_964407425.1 uncultured Gemmatimonadaceae bacterium
GGAGGGGCCCGGTTCGAAGCGGTTGTCTCCTCGATCGTCGAAGAAACGGACCCGTTTCCCGGATCCACCCCCTGCCACCCCCATTACATCATCCCCACCACCGCCGATGACCGTGATTCGAATTTTTCCCTCGTCCAATCCTTGGATTCGGGCCTCGTCATTTCCCCCTTGAAGAAAGACCCGGACCTCGTCGGTTTCTTCGCCGGAAAATGTCCGTTCGAAGTATGGGGTATCCCGCCCTTCGGCGGACTCCAAATCGACGATGGTCACCCTGAGGCTATCGCCAGGTAGGCGGTCGAAAGCCGCCCGTTCATCCTTATCTGTGGCTCGAATATCCACCGCCTCGGCCTGGAGGAGGTAGAACTCTCTAGCGAATTCCATCAGGGTGTCGCGGCGATTCTTGAGGGCCCTGATCAGATCGGGCCCCACGGCCTGGAAGTGAGATGGAGGGAGTCTTTCCACAGCCTCCTCGAGGACCGGATTGGGAAGACTGTCCATGAGCTCCTGGGCTACCGCCTTCCAATCCGCCCAGGTCAACTCCGGAAGAACCCGCCGGTCCAGAATCCGCCCCGTCCAGGTCAGCCTGAAGACGTCGGGGTAGTCGAAGTCGAAACCGACGAAGTGGGGCCAGGGGTTGGCCGTCACGGACATCTTGACGCCATCGAGGTGGGCCAGAGCCCAGTCCCGATCCCTGGGCACAGGTTCGAACCGGGTCCTCTCTCCTTCTGGTCCATCAGGAAATCCAGCCCACCGCCACTGATCCGGGTGTCGATCCCAGTCTCCCACCAGCCCGTCCAGTAGTCGGGCCTTCAGATACGCTCGGCTGTTCGCTCGGTTTTTTGGGCTCTTCTCCAGGTCCTCCATGAAGGGTTTGGACCCTTTTACATCATCGGACCCGCCGAAACCCGGCTCACCGTCGGGACCCTCGTCAGCTCTGAGCTGAATCCAGCCCAAGACCCCTGCGAAGTCATTCCTGAACTCTCCCAGCCTGGGATCGTCCGGCATAAGGACCAGGGTAGGTGTTGCGTGGAGGACCCCTGCTGCCTCCTGGATTCGGTCCAGGACAACGGCCCCAAGGGGGAGGAGGGCGGACACAAAATCCTGGGCGAACTTTGCGGCCAGGGTTTCCCTGAGCTCGGGATTGAGGGCCCGGGCTGCGTCCTTGTCCAGAGACCGGAAGGTGTAGACCAGGCCGTCTTGAGCCCGGAGGCGGATGGAGGGGGTTTGGAGGCCTCCCCCGCGCTGAAATGGTGTCAGGCCCCCAGCGAACCGATCCAGATCGAGGATCTGAACCTGAACGGGGGTGGCCCAAAGCTCACGGTATCCGTCTCCGAGGAAGATGCGCTGGAAAAAGTTGGCAGGGAACCGACTTCGGGGCGTGACCCATACGCTGTCCCCGGGGCTAGCGCCCTGCAGGGCTTGTCTTCCAGGGATTTCTTGAGCCGAACCTTGGGTCGTGGATCCGTAGAGAAGGAGGGCGGAAAGAAGAGGGGCTGGCCATCGCAGGCCCCCCCTTCGGCTACCTGGTCGATCCGGATCGTTCATCGGGATTCCTGATCGAAGTCCGGAAGACCGACCCTCCTCACAAGTTCCTGAAATCGGGGATGGGTCCTGATGGCTTCCCAGGGCTCCATGGTGTTCAGAAAGACGACCATTCCCAGGCGGCGGTCAACCGATGCCTCGAGATAATCCAGGGTCCGGTCCACCTCCCCGAGGGTCATGTGGGCAAGAGCGAAGTCCACTTCCAGTGAGATCTCAGGTTCCCGCTCCCGACGCTCTTCCAGGAGGCGGAAAAGTCGGCGGGCTTCCGCCTCCTGCCCCATTCCCACCAGGGCCCACATGCGATGAGGAATCACCTTGAAGGGATCGCTGGTCCTTCGAGGGATCTCTTCCAATGCCTGGAGAGCCTCTTTGAACATCCCCCGGGCGATATAGGACCAGCCAAGGGCCTCCCTGGCGGCTCTGAACTCCGGGTCCAATCCCAGAACCCGCGTGAGTTCACTCTCAGCCTCTTCGTATCGGCGCCGATGGATGAGAATCTCTGCAAGGGCGGTCCGGATGGAAGGGGAAAGGGGGTCCATCTGGACCGCCAAGGTCATTTCTTCTTCGGCAGCTTCCAGTTCGCCGATGGCCATGAGGTACATGGCGTAGAGCCTTCGAAGGCTTGCCGCACCCGGGGTCAGGGTCAGGGCTTTCTGAAAGTGTTCGTAGGCTCCCCGGAAGTCCCAGTCGTGGAAGAAAAGGACCGTGGCCATGGCGGCATGGGATCCTCCGCTGGCCTCCTCGAGGTTCATGGCCTTGAGGGCCGCCGCCTTCGCTTGCGGATAGGCCAGTGACCCGGGCATCTGCCCCAGGGCGGCTAGAAAGACGTAGGCCGTGGCTTTGCCGGAATAAGGCAGGGCGCAGGTGGGGTCCAGGCGGATCGACTCATCGAAGTGTCTGATGGCCGCCTTGGAGCTTTCCGGCGTCCACTGATTGAACTGGTGGATACCCTTCAGAAACTCTGTGTAAGCCTCGGTATCGTGGAAGTGGCTGTCCAGGTTCATTCCACCCGCGGCCCCTAAGGGATTCGCACCGGAAGCCGGAATTCGGACACCGCCGGACCCTCCCTTTTTTCCCTCGGCTGGAGCAGGTGTGCCAGGTTCGAATCGTTCCTGAAGCTCCCTTGCAATGGTCTCCGCGATCTCGTCCTGGGTGTCGAAGATGTTCAGGAGCTCACGGTCATACGACTTGGAGAAGAGGTGGTAGCCATCTACCGCATTGATAAGCTGGGCCGTAATTCTGACTCGATCTCCATCCCTCCTTACGCTCCCCTCCAACACTGTCGTTACTCCCAGTTCTTCAGCGATTCCCCTGATATCCCGGTTCTCTCCCTTGAAGGCGAAGGAAGAGGTCCGGGCCGTGACCTGAAGCCCGTTGATTCGGGTGAGAGCATTGATGATTTCTTCCGTGATGCCATCGCTGAAGAAATCATTCTCACGGTCGGCGGACATGTTCATGAAGGGAAGAACAGCCACACTCTTCCGGGGCTGGGAGGGTCGGGATCCCATTTTCGATGGATCGGGGACCGCCAAGCCCTGGTTCGATATGGCCCAGATCTCCATGGGCCGTTTTACGTTTTTCAGGGCGAATGAACCCAGGGACCGTGTGTCGATCCCCCTTTGGTTCTTTACTTCGTCATAGACCTTCTCGGAAATGAGAACGCCTCCGGGGACCGAGAGGGCCTGCACCCTTGCCGCCAGGTTGACGCCGTCTCCAAAAACCCCGTCCTCATCGTAGATGATATCCCCGGTATGCAGCCCTATCCGAACGGGGACCGGGGGATCGGCCCGGAGGTCCACCTGAATGGCGATGGATGCCTCCACCGCCTGGATCGCGCTCTGGAACACACCAAGCGCCCCGTCACCGTAGAATTGGAGGATCTTTCCGTTGTGCTCTTCGACCCGGGCCACTAAAGATTCCCGGTTTCGAGCCCGGCTGGTTTTGGCCAGGTCCTCATCTTCCTGCATCAGGGCGCTATAGCCCACCATGTCGACGAACATGATGGCTGTGAGCTGTCGGTTCATTCTTTCCCTGCTGGAAAACCGGAGGGGGGGGGCTGACCCACGGAACTTGAGTCTACCAAGTCTAACCTGGTAGGGCCGGAAAAGCCTATGAATTCCTTCTCAGGGGAAGGCCGGACGGCGGAGAAATGGCCGAGAAGTTATGGGGGTTACTTCGTCCAGTTGTAGAAGAATTCCAGACCCGTCGGGACGAAAGCCTTCTCCCTCAGGTAGTAGGACATCCAGAAGTCGCCCCGGAAGCTCCGTTTACTGTCCGGGATGTAGAGGATGCCGGGGGTCAGGCCGAGAGTGGGCGTCAGGAGATGGCCCCCGGAACCGTCAGTCCTGAGCAGGAGCGTCACATTGGCGCCCAGCTTCGCCCGCCATACTTCGTCTGAGGGAATCCAGGCATACCCCGCCCTGAGACCGAAGGGGAATCCTTCCTTGGGATGGGCAAATGGGAAGAGAGTGAACTCCACTGCGTGATGTTCCTCCACCCACATCGTGTAGCCCAATCCGACCAGGAAATGCCCACCCAGCGTGACGGAGATATGGAATTGATCGGTTGGCACAGCGGACTGTGCGTTGAGGCCCGGGGTGGTCGGGAAGAAGCCGAAAAGAAGGACCAGGGACAGCACCAACCCCGAGAGTAGTCCGGGGCGGTGAAATCTTGGGACAACAAGCCTATGCATCTGTCCTCCAGTTCGGGGTGCCCCCAAACCGGGGCACCCCGAACATCACGCCTGGAGTCCAGAAAAACCAGCTTTCCGACCCGATCGGAACCTGATTCCGGGGCTAGGGTCGGAAAGAACTGTTATTCGCCCCCCGCGTCCGGGCCTTTCAAAACGGTCAGGGTCTTTCGGACCTCCTGGTCCCCGGCCTTCAGGATGACGGTGTAGTCTCCCTCCTCGGCGAGGGCGGCTTGGTTACCTCCGCCTCCGCCTCCGCCACCTGTAATGGGCCGGGATAGCTGCATGATGACCCGCATCTCGGGAGTGAAGTTGAATCCACCACCACCCTGGGAGAAGTTTTCACCAGGCCGGTCCACCCATGCGCCGGGATCTCTCTGCCCACCTCGCCCACCCCCTCCGCCGAACATTCTCGCCCGGCCTCCGCTAAGAATCATGTCCCGAAATTCTTCCAGGGGTGCCCGGTCGCTCCCGCCTTCTACAAGAGAGTCCACCAATTCCTGGACCTTCTCGACAGCTTTGACGCTGTCCTGAACTTGCTCTTCGGTCTTCGGGGGAGCCCCTGCTGGGGCAGCCTGGGTCCTGAAATTCCACTGGTACCGGTGAATACCCGGAGTCCCGGAGGAGGTCGCGGTTTGCACCGTAGCACCTGCGGCATCCAGTATCGTGATCTCCACCTGGGGCCCTCTCGCCTGTGGGCCGGCTGCACCTGGCCCACGGCCTCCGGCCGGAGGTCCCTGGCGACCTTGTGGCCTCTGGCCCTGGGCCGCGCCCCCGCCCGGAGGTGAGGGAATATTCGCGTCGGCCCCGATCCAGTATGCGATCTCGGCGCCGTATGCCGGCGAGGGGGCCTGATAGACCTGGTGGCCCATGGACCCTCCACCGATTGGCCGGTTTCCGAACTGGAGCCCCGGTTTCGGCGTGAAGAGATGGACGTCGGATGAGGCTATCTGGGCCGTCAGTTCCTGGAGGGGGGCGATATCAACGATCCAGATGGACCGGCCGTGGGTCCCGGCGATGAGTTCCCGGTCCCTGGGGTGGATCTTCAGGTCATGTACGGGAACGGTCGGGAGTCCCTCCATGAACTTCTGCCAGTGCTCGCCCATATCGGTGGAGACGTAAGCTCCAACGTCGGTCCCGACAAAAAGGAGGTTGGGGTTCACCGGGTCCTGGCGAATCACGTGGACGAAGTCGGGTTTGCCGGAAGGAAGATCGCTGGCGATGGAGCGGAAGCTGGCACCGCCATCCGTGGTCATATAGACGTAGGGAGTGAAGTCATTGGTCCTGTGGCCGTCGAAGGCCACGAAGAAGGTATTCACATCGTGGCTGGAAGCTTCGATTCGACGGACCCAGGTTCCATCGGGAACATCGGGGAATCGATCCGTGAGCTCTTCCCAGTCCCCACCGTCATTGGGGCTCACCCAGCTCCGACCGTCATCGGTACCGGCGTAGAGAAGGCCTTGCCGGATCGGTGACTCGGCCAGGGCCACGATGGTGGCAAAGGTCTCGGCTCCCGTGATGTCCGGGGTGATTCCTCCGGTTGTCTCGGTGCTGATCTCGATCTTTTCTTCGTCAGCGTAGGTCAGGTCCCCAGAGATGACCTCGTGCTCCTCACCCCGATTCGTGAACTTCAGAACCCTGTTTCCGGCTACGTAGATGACCGTCGGGTCATGGGGGGACATGACGAGGGGGGTATTCCAGTTCCATCTCCAGCCATCCTCGCCCGTAGTCGGGCCTCCCCGGCCGCCGGGCTTCTGGAAACTCATCCGGTCGCCGGTGATGGTGTTGACCCGGCCCATGCTGCCTCCCTGGGACTCGGAGTACACGATTTCAGGCTGGTTGGGATCCTGGAGGGTGAAAAAGCCGTCCCCTCCCCCCACCGTCGCCCACATGGCGTTGGTGATGTCTCCCTGGCGGCGCCGGCTCGGTCCGCACCAGGAGCCGTTGTCCTGTAGTCCGCCGCACACGGTATAGGGGAGTTCCATTCCGAAGCTCACCTCATAGAACTGCCCCAAGGCCATGATGTTTGGGAAGATGTAGTTGCCGCCCTGGTCGAAGGTGATGCCGATTCCGCCATCGTTTCCAACGATCATCCTTTCGGGGTCATTGGGGTCCATCCACATCGCGTGATGGTCCACGTGGATCCCCTGGGCCGCACTCCCCACCGTTTTCCCGCCGTCGTTGGAGACATTCACGGTGGACCAGTACACCCGGTCCGGATTCGTGGGGTGGACCCGAACCTGGGAATAGTAGAACGGCCGGGAGTTGACGTTGTTCATCTTCTCCCAGCTCATGCCCCCGTCGTTACTACGGTAGAGGCCAGTGGGTGCCGGATCACCCTCGTATTTTTCGGCCTCAACGTTGGCATACATGATCTCCGGCTCGCTCATCGAAATCGCGATACCGAGCCTGCCGAGAGTCCCGGTGGGCCAACCCGGTCCTTCCATCTTGGTCCAGCCATCCCCACCATCGGTGGTCTTCCAGAGGGCGCTGCCGGGCCCTCCGCTTTGGAGGGAATAGGGCCCCCGGACCCGCTCCCAGGAGGCCGCGAAAAGCACATCGGGGTTGTCGGGATGAATGGCCAGGTCGACAAATCCCGCCTTGTCGCTGACGAAATTCACCAACTCCCAGCTTTCTCCCCCGTCGTCGGTGCGGTAGAGGCCCCTCTCTGGATTCGAATCCCAGATATGACCCAGCGCCGCCACCCAAACCCGGTCCGGATTGGTGGGGTGAACGATGATGCGGGCGATGACCTCGGTCTCCTCCAAGCCCTTGAGCTCCCACGTCAGCCCTCCATCGGTGGACTTGTAGATTCCGCCTCCGGGGGAGATGGAGTTTCTCGAATCCTCTTCACCGGTTCCTGCCCAGATCTGCATGGTGTCGGAGGGAGCGATAGCGATATCACCCAGGGAGATGACGCGCTCATCGGTGAAGAGGGGCCGGAAGGTGGTACCGTTGTTCGTGGTCTTCCAGATCCCTCCCGCTGCGGCTGCAACGAAGAAGGTCTTGGATGGGCTCGGAATGCCTTCAACATCGGTTATACGGCCCGACATGTTGGCCGGCCCGATCTGCCGCCAGCGGAATGCCGACATGGTTTCTTGGTCGATGATCTGAGCGCTCAATGTGCTCTCGGTGGCGAAGACGGCCAATAGGCTGGCCGCCAGGACCACAGATGCGAGGTGTCTTCGCATTGTGCCTCCAGGGCAGGAGTAGGTTGTGACGATGAAAGTTCTCTTTGAAAAAGGACCCGGCAAGGAGGTGGTGCGTTGAGGGGCCGTGATCTGGACCTTCCACCCTATAGGGTTTAGAGTGTTTCACCGGCAGCATCCCGGCCATGATCCAGGGTGAGCCGCTTCTGTACCATCGGGAAGGGAGTTCCCGCAAAACTTGAACCGATGAGGTTGGGCCCATGCCGCGTACACGCGTCCTGATTCTCGGCGCCGCCGGGAAGGATTTCCACGTTTTTAACACCATGTACCGGGAAGACGAGGGGGTTGAAGTTGTTGGCTTCACTGCCCAGCAGATTCCCCATATCGATGATCGGACCTACCCGGCGTCCATCGCCGGCAGTCTCTATCCTGACGGCATCCCCATTTTCCCTGAAGATCAGTTGGACGGACTTATCGGTCGCCTGAAGGTGGACCGGTGCATCATGGCGTATTCCGATGTGTCCTATGACTACGTCATGCATATGTCCAGCCGGGTCACGGCTCTCGGTGCCGGATTCGAGATCCCCAGCGCCACCAGAACCCTCATCGAGAGCAAGCTTCCGGTGGTGGCGGTGTGTGCCTCCAGGACCGGCGTTGGAAAGAGCCAGACCTCCAGGGCTGTGGCCAAAATGCTTCGCGAAGCTGGCCTCAAGGTGGCTGCCATCCGGCATCCCATGCCCTACGGTGACCTGGCCAAGCAGCGAGTCCAGCGTTTCGCGGAAGAAGCCGACCTGGTGCACCACGAAGTCACCATTGAAGAGCGGGAAGAGTACGAGCCCCATATCGCCTCAGGCGGCGTGGTGTTCGCGGGTGTGGATTACGGCGCCATTCTAGAGGAAGCCGAGAAGGAAGCCGACGTCATCCTCTGGGACGGTGGAAACAACGACACGCCGTTCTATAAGCCCGACGTCCACATCA
>CAYOVN010000150.1:0-8192 GCA_964407425.1 uncultured Gemmatimonadaceae bacterium
AGGACACCAGGGTATGCCATTGGTGTTCATAGAGAAGGGTGTGTGCCCCTTCCCGGGTGGAGGCGGGGGGAGGCCGATATGCCCTCCCCACCACCAGGGAGCGCCCCTCGGTTTGCCGGGTCCAGAGCAGGTGCCGAACCCACTCTTCCTCTCCTTCCAGAAAGAGGGCATTCCACTGGTTCGTCATCAACTCCACTACGATCTTGACCGAACGGACCTGCCCCCTGACCTTACGGAAAGAGAACCGGATAATGCGCTCATCTGGAGGCGACTCGACCCTCTTCAGCTCGGCGGCCAAAGGTCGGCTGTCCTCCGGGGGTTCCTGCGGCGGCCCCAGGGTGACCCAACCCCGCCGGGGATGAAGCCGCCACAGAAGGGTCCCGGACCGAAAGAACAGGGTCAGTTCCCGGCTATCCCAGTCGAACCGGTGCCCTCGGAGGCGGGCCCCGGATAGTTGGGCATCGAGTTCCCTGGCTACTGTTGCGGTAAGGGGAGAATCCCAGATCATGGACATGGGGAGGAAGGTAGGGAGGTGGACCAGGTGAGGCGAGGCGGGGTAGATATTGTTCGGTTCTCGGTCCGAAAGATCCTTTGAGCACTTAAGCACACCAGGGAGCATTCCTTGTCCAGCCATATTTCTCCCCAAAGACCCCGGGCTTCCATTCCGCGCTTCCTCGAGATGAAGCGGAATCGAGAGAAGATCGTCGCCCTGACCGCATATGACGCTCTTTTTGCCCGGTTCGTGGAAGAGGCCCAGGTCGATCTCCTTCTCATTGGAGATTCCCTCGGACAGGTGGTTTTGGGGTATCCTTCCACGATTCCCGTGACCCTGGAGGAGATGATTCACCACGGAAAGGCTGTTCGCCGCGGGGCCCCTGACTCCTTCCTGGTCCTGGACATGCCCTTTCTTACCTATCAGGTGTCCACGGAAGACGCCCTCCGGAACTGCGGTCGGGTCATGAAAGAAACCGGGGTCCAGGCCGTGAAGTTGGAGGGAGGGGCGGTTCCGACCTGTAGAGCCGTGGAGGCTCTGGTCCATGCCGGGATTCCCGTTATGGGCCATATAGGCCTCACCCCTCAATCCGTTCACGCCCTGGGCGGTTACAGGGTCCAGGGCCGGGAAGAGGCTGCAGCTGAGCGCCTCAGGCACCAGGCCATAGCTCTGGAGGAGGCTGGCTGTTTCGCCCTGGTTCTCGAGCTGGTGCCGTCTGAGCTGGCCACTGAGATCTCCGAAAGCCTCTCGATCCCCACCATTGGAATCGGGGCAGGGGCCGGGTGTGATGGTCAGGTTCTTGTTTTGTACGACGCCCTGGGGCTGAATACCGGTTTTCACCCGAAATTCTTGAAGACCTTCGGGGATCTGGGCCAGGGTGTTCGGGACGCACTTGGGAGTTATGTGGAGGAAGTCCGGGAAGGGAAGTATCCAGGACCTGAACACGGATTCGATCGAGATCCGTGATTGTCGTCTCCACCCGAAAGGACCTCACCGAATCCTTGTCCTCCGCCAGGGCTGGTGGGCTAAGGCTCGGCCTGGTGCCTACCATGGGATACCTCCATGAGGGGCACCTCTCCTTGGTGGAAATAGCTCGGCGCGAAGCGGACCTGGTGGCCGTGTCCGTATTCGTGAATCCTCTCCAGTTCGGTCCAGGTGAGGACCTGGATCGTTATCCTCGGAATCTGGATCAGGACCTTGAATTCCTCCGGCAAAGAGGGGCCGACCTGGTGTTTGCCCCTTCTGTCGAAGAGATGTATCCCTTCGGAATGCCTGAAGTGACGGTCGACCCGGGGCCCACGGCACAGGCCCTTTGCGGCAGGTACCGGCCAGGCCATTTCGGGGGAGTCCTGACCGTGGTGGCCCGTCTTATTGGGCTATTCAGGCCTCAACTGGCGGTCTTCGGTCAAAAGGACTACCAGCAGGTGACTCTGATTCGAAAGATGGTCCGGGACCTTGAGTTAGGGGTCTCCATCGGACTGGCGCCTATCATCCGGGAGAAGGATGGTCTGGCCCTCAGTTCCCGAAATGTGTTCCTTTCACCGGAGGAAAGGTCTCAGGCGATCGGCCTATGGCGGGGTCTCAGCGCTGTTCAGACAGCCTTTCGGGATGGAGAAAGATCTGTTCCGGCTTTGAGATCGTTACTCTTGAAAGAACTTGGACAACACCAGCTACTCGAGCTTCAGTACGCTGAGTTCGTACATCCGGAAACTCTCGACGCCACGGAACTGGCGGAACCGGGGTTTGTGGTGGCATTAGCGGCTTTTTGTGGCCGGACCCGTCTCATAGACAACCACATATTCGCGGAATAAGGACTGTTGAAACCCCATCCAAAGAAACCGATGTCAGCTGTGCACCCGGTGCTCAGGGATGCGGCAAAAGGGAAACTCCCTTCCTGGGCCAACGCGGGAGAAAAGCGACGGGAGCATATGGACCGGGTGGCGAAGCTCATGCGCGACTGGGCCAAGGCCCGGGGCGAACCCAAGGTCGAGGTCACCCGTTGGCTGGCGGCGGGTTACCTTCACGATGCTCTTCGAGACGAGTCCCATGAGAGTCTGAGAGCTCAGGTCGACCCGGTCTTTCGAGATCTTCCGGGGAATATCCTTCACGGCCCGGGTGTTGCCAGGAAGCTGATCGAGGATGGAGTGGAGGACGTTGAGCTGATCCATGCGATCCGCTTCCACACCCTGGGGTCCGCTGAATTCGAAAAGCTCGGGTTCGCCCTCTACGCCGCCGACTTTCTTGAGCCTGGGAGGATGATGAAAGAGCAGTGGAGGGCCGAGAAAAGGAGGCGGGCGCCTGCGGAACTCAAGGGGGTAGTGACGGAGATCCTGGCTGCCCGGATAGGGTATCTCCTGGAAAAGGGAAGACCACTTCATCCCCGCACCACTGACTTCTGGAACAAGATCTCGGAGGGCCGATCATGGGTAAGCGCTTCGGAATACTGATCTTGCTCCTGGTCCTTTCCGGGATTGCCTTTGTCCTTGGCTCGTCCAGGTCGGGCGGTGGGGAGGATCCGGGTGAAACGGCTATATTGGAATCCACCCGGCTCCTGCGAAACAGAGTCAAGGTGGAAGTTCTGAACGGCAGCGGAGTGTCTGGATTGGCCCGGGAGGCCACCGGAGCCCTGAGGGAAAAGGGTTTCGATGTGGTATACTGGGGGAACGCCGGAACCCAATCCGAGGAAATCTCCGTAGTGATGGATCGGGTGGGCCGACTGGAGATGGCCCATCAGGTGGCAGGGGCACTGGGAATCCTTCGGGTTCAATCGGAACCGGATTCGACTCTCTTTCTCGATGTCACCGTTCGTCTTGGAAAAGACTGGGAACCCTCGCCCATGGTGGTGGAGGAAGAGGAGGTTCCTTCGCCGTGGTGGGACTTTCGGCGCTTTTTCAGGAAAAAAGAGCTACCTGAACCCTCCAATAACCGATAAGAAATGGCAAAGAAGAGTCGTCGAAAGCAAAGGGATGGATCGGCTGGGAAAGCCAGGACCAACCCGGAAAGGGCCGGAAGTTCCGGAGGCGGTTCCGGCAAGAATGACGGGAAAGCTGCCGAGAACAGCCTTCTGGAATGGATAAAGTCGCTGGTCGTCGCCTTTGTCCTCTTTCTGTTCATTCGCAGCTTCCTGATCCACACCTTTGTCATCATTTCCGGCTCAATGGAGGAAACCCTCCTGGTGGGGGATCTTCTCCTGGTCAACCGAGCAGCGGTGGGAAGCCCGGTTCCTGGTACCCCCTGGCGAATCCCTGGGTACGCCAAAATGGAGCGTGGGGACATCCTCGTATTTGATCCTCATCACGAGGAGGATCTGAAACTGGTCAAGCGCCTCGTTGGCCTCGCTGGTGATACCCTGGCAATGCGGGACAAAGTCCTTTTCATCAATGGGCAACCACAGGATGAGCCCTACGTTCGGCACCTGGAGATTCGCGACGACTCCCACCCATGGATGTCATGGCAGCAGGACTTCGTTCTTCGGGAAGGGTCCGAGGGGCCCTACAACCCAACCCGGGACAACTGGGGCCCCCTCGTCGTGCCCCCTGAGCACGTTTTCATGATGGGGGACAACCGGGATACCAGCTTGGACAGCCGGTATTGGGGATTCTTGGAGGATTGGCGGCTGGAGGGCCGGGCGGTCCTGGTTTACTTCTCCTATAACAAGGGGTCACTGCGACCATTTCCCTGGCTCAAGGAGATTCGCTGGAGCCGGATTGGGGACAGGGTCAGGTAGGTTACCCGTCCAATCCAGTGAGGCTGTTCGCCCGAAGCTGACCGCATGCAGCGTCGATGTCTCTTCCACGTGGCTCCCGAACCGCCACGGATACCCCTCGGTTCTCCAACACCTTTCTGAAAACCCTGATCCGGTCCGGCGGACTCGGTTCCCAATCCTGAAAGGGAATGGGGTTGAAGGGGATAAGATTCACGAACGCCTGGACGCCATAGGCCAATTCGGCTAGTGGGCGAGCAAGGTGATCGTAGTCGTTCACCCCATGGATGAGTGTATACTCGAAGCTGATCCGTTTTCCTCCCGCTGCGTCGAAGGCCGCCAGCGCTCCCATGACCTCGGTAAGGGAGTACCGCTCCTCCAGCGGGATGAGGGTACTTCGAAGCTGACTATCCGGGGCGTGGAGTGAGAGGGCCAGTCGAAACTGTTCCGGTCGTTCGGCCAACTCCAGGATGCCTGGGACCAATCCGACGGTGGATACCGTGATCCTTCGAGCCCCCAGGCCATAACCCTGGTTGAGGATCGTAAGGGCGGGGAAGAGGGCTTTCCGGTTCGCCAACGGCTCACCCATCCCCATGAACACGACATTGGAGATCCTGCCATATCCCTCTTCTTGGGCCCACCTCTGTGAGGCTCGGTATTGGGCCGAGATCTCCCCTGCCGTCAGGTTCCGCCTCAAACCCCCGAAGCCGGTAGCGCAAAATGTACACCCCATCCCACACCCCGCCTGGGACGAAACACAAAGGGTGAGGCGGTCCTCGGTGGGGATCAGCACCGATTCCACCAACTCCCCATCGGAGAGGCGCCACAGGTGTTTCACGGTTCCGTCCGAGGACCGGGACACATGAGAGGCCTCCGGTTCGGAGAGGTCGAACGCCTCTTCGAGGGCTACCCTCTCTCCCTCGGGAACATTGGTCATGGCCTCAAAACCAGAGGCCAGCTTCTCGAATATCCAGTCCTGAACCTGCTTGGTCCGGTAGGACGGCTGCTCCCGAGTCCGGAAGTGGTTGTCCAGGGTGGTTTTCAAGTCAACGGGGGTCAGCCCCAGGAGATCTGGCTTAACGTTCATGATGCTCCGGGTGGTGCTCGGGTTCGTGAAATTCGCGTTCGTGGTCAGGGCTCCCAGGAGAGCTTTGTTGTCCTGGAATCATGGGAATCGGATCGAGGCCTGGAAGAAGTGGACGGGTCCGAAGTCGTTCGCCAACCCCTCCCGGAGAATTGAAAAGGAATACCGGCCCAGGTCCACACCGGCCATCCAAAGGGGAGTCCACCCGTTGTTGCCCCCCAGATATGAGAGACCCATCCCCAGGTTGAGCTGATCTCTCCAGGACCCCCTCAGGGAAAGTCGGTGGTCGATCCATCCGGATTTGTCGTCGAGCTGGATTCCATACCCGATCCGGATGGGGACCCTTCCGGACGCCAGCGTGGTGGGGTTGGCCTCAACCCCTCCCATGGTCTGCAGATTCCCTCCGATTCCCCGAAACACGAGGCCAAGGCGAGGCCTCCAGTGGAATGTAGAGTAGTGATGAATCCCGATCTCTCCCGAAACGACAGACCTTGAATCACTCCCGGCGGCCCCCCGGGAGAATCGGAGCGCCCCCCCGACCCCTCCTCGGGCCCAGGGGCTGTAAGAAAGACCCAGGAGGGCTACGTCCTCAGTGATACTGATTTCCCCCGCTTCCTGATGGGGTGAGGTCGTGGTTCGGGGAATGTCATGAATGCCCAGGTGCCAGTACCCGACGCTGCCCCGTATTCCCAGTGGGAGGTCGACAACGCCTGAAGCGCCTACACCCCGAACACCGGTGACATCCGGTCCGTCCACGTGGAGGATCCAAGCCTCTTGCTGCGTACCAACCTCCTCGACCAGTCCCCCGGGATTCCAGAAGACGGCTCCCGCTCCGGTGAGAACGGCCTCAGGTTGGGGGGCCGTCCGGATAGGCCAATCGAAGATCACCTGCCCGCGGGCGGCCGTTGGCAGACCTAGGAAGAAAAGGGTGAGGACGATAGAGCGGCTAAATGGGATCACAGATTGTAGAGTCTGGCTTTTCTTGTACGGGAAAAAACCCTCCGTTAACTTAGCGGAGCCGCCCCAGGATCGGTATGTGAGCCGATTTCTGGTACCTTGGGGCTCGCTGTCACTGTGGCGGCCGGCCCCTTTTTTTGTTGGTTCAAAACACCGGATCCCTCGAGAGAACGGAAATCAATGGCCTCCGAGTCCGATATTCGCATGGAAAAGACATCCTACCGATCCCAGATGGTGGGGGGAATCACTGCGGAAGATGCTGGTACCAGCCTTACCCTCTGTGGTTGGGTTCACCGCCGTCGGGACCTGGGGGGTCTGTATTTCATCGACCTCCGGGATCGAAGTGGACTTCTCCAGGTTTCGGTGGGGCCGGACTGGACCGATCCCGAATCCCTGGCCCGGGCGAGGGATCTGGGTGCCGAGGATGTGGTTGAAGTCCACGGGGAGGTGTTTCTCAGGCCTCCGGACGCTCAGAATCCCGAGATGGCAACGGGGGCAGTGGAATTGAAGGCGACCCGGGTGGACGTTTTGAATGCAGCGGTCACGCCGGCCATTCCCGTCTTCCGGTCTCCGGAAGAGGAGCTCCCCTCCGAGAACCTCCGTCTCCGCCACCGGGTTCTGGATCTGCGTCGGGAAGAGATGCAGACCAATTTGGAACTTCGGCACCGGTTGGTGCTGGAGGTCCGGAACTATATGCACGGCCTGGGATTTCTCGAGGTGGAAACGCCTATCCTCACCAAGCCCACCCCGGAAGGGGCCCGGGACTACCTCGTTCCTAGCCGAAACCACCCAGGGGAGTTCTTCGCCCTCCCCCAGAGCCCGCAGCTTTATAAACAGCTCCTGATGGTTTCCGGTTTGGATCGGTATTTCCAGATCGCCAGGTGCTTCCGAGACGAAGACCTGCGGGCCGACAGGCAGCCGGAGTTCACCCAGATCGACATCGAGTCCTCCTTCATCCAGCCGGCTGACCTCTTTGGCTGGATCGAGGGTCTCATGGAGGCTCTGGCCCGGGTCGCAGGGAAGGACGTGACGCTACCGTTCCCCAAGATCACCTACGCGGAAGCCATGGAGAACTACGGCTCCGACCGTCCCGACCTCCGTTACGGTCTCCGGATCCAGGATTGGACGGACGAGCTGAAGGGGCTGGATTTTAAAATCGTACAGGGGGCCATTGAAGCCGGTGGTCGAGCTCGGGGATTCCACTTCGAGGGCGGTGCCAGCCTTTCCCGGAAGGTGATCGAGGGGTTGGAGGGGCTGGCCAAGACCGCTGGAGCTCCAGGGATTCTATGGGTGAAGCGAAACGAGGAAGGTGGATCCGGGCCCCTGGCTCGGTTCATGGATGAGGATCACTACCAGGCTCTCGGTCTTAAGGCAGGGGACCTGGCCCTGGTTGCGGCAGGGCCCGATAGAGTCACCTCGGCTGCCCTGGACGCCATGCGGGTCCGGGCTCTCCAGGCCTTGGGGATAGAGCCCGCAGAAGGAGATGCGTGGGCCTGGGTCGTGGATTTCCCGATTTTCGAGGAGCTGGAGGGAGGCGGTCTCACATCAGCCCACCACCCCTTTGTCCACCCACATCCGGACGACGCGGAGCTTCTGAAAGAGGAGCCTACCCGGGTTCGCGGGCAATCTTACGATTTGGTGTATAACGGGGTGGAGTTCGGGTCCGGGAGCGTCAGGAATCATCGGCCAGAGAATCAGAGGGTGATCCTGAGGCATCTGGGCCTTTCCGACGACGAGATCGACCTGAAGTTCGGGTTCCTTCTGGAGGCTCTCACGCTGGGCGCTCCCCCTCACGGAGGAATCGCCCTGGGCATGGACCGAATCGTGAAGGAGTTCATCGGGGCCCCGAGCCTCCGTGACGTGATCGCCTTTCCGAAGACCACTGCTGCCAGAGCCCTTTTTGAGGGTGCCCCCACGGTGGTTACCGAAGAAGAACTAAGGGACCTCCACCTCCG
>CAYOVN010000151.1:0-8186 GCA_964407425.1 uncultured Gemmatimonadaceae bacterium
ACCCCCGACCCCGGCCAGAGTCCCTGCCCCGCCGGATCCGCTCCCATCTATTGGGACCAGTAACCCGAACCCGATCAACAGAGCCAGGGCCAGAACCTTGAGGACCACCATCACATTCAGGACCCGGCTTCCGGGCTTGATCCCCAGAGCGTTGATGCCTCCCACCAACACAATGGCAGCAAAAGCCAGTGGGATCGCCTCGGCCCCTTCCCTACCCAGGAGCCTCAGAGTGTATTCGGCGAAGGTCAGTGATACGGCTGCGATGGCCCCGGTCTCGATCATGAAGAGGAGGGCCCAGCCGTAGAGGAATCCCAGAAGGGGGTGGAAGGCTTCCCGGAGGTACGCATAATGCCCGCCGACCTTGGGGTGGATGACACCCAACTCGGCGAAGGTGAGGGCCCCGGCCATGGCCACGATCCCGCCCAGGACCCAGGCCGCCAGGACCCAGGTCGGCGAATCGAGCCTCTGGGCCACGATGTAGGGATTGATGAAGATCCCGGCTCCGATTATCCCACCCACCACCACCATGGTGGCGTCGAAAGAACCCAGAGCCCTGCGAAGCTCAGGGGGGTTTTCGGGGCTCCGGCCCGGATTGTCGGGTTTATCCAATGGGTCCGCTCCGATGTGGGGGGTGGATCTCCAGCGACGATCCTAGGGGCCCGGGAGGACTTGGGAAAGGAGGTGGAAGTCCGTGTGCGACCCTTCCACCACGGAACAGAAGGGATCACCGGGGGTTTTGGCCTTCCTGACCTTTGAAGATTCTCCACCCCCCCCAGACCATCCATGGAGGCTCGGAATGAGCGAAAAACCAGGACCCCGGACCATCGCGTGGCGAGACCTGACCGTGGCGGACGCCGAGGGCATCCGCGACTTCTATGAGAGCGTGGTCGGGTGGAGTTCGGACCCGGTTTCCATGGGTGAATACAGCGACTTCAATATGCTCCCCTCCGAAGGGGAAGGGCCCGCCGCAGGTATCTGCCATGCCCGGGGGGTCAACGCTGACCTGCCTCCGGTCTGGCTCATCTATATCGTGGTGGAGGATCTGGAGAAGAGTCTCGCCGCGTGCGCCGAGGGTGGAGGGGAGGTCCTTATGGGGCCCAAGGGAATGGGCCCCGGTTCGGCCTACGCCGTCATCCGAGATCCGGCCGGGGCCGTATCAGCCCTCTATCAGGTGGGAAGCTGAATAGGCCAGCGGATAGGGCCAACTCCCCCGTTTCCAGGCAGTGGGGCCAAGCCGCCACCACCCGACCATCAAAGGCTGCAACCGACAGATAGTCGCCGAAAAATACCGAGTCCGCACAGCGAAAACTGACCTGGTCCACGGAGATGTTTCTGAAGGTCCGGCCTCCGTCCGTGCTTCTGGCCAACGTCACCCCCTGGGCAGTGCCATCCGTGGACCTTCTGTCCAGGAACACCACGTTGAGGGAGCCGTCCACCGGGTCCACGGCCATCCATGTGAAAAGCTGGGCCTTGCCGTTCCCAAGGGGATCGTCATTGACCCTGACCGGGGCTTCCCAGCTTTCCCCTTTGTCCCTTGAGGCGATGACAAAAACGTCAGTGTCCCCGTTTCTCTCATCGATCCAGTTCACATAGACGGAACCCCGGTCCCTCCCGGAGCTTACATCGGTAACTGTAACCGGTAGGCCGTTGTGCCTGACCATGCCCGGCAAGGGAATATCCCACCCCCCGGGGTTGTCGGCGATCACCTGGTCCTGGCCAAAGGTCCATCCACCATCCAGAGACCGGTCGAACACGATTCCTCTTGGACCGGCCCAGGCAACGTAGACCTGTCCCTCCGGCCCCACCGCGGGCACAGCTCCCTCCACAGTGTCGTCACTGTCCACCGCGTCTCCCCCTGAATCGGAGATCCGGTGAGGGGCCGAGAAGCTTTCTCCCCCATCTACGGATCGGGAGAAAAGGATCTGGGTGGAGTCCGAGGGGCTATCGCTTCCGTAAGCGTCGAATCGGGTCCATGCCACGTAGACGTTCCCGAGGTATTCCGACTCCGGAACGTTGTCGGTCACGATCCAGGGCTTGTCCTCAAAGGGTTCGACCGTATTGAAGTGATCCACGACCCGGGCCGGAACTCCCCAGCTTTCCCCTCCATCGTCGGACCGACTCACGAAGATCCCGTTCCGGGCCAGTTTCGGCCGGGGAATCCGGATTCCATCGAAGGAGATGTATGTCCGAAACACCCGTCCCCGTGCGTCGAAGGTGACGGCATCGTCCCCCTGGGTTCGCCCCTCTGGATTCGGTTGGGAAACCGTGGCCCAGCTCCGTCCTCCGTCCCTGCTTACATAGGCAAAGTTCGTGGTCCCGGGCCCTCCCGGGGGACCGGCGGCCAGGGAAACGATCACCACGTTATCGGGATCGGTGGGATTGATGGCTACGGAGAGTTCGGCAGGACGAGGGAAGCCGGCCGGGGTGACCCTCACCACTTCGTGAGGGGTCTGGGTCTGGGCCTGGTCTACCCACCCCACCTCATCCAGTTGACTGTAGTCCAGCTCACTCCCCCTGAGGCTATGGGGAATGAGGTAGACCGTCATCATCACCGCGGCGGCGACCAGGATGGCCCCCCGGGGAATCCAGTCTCCTGGCGAAGGCCGCCGGGACAGGACGACGACGACCGCCACCCATACGATCCACATAATGAGGGTCTTGTTGTCGGTGAGGTCGTAGCCGAAGGGCCACCCGGTCCAAAAGGCTCCGAACGCATATTTCTGGACGATGGGGCCCAGGATCATCCCACCCAGCGTCATCAGACTCAGGGTTGTCCAAGCCAACTTCTTTAGTGCCACCGGATATACCGCGGCACCCAGGGCGGTTCGGACCCCAACCAGCAGTCCAATGAACATGCAGATGATGTGAGGCACCAGAAACCAGATGGGCACCGGGTCCTTGAACCGGATGATGAGGGTCTCCTCCTCGGGGATCCTCACCGTGCCTTCAGCGGACTCCAGGACCACAAAATACTCCAGCTTCCCCGCCGCCAACTGGGCCGGAAGGAGGGCCTGGAGCTCTCCCGCCATGGACTCCATGGGGAGAATCGTCAGCGGATCATCGGTGGGGTACCGATTGAAGTGGACCTCTCCGGTGAGGCCATTCCCAGGATCGGGCACGGCTACCGGTGCATCGGCATCCGTGTTCCCGCTGCGGACGAGCTCGTAGACGTACTCCGTCCCACCTGACGTAAACGATCCCTTGAACTCTTTCGTCGGTCCGGTCTTCTCCTGGAAATCGGCGGCGGCAAACATGATGATCACCGCGAGGATCCAGAGAACCCAAGACACCCAGGCCCTTTTCGGGCTTTGCTCAGTATTGGCCATGGCTGGTAGAATGTACTGTTCCGGATTCACCATCAACCCCGGTGGCGGGAAGAGGGCCAGAACCGAGCCCGTCGCCACCGGTTCCAGGAGAGGACATCATGGCTCTGGCCACCATTGAAGATATCCGTTCCCACTTCCCTGCCCTTCAGCGCCTTCATGGAAACCACCCCGTCGCATATTTCGACGGCCCCGGAGGGACCCAGGTTCCCAGCCCTGTCCCAATTGCGATAGCGGACTACCTCTTTCACCGGAACTCCAATGCCAACTGGGCCTTCCCCACCAGCGCCGAGACGGACCGGGTGAGACATCAGGCAAGGGAGGCCTTGGCCGATTTCCTGGGAGGGAAGCCTGGTGAAATGATCTTCGGCCAGAACATGACCACCCTCACCTACCAACTTTCCCGGGCTCTGGGTCGGGGAATGGGGCCGGGAGACGAGGTGATTGTCACCGAACTGGACCACCATGCGAACGTGGATCCGTGGAGAGCTCTGGAGACGGAGCGAGGTGTGACGATCCGGACGGTGCCCTTTATTCCTGAATCCGGAACCCTGGATCTGGAACGATACGCGGAGCTCCTGAATCCCAAGACCCGACTGGTGGCCCTGGGAACAGCCTCGAACATTCTGGGAACCATCACCGATGTGGAGCCTTTGGCCAGGATGGCCCAGGACGCGGGGGCCCAGGTGTTCGTGGATGCGGTCCACATGGCTCCTCACCGGCGAATCCAGGTACGGGACCTCGGATGCGATTTCTTGGCAGTTTCTCCCTACAAGTTCTATGGCCCCCACCTGGGAGTCCTCTGGATCAAGTCAGAACTTCTGGCCGACCTGGACGTCCCGAAAGTCGTCCCGGCTCCGGAAGTGGGTCCGGAACGGTTCGAATCAGGCACCATAAACTCCGAAGGGATGGCGGGAGCCGCGGCGGCGGTGGATTTTCTCGCCGGATTGGCGGGGTCGGGGTACTCCACCCGACCCGAGAAGCTCGATGCGCTCTTTTCAGAACTCCAGATCAGGGAAGGAGCTCTCCTGACCAGGCTTTGGGAGGGTCTCGATTCCATCCCAGGCGTCGTGCTGTACGGGCCCCCTCCTTCCGAAGATCGGGCACCCACACTTTCGTTCACGGTGGATGGATGGGGTTCGAGAGACGTCTCCTCCCGGTTGGCCAATGAGTTCGGAGCCTTTCTCTCCCACGGCCACTTCTATGCATTAACGGTGGCAGAGCGGTTGGGCCTAAAAGAGGTGGGATTGGCACGGGCCGGAGTCAGCCTCTACACCACGGAAGAAGAAGTGGATCGGGTGGTCCAGGGCCTGACGAGAATTGCAGGCGGGGGGAGTTAGAACTTCTCTACAAAGAGGGGTTGGACCCAGGCCAAGTTACCACCAGAATCTTCGACCCTGGCTCTCACATAGGCCTCCGGTGACGTCAGCTCGAAGGTGGCGGTTGAGCCTTGGCTTTCAGCCAGAACTCGCCCACCGGAGCCGATGAAGGTGGTGGTGTATTTGAAGTTCCCCCGTTGCCGGATTCGAATTTCCAGACGGGCTCCTTCCACGACAATCTCCTCCAAGTCCACTCCGGTGGACGAGTAGAACCATCCTTCCTGGAGGGCTTCCATGATCGGTTCCGGCGAAAGCTCACTGGCCTTCACCACCACCCAGCCCCGCCCGGGATTGACTCGATCCTTTGAAAACTCTCCCTGGAAGTGATGGGCGTCATCCACTGCGATGCCGTAGACACGCATCCCCCGCGTGAGAAGAATGTCCCAGACCTCCTCCATCCCCGGGTACCCGCCACCACCCTGATTGTGGACGGAAGGGTGGCCGTTGAAGATCTCCAGAAGGCGGTATCCAGACACCTGAGACAGGTCGTCGGGCCCCATGGACCATCCGTAGTTCGGATGATTGATGTGGGGAATCCCTTCTTCATCCCTCACCGCATCGACGTTTGCCTGAATGGTTTGAACCAGGGTTTCTCCCTCCCTGGGCGCCACGTAGGTGTGGAGGTTCAGACCGTTGACGTGAACAGCCCGATCCTGGAAAGAAGACGTCACCTCCTCGCCCGGGATCAGTAGGAATTCACCATTCGATATGTGGGCCAGGGTTGCCGGATCCAGGAGGAAGTTGTGATCGGAGAGGACGAGGAAATCGTATCCATGATCCCGGTACCATTCGGCCACGTACTCCGGTGGGGAGTCCCCATCGCTTTCCAGAGTGTGCGTGTGGGTATTCCCCTTGTACCACGAACAAGCTTCGCACTTCAGCGTCCCGACCTCGAAGCGCAGTTCTTGGGAAACCCCCTGGCTGGGAAGGAGGATCAAGGCCGAGGCCAGGAGGAGAAAGAGCCGTCGGCTAAGAGATCTCACCATTTCTTGCCATGGCATTTGAAGCAGGAAGGCTCACCCTGGGTACCTCCGGTCAGGTCGGCCCCGTGGCACGCCGTACAGTTGGCGACAGGATCGTTGAGCCCCGGAGCGTGGTAGGCTCCACCCTTTTTGACCGTATGGTCTTCCGGAGCGTTGGCCGGGGCCGTGGTGGAACTCGAACAGGCCGCCACCAGAACAGCCAAACCCAAAGTCAATCTTCCGATCCTCATCCCATTATCCTCATGCCCGAATGAGCGGGAAGAGATCCGATTCGCTCCGAGCCTCCCGCATGATTTCATTGATCCGAGTTACAACCTCTGGATACCCATCGACCACGTTGGAGGTTTCAGCCAGGTCCGTTTCCAGGTCATACAACTCGAAGTCACCATCCGAGGCCCGCCGGTAGGCCTTCCACCTGTCCATCCGTACAGCCTGGCGTCCCTGGAATTCCCAATAGAGGTACTCTCGATCGGTCTGATCCTGGCCCCGCCCTTCCAGAGTCGGAAGAAGTGACACGCCATCCGTCGATACGGGAGGAGTCTGGCCTGTCAGTTCGGCAAAGGTCGGGAGGAAGTCCCAGAAGGCCGAGGGAAGCTCGGAGACGGATCCGGCCGGAATCCTCCCGGGCCACATGGCCACCAAAGGCACCCGGATTCCACCCTCGTAGAGCTGGGTTTTTAACCCCCTCAGTCCACCGGCGCTCTCGAAAAACTCAGAGTCGGTCCCCCCGTTGAAGGTGGGCCCGTTGTCCGACGTGAAGAGGACAAGAGTGTCTTCGGTCAGACCCAACTCTTCGAGGAGGTCCAGGATGGACCCGATCTCACGGTCCATTCGGGTGATCATGGCGGCGTAGGCTGCCCGAGGCGTGGGATGGGGGAGGTACCCCCGATCTCCCACATAAGGCTCCTCCGGGAAGGTATCTGCGTACTCGGCCACTGAGTCCTCAGGCACCTGGAGGGAAACGTGGGGAACCGGGAAAGGAAGGTAGAGGAAGAACGGATCTTCGGCGTGGTCCCGAATGAAGGACCGAGCTTCCTGAGCCATGAAGTCCATGGAATAGTCGCCACCGGAGTAAGGCTCGTAGACAGCCGGGTCCGTCGGGTCCGCCTCTTCCGGAAGGCGTTGGTGGGGATAGAAATATTCGTTCCCCTCCAGGATGTCCTTCTCCCCGTTCCTCCAAAGGTGGGTCGGATAATAATTGTGGGCGATTCGTTGGCAGAGATATCCGTACCAGTGATCGAACCCCTGTTGGTTGGGCGCTCCGGAGCTTCCCGGACCCCCAAGGCCCCACTTTCCAATGGCACCTGTGACGTAGCCGGCATCCTGAAAGAGCGTCCCTAAAGTGTAGGTGTCTGCCAGAAGGGGTCGTTGGCCCTCCAGCTCCGGATCATGCCAGACGTCGCCCCGCTCACCCATCTCATCGTTGTCGCGGATGTAGGCGTGGCCGGCGTGGAGCCCGGTTAGGAGCACACACCTGGAGGGAGCACAGACAGGACTCCCGGAATAGTGCTGGGTGAACCGCATCCCCTCCCTGCCGATCCGATCGATGGAAGGAGTACGGATCTTCTCCTGGCCATAGAGGCCCACTTCGTTGTATCCGAGATCATCGGCCATGATGAAAAGAACGTTGGGGGGCCGGCGAGAGCCCATCTTGCAGCCCTCTACCGATCCGAGACCCAGGGCCGCGGCCCCGAGCCCCACGGTCCGGACAAAATCCCGTCGATCCATCATTCTCCACCCTCCTCGGATGCCTTCGATTCTACACTGGGCACGGTCGCCCCCCTCTGGTTCCACCAAGCTGTGAGACGAATAATGAACTCATCGACAATCTCCGGCGAATCTGCGGCAACGTCCACCGCCCTTCACTCCCGGCTCCCGATGGCCGGTTTCCTGAGGGGGTAGAGAACCACGTACTCCACATCGAGGTCATCCACCTCCACACCCAGGACCCAGTCCGGACCGATACCGTAGGGGAAGAACCGATCCGGCACACCTACCGACCCCAGCCAACGCCCGGTCGAGTCCAGGACGTCCCAGGTCCTGGGCAGGTTGGGGGAGAAAACCCACTCCCCCACCCAGAGGTTTCCGGCTTCATCCGTCAGGATGGCACCGTAGGCAGGTTTGGTTTCCGGTACCGGCATGGCTTCAAGTTCCTGCCTGACACCGGGCCGGCGTTCCTGAGGCACCTGGGCCATGCGCCCCTGGATATACTCTTCCAGGTCGCCGGCCTGAACGGACCCGGACCACTCGGGGATCCTCACAATTCGTTGCAACTCCCCAGTGGGAGTGTACTTCATCAGCTCAAATCCCTCCTGCGTCCCCACCGCCAATCCCTCACCCCAGGGGGAGCCCACAGAATTTCGGGCAAAAGGTGGGGTGTCCATCACGCCTCTCCCGCCTTCATCCCTGAGAAAGAGCTGGCGTCCCGGGAAGAGGCCCACCGTGTCCACCAGGGCCCCGTCTCTCCCTAACCGGACATAGGCCACCGGGTCCCGGCGGAG
>CAYOVN010000152.1:0-8146 GCA_964407425.1 uncultured Gemmatimonadaceae bacterium
GCCCGAGTGGAAAGAACCTGAACCGTGCCTTCGACGGCATCGTCACCCTGTACTCTTACCTTGAAGGTCGCCGAGTTGGTTTCACCTGGATCAGACCACCCGGAGTCCACGAAGGCCGGCCCAACAACGCTGGCTCCGGTCCCTAATTCCAGCACTGCCCGATCTTCCCGCACGATCTTGACGAGCCGGGCCTGACGCAGGGCAGTAGGAATCCCGCCGGCATTCCTCCAGGTCACTTCGACGTCGTAGTCCGTGTTGTCACCGGTGGTTTCTCCCCCGCTGATCTCCACATCCACGATCTCCAGGAGGGGAAGCTCTTTGGCCATGGCCAGGTTAAAGAGTGCCTGGTTTCCGGCCCATTTCTCCAGGGCCCCCGGAGGGGAATTCTGAGAGAAGAATTTGGGATGGAATCCGCCGATCTCCACCTCTCCAAGGGTCGGGTGATCAAACGTCTCCCACTCTTTGAACGCCAGGCCGTTGTTCTCGGCATCGTCCCAAATCAGGGCGTCAGCCTGGTTTTCCTCCCCGTCACCGTTGAGATCATCGAACCGTCCGCCGTCCCAGAGCTCGTCACCGTACCAGATGGCGCCGTAGTACCAGTAACCGAAGTCCGGGCCGTGGCCGAAGAGCGGGCCTCCGTCCATGGGCCCCGCATCGGGCCGGGACCGGGTGGAATAGTCGTGGAAGACATCCCCGGCCCAGGGATATCCGGTGATGGCCATCCCCACCGAGTCGAAATGCTCGTAAATGGCCAGGTCTTCCGGGTACATCCGCTCATGTCCTGGAGAAGTGGAGGGCGCCCGGAGATGCATGGGAACCCGGGTATCCATGCTGTTGACGATTGAGATATTGGGGTTTTCCAGGAGGAAGACGACGACGGATCTGGTCTCGATCTCGCTCAAGGGATAGGCACCGGCCCCGCTCTGGGTATAGCCCCTACCTGTCATTTCTCGCCCCGGCGGTGGCCGCCAATTCTCCACATAATTCCTGTGTAGATCGAGTCCGCCGATGCCATCCTCATCAACCCGGCCATCCCCGTCATTGTCGATTCCTTCCCGGGATACGACCCAGATGCCTTCTTCACCGGCAGCTGCCCGGCGCATAAGCCTGCCGGAAGCATCGGATTCATCCACTACATAGGTGGCTCGATCGTCGGTTCCAGGCCTGGGCTTGTATCTCATCTGGTGGATGACCCCGTCCTCATTCAGGTCGTCCGCAGCATCTTCGTCCAGGAGGCCGTCGCCGTCGTTGTCCGTAGGCCGATTCGTGCTCCGGTTGGATTGGGCCGTATTCAGGTACAATCCACTCCCGTCCGGGTTGTTCTCGGGCCGAAGGTAGATAGCCCGGGTGTCCATAAGATCCGTGATTCCCGGATCGGATCCGTAGTTGTCCAAAACGTATTTCATCAACCAGAGGACGGACTCGCTGCTGGTGACCTCTCCGGAATGTCGCCCACCTTCAAAAAAGGCCGCCGGTTTGTCCGAAGCACGGCCCGTCGACTCATTCGTCAGCGTAGCCTGCAGAATCGGTCGGCCCTCGAAGCTCTCCGCCACCTGATAGACGTCGACCAGATTCGGGTACTGTTCTTCCCAGCGATACAGCCATTCGTACATGACTTCTGCGGTGTGGAATCGATCGAAGGTCAGGGTGGATCCTGCCTCGTATTCCACCTCCGGGTGCTGGACCTTCAGGAAGTGGCTGACGCCGTGCCGGAAAGAGGGCAGGGTATACCAGTCCCGATCGATTCGGGTTGGTTGCTGTCTCCCTCGCCCACCCATCCCCTGAGCCAGGGCCGTAGAGGGCAAACAAAGAGCAGCCAGCAATAAGAAAGATCCAAAAAGGAGTACGCGATTTCGCATTTCCAATCTCCAGGTTTAAGAGTGCTGGAGGGCAACCTGGGCATCTCCAACCCCCGAAACAAGGGCGAATCCCTCCCGGAGATGGTTCGGGGTCCGGGGCACCTTCCTTTCCGGTAGACTCCTCCGGCCCTTGACGAAATCGGAGGAGGGTAGGCAGGCTACTTCATGCCTCTTTCGAATCTACCGTTCCGACTCGACGTTCCGGCCGCAGCGGCCACCATCCTCCCCCATGTTCGCAGAACCCCCGTTCTCCGGGTTCCAGAGCTGGAAAACCCAGGAATCAATAGCGTTTTTCTCAAGCTGGAGTGCCTCCAGGTCACGGGTTCCTTCAAGGTCCGAGGAGCAGCGAACCGGATCCTCTCCCTGGATGAATCGGAGCGATCCCGAGGAGTTGTCGCCTGTTCCAGCGGGAACCATGGGCGAGCGGTGGCCCACATGGCCGGAAAACTTGGGATCTCGGCCCTCATTTGCGTCCCGGATTGGGTCGACGCCGTAAAACTGAACGGTATGCAGCGGTCGGGGGCCGAGGTCGTCCTGTCCGGGGGCAGCTACGACGAAGCCGAAGCCCGGGCCCTTGATTTGGCCGAAAGGGAGGGTCGAGTCTTCGTCCAACCCTTCGACGACCCGTGGGTCGCCGCGGGGCAGGGGACGTTGGGCCTCGAACTTCTGGAGCAGGTTCCGGGATTGGATACGGTGGTGATTCCTCTCTCCGGCGGTGGTTTGGCCGGGGGTGTCGCCTATGCCATCAAAGAGCAGCACCCGGGAATCAGGATGGTGGCGGTATCTGCGGCCAACGCCAGAGTCATGTTCGAGAGCCTGCAGGTCGGCAAACCGGTGACCATGGTGGAGGAAGAAACGCTGGCTGAGGCCCTTTCCGGGGGAATCGGCCTGTCGAACCGGTACTCCCTTCCCATGATCCGAGAATTGATCGATGAGCACGTTTTGGTATCGGAGGAAGAAATCCGGACGGGGATGCTCTACGGCCTTCGGTCTCTGGGGGTGCTCCTGGAGGGAGGTGGGGCGGTGGCTCTGGCGGCCCTCCTCGGAGAGAAGTACGACGTATCAAGCGCAGATGGCTCCGTCGCGGTGGTGCTGAGTGGCGGGAACGTCGCTCTGCCTCGGCTTCAGAAGCTGGCAGAGGACGTTCCCGCTTGATCTTGGGGTTCGGGGCCTTCCTTTAGGGCTTGGCCTGGGAGGGCGCCCTAGTAACCCTTCGCCAATCCGGCTCCCCGGGGATCAGCCCCACCGGTGAATGAAACCGGTTTTCCATCGCTCCCCCATTCGATCATCACCCCGTGGGCATTCCCCAAAGCCCGCTGCCGGAAGACGGAATGCCCTCTCTCCATGAGCTCATTTCCGAGTGATCGCGGCATTTTGTCCTCCAACAACAGAAAATCCGGCTCGGCGAAAGAGATGCGTGGCGCCGAGATGGCCTCCTGAATGTTCATGTCGAAGTCCAGGACGTTCATGACCATCTGGGGCACCGTCTGAGGGATCGTATGTCCGCCTGGGGTGCCAAGGGCTACCCAGGGTCTTCCCTCATCGTTCAGAATGAAGAGGGGAACGTCACCGGACAGCTTCCGCCTTCCCGGGTGGGCATCCATTGGGTTGCCCGCAGGTTCGAAGGTGCAGTAGGCCAGTGAATTGTTCAGCCAGATCCCGGTTCCTTCAGCCATGATCCGGCTCCCGAAGGCATTTCCGAGGGTCTGGGTTGCCGAAACCACATTTCCCTCCGAATCGGCCACGACAAAATGGGTCGTGTGGCCTTCCGGCACCTCCCGGGCCTCCATGCCCGAGGGCGGTGCGAAGGGGAGGGCTTCAAACATGCTTATTGGCCGGTTGGCCTTCTCCCAGAACTCAACTGAAAGGAGGGTGTCCAGGGGAGGGGGGTTCACCTCAGGATCTCCGGCATACCTCAACCGAATCCAGAAGGCACGCTTGGTAACCTCAGCGTATACATGAAGATAGTCCACTGAGTTGTGGCCCAGTTCCTCCACGTCCACCAGGCTCATCATCCCCAAACGGACCAGAGCCGGGAAGGAGTTGGCCGGGGGAGGGGGGACCATCACCTGGTGGCCCCGATAGTCGATCTGGATCGGCTCCCACCACTCGGCTTCCATTTCGGCCAGGTCCGACAATCGGAGAAAACTCCCCGACTCCTGCATGGCCTCGTCGATGGCAGCACCGAGGGCACCGCCATGGAGGACCTGGGGCCCCTCCTGGGCTACCATCCTCAGAGATCGGGCCAGATCAACCTGAACCAGCCGCTCCCCCTCCTCGAGGGGGCGCCCGTCGGCACCGTAAAAAGCCCGGACATGGTCGGGGAAGTCCTCCCACGCCGACTCAATCGACCCCGCGGCCCTGGCGTCGATCTCGAAACCCTCCTCCGCCAACTTGGCAGCAGGCTCGAGGAGGTCGGGCCAGGGAAGGGCACCATAGGCCTCTGACATGGCCGCCCAGGCCTGCACGTTCCCCGGGGTTGAGATTGCCTTTGGCCCTCGGCGGTTTTCCCTGTATTCCGGAGTGGGTGGGCGGAATGCGTCCGAGTCGACCCCTATTGGGATCCTGCCAGAAGAATTCAGGAATCGAGCCCGGCCCTCCTCCGCGGAATACACCAGGATCGTCCCATATCCCCCCATCCCCGACATCATGGGCTCGACCACATTCAGGGCTGCAGCCACCGCTACCGCGGCATCAAAGGCGTTTCCTCCCTTGGCCAGGATCTCCAGACCGGCTTCCGTGGCCAAAGGGTGGGCGGAGCTGACCATCCCCTGAGAGGCCTGGGCCGGAACTTCTCCGCCCCCGGCCCTCGATCCACCTTGCGTCGAGTCACCTGAACCGCCACACGCCCAAAGAAGAAGGGATGTGGAGAAAAGTGTGAAGGCGGTATGCCCTCTCCTCACCAGAGCCGAATACATATCCATCAGCCTCCCATCGAGGGTTGGTCCCGGGCGGAGACCCCGGGGTCGGATGTTGGCTTATTTTAAGCGGACGAGGACGATTCGGAAGGGGAACACGCCACCATTGGTCTGGACCTTCACATCCAAACCGAGTCCAGTCCCATCCGAGGTAAGGTCGAAGATCCGTACTCCGCTGGCACCAATGGGCCCGATATTGCTGGCGGATAGGAAAGCCCCCGAGGCAGACGCATTCACGGGGAAAGGGTAGTCACCATCAGGCTTGCCCGTATATGTGAAGGTCTGGTTCATGGTGAAAAAATCGTAGGAAGTGAAGGAGCGGGAGCTTAGGGGTACGCCGGTCCCATTCTCCATCACAGCCGCAACATATTCCTCCAGAACGGCGGCCCAGGACGGCGCTCCGGTAAGCTGTAGAACACCCTGAGTTCCGGCAGCCGTGAGGGAATCGTTAAGTGTGCGGAACAGAGCCGAATCGCCCTTGGCTTGGTCAGGGACCCCGTAGGCGTCCCCGAGCCAGCGGTGGAAATGCCACCCGGAACCATAGACACTGTGGTTGGATCCAGCTCCGGACGGGGTAACGACCACCCCATTGGGTTGGGAGGACAAATACCCGGTAGTTCCGGCGTTAACAAGAATGATCCCGTAATTCTCGGGGGTGAACTCTATCACGTCCTGACCGAAGGCCATGGAATCCACCGCCGGCCCCCCCGCATCAGCCCACGCCTGCCTCGAAGCCACCTCCTTTGCGATCTCAGCCGTGCCCTCTTCGACCCAGAGCGGCTGGTACTCCTTGCGGAAAATGCCCTGATAAAGGGAGGAGATGTGTTTTGCTTCGTGGACCAAGGTCCCGAAGGCCTGGTAATTCCCACTCGAGATGCCCTTCATGGTGCCCAGGCTGAAGCGCATCATCTCCATCTGGTTGGAGGCGGGGCAGGCTCCCCATCCCGGTTCGGACGTCTTGGGAAAGAAGTCCCCACTCCAAACAAAAGCCGCCACACCTTCCTCAACCACAGGAGTCACAAAAACCACGATCTTCCCGTCGGAGTTGATATCCGTGACCCCGCCGAAATAGTCGTCGATGACGTCTTTTCCGTTGGCTGCGTAGAAATCCAGAAGCTGCTGGGCGATGGTCCCAGGTAAAGAGTCGGAGGCCCACTGAATGCTGTCCTGGTAGATGACCATCAGGTCGTTTTCCCGGACCTTGATAGCCCGGACCGTCTCTTTCACGTCGCAGGTCTTGAATCCGTCCGAATTGGTAAAGGACACCTTGTCCGGGGACGCATAAACGGGCCCGGAAACCCGGGATAAACCCTTTTGATCGGGAAGGGGCCGGGCCTTGGGCCCCAGGTCCCTCAGGAGCTCCCGCTCGGCGACCCTGATCTGATTATGGAACTCCTCGGTTCGCTGCCGCGTAGAGATTGCCCCTCGCAGCGTGGGCGATCCCAGGGCCGTGATCCTTGGCCCTGTGGTCCCGAACTCCAGGTTCCGGGCTTTTAAGGGTTCCGATATGGGCAGGCCCCCGGCTTCCCGGACCATTCCCACGTTGACGGAGGGTACATCCCCGGAGATGGTGTCACTTCGGGTGTAGATCACTGCAAACCGGTACCGGTCTCCTGCGTCCCCGGAGGGGAGGAAGAACCCGCATTCGTCGGGTCCGGGAGGGGGAAACGTCCGTCGTTCCCCTACTCCGAGCTGGACGGGGGCGTCGCAGACCCGAAGGTCATAGTCGGCTGAAGTTGAAGCGCCTAACGCATCCTGCACCCTGGCTTCGAACTGGAAGAGGCCCGCAAACGTGGGTATCCCGCTGAGCGCTCCCGACGGCTGAAGGGTCACCCCTGGGGGGAGTTGTCCTCCTGATACGGACCAATTCAGACTACTCTGGTCCCCGCCGGCCACCTGGAGATCGGCCGAGTAGGCCTGGGTTTCTCTACCCTGAGGCACGAAATCATCGCAGATGGCCAGGGCGTCGAGATCGACGATAGCGGTGAAAGAAACCGTCAGATTTCCGATCCTGGCATCCAGGCGCTGAGGGTTTTCATTGGAACAACCCAGCTGCCATACCGTTGAGGCTCGCCCCTCGGATCCGGTCTGGGATTGCCATGGTGAGGCTGATCCTCCTCCGGCACCGATGGAGAAGGAGACGAATTTCCCCACCACAGGATTTCCGAGGGCATCGAGGACCTGAACCGTGGGGTTCTCGGGAAGTACCTGGCGAAGGGTCCCGAACTGCCCATCGCCGGATACGATTCCAAGATCATCCGGGATGGGATCGATGGTCAGGTTCGCGTTCCCGCCGATGGTCTCTGACGTGGCCCGAACGGTTATGGAACCGGCCTTGTGTCCGGTTAGGAGGCCGGTGGAGGTGATCGAGGCCACCTCGAGGTCTGAAGTCGACCAGGTGAAAACGGCTCCCTCAATGGCGTCTCCGTTCTTGTCTTCCAGGGTCGCCGAATACTGGAGCGTCTCCCCCACAGATGACATGAGCGAGAGGAAGGGGTCTACCACCACCCGGGACGGAGTCTCCGAGGAAGTGGAATCTCCGCAGGCCTGCAGGGCGACGAGAATAAAAACAAGACCGATATTGGTTTTTTTCATGCTTTTGGCGTTTCAGATGCTGGGTCGAGGCCACTCGGGAACCGATCGGCTCTACGAATCCAAAACACTCCCGCCACCGTTAGGTTCCCGGAGATCCGGCGGCTCCTGTTTCACCCAACCTAGCCACCTCCCCTAGCCCGTCCAGAAGTTCTGGAAGGATGGCCCCTGACGGACCCCTCAAAACCACCTGGGCGAGATGAGTGAGGGGCGTTTCGTCAGGATTTACTTCGATGATGATCCCACCACTCTCTTTGGTCGCCAAGGGCACGGAGGCGGCCGGATGAACCAGGGCGCTGGTGCCCACGACGAGGCAGACCTGAGCACTCTGGGCCGTTTGGAAGGCTTCCGAGATCACCTCGGGGTCAAGGGACTCTCCAAACCATATCACCGCCGGCCTCAAGAGGTTGGCGCAAACCGGACACCGGGGCAGATCCTCTGCGGTTTCCGTCCGAATGGGATCCCGGTGGGGCACCTTGTATGTGCAGGAGGTGCATTTCACCCAGAAGATGGACCCATGGACCTCAAGAGGAAGGGCAGGGGAGGGGTCCTGCCCGCCTGCGGCGGCCCTGGCCGCGGCTTCGTGAAGGCCGTCTACATTCTGGGTTACAATTCGCACGTTTCGGGGCCCCAGGGCGAACCGGGCCAAGGCCTCGTGGCCGGAATTCGGCTTGCACTGGCTGATTTTGCCCCTTCGCCAGTCGTACCACTCCCAAACAAGCCGGGAATCCCGCCTGAACGCCTGGGGGGTGGCCAGTTCCTCGGGGGAGTAGTTCT
>CAYOVN010000153.1:0-8087 GCA_964407425.1 uncultured Gemmatimonadaceae bacterium
GGTCCTGGAAGAGAGGGAGTTCTACCGGGTAGGAGGGGAGAAGCCCATCCGAGTGGACGTCAGGGTCATCGCCGCCACCAACCAGGAGCTCCGCCAATTGGTGGAGATCGGGGCTTTCCGTCGGGATATCTACTTCCGGTTGAACGTGCTCCGGATCGAGCTTTCTCCTCTCCGGAGTAGGAAAGAGGACATCCCCCCCCTCGTGGAGAGTTTCATCGAGGAGGCCAGTACCCGACACGATCGTCCGTTTGTGGGAATCACCGACGAAGCCATGCAAATCCTCATGGTCCACCTCTGGCCCGGGAACGTAAGGGAGCTTAGAAACCTGGTGGAGAGCATGGTTGTTCTTGCTCCCGGTCGCCGAATCGAGGCCCGGGACATCCCGGCCGAAGTTACCAACCCCCATAGCCGGGGTCTGCTTCCGGCTCCCCTGGGGAATACGATGCTCCCTGTGGGTCGGGAGGGCGAAGGGTCTCTTCGGCCGGAGTTGGAGTTCGTCTTCCGAACACTGGTGAATCTTCGGATGGACATGGACGACCTGCGCCGGGACTTCGAACGATACCAGGAGGAACATGGTGGGGAGCGGCAAGTGCCCTTCAGCCCCGCCGAAGAATTCCCTGAGGCCACCCATCTCAAGGAGGTTTTTCCAGAATCGGTCGTAGGTCCGTCTACGGAGTCCTCTCCGGATTCGGAGGTCCCTCAGGAGGACGGAGTTGTGGTCTACCGCTCGGGGATGACCATGGAGGGCCTCGAGGAGGAGGCCATTCGGGCGGTTCTTGTTGAGGTCAGAGGGAACCGTCGCAAGGCCGCCGAGGTGTTGGAGATCGGGGAGCGGACCCTCTACCGAAAGATCAAGAAGTTTGGGCTGGATCAGAACTGATCCAACCCGGGTCTATCCAGGTACCCCAGGAAGGTTACCCCCCGCCACCCCGAGCCCGGACCTTCACCCTTTCGGCCTCGAGTACCGGAGCGATCTGGTCCTGCCACTGCTCGTTTCTCAACTGCTGGTATTCCACGACTAGATCCGCTTCCCACTCGATTCGCCCATCGAAGGCATAGACAGCCATCCGGGCCTCCTGTTGCCCAAGCCTCTGGGTTCCCCAGGAGGGGGAGATGGGTGCGATGCCCTGGGGTCTCAGCCTCAAACCCCGGTTTACCAGGAGGAGGTCCTCCGGTTCGTATGTGACGTCGGGTTCGTAGCTGAAGAGACTCACAAGAAAGAGGGTCGGATCCGAGCCCATCGCCGTTCTGGATGCCCGGGGTCCGTGAGCCTCCGCCAAACCCCGCAGTCGCCCGTAAGTATCAGGGGCGGTGAGGCGAATGATCTCCTCCGCCAGGGGCGTGAGCTTGATGAGTAGGGCTCCGCTCTGGAGTTGGAGCGTGATCTGGTCCTGTAGCAGAGTTCCCAATCCCGCCGGAACCGCCAGGGAAGTACTATCCGCCGTCGCCGTCGCCGTCGCCGGCTCCGGTGCCGGTCCCCGCTCCGGGCTGGGGGATCCGCCGGCACATCCCTGGAGAATCAGAACACCCAGGAGGAGTGCTGGTGCTTGGCTTTTCATTCTGCCTCCAGGGTGACAAGAACCGGTTTAGTCCGTTCTAGGAGCCTGTCCGAGTAATGGGGGGAAGGAGCTCATCCAGGGCCGCAAGGAGTGAATCCCGTCCCTCTCCTGTCTTAGACGAAAATGGCAACAACTGTTCCGGGTCCAGCTCCAACTCCTTGGCCGCGACTGTGATGGTTTTCTCCCGCTTGCCATGGGAGACCCGGTCCATCTTGGTCAGGATCACCAGAGCCGGCGTACCAATAACCCCCAGGTATTCCATCATCTCCTGGTCCTGAGGAAAGGGGGGATGGCGACCGTCCACCAGGTGCACCACACCGCAAGGTCCGTCCTCCCGCCCCAAGTACCACTCCACCAACCTCTTCCAACTGTCCCTCACGGGCCCCGGAGCCTTGGCGTACCCGAAGCCGGGAAGGTCCACCAGGAAGAACCGTTCGTTTACCCGGTAGAAGTTCAGCATCTGGGTCTTGCCGGGCTTCGATGATACGTGAGCTACCTTTTTCCGGGTTCGGCGGAGGAGGACGTTGATAAGGGAAGATTTCCCGACATTCGACCTTCCGGAGAAGGCTACCTGGGGCAAAGTCCCAGGTAGAGGATTCTTAGGTGATGCCACGGATCCCGCGAACTCAACAGATCGAATGATCACTGGGACAGTTCGATCCCCGGCTCCTGGGTGCTGCCCAGGAGCTCCTTGGCACCCGTGTCAGGCCGGGAAGTCGGAAGGGAGATGAGGGCCGCTTCCAGAACCTCATCCATGGTTCGAACCAGGACGAACTCTACCCCCTCCAGGACTTCGTTCGGTATCCGCTCCAGGTCACCTGCGTTGGTATTCGGGAGGAGAACTCTTTTGATCTCACCCTGGTATGCTGCTACTGCCTTCTCCTTGACCCCTCCCACTCCCAGGACTCTTCCCCGGAGGGTGATTTCCCCGGTCATGGCCACGTCCGATCGGGATGGGATCTCAGTGAGAGCGGAAATCAGCGCAACGGCGATGGTGATTCCTGCCGACGGGCCATCCTTGGGGGTGGCTCCTTCCGGAAGATGGATGTGGATGTCCACTTCCTCATGGAAACTCTGACTGAGCCCGAAAAGACGGGCTCTGGATCTGGCGTAGGTAACAGCCGCGAAGGCCGACTCCTTCATGACATCACCCAACGTGCCCGTAAGTTGGATCTTCCCTGATCCGGGAATGACCGCCACCTCCACGTCCAGGATCACTCCTCCTGCCGCCGTCCAGGCTAGGCCGTTGGCGATCCCGGCCCGGCCCATGGCTTCCTCCCTGGGTTCAGGGGTGTAGGTGGGAGGGCCCAGATACCCCTTCAGATCCCCCGCTTCCACTGGAGGGATTTTATCAGAGGTTTGAGTGCCCTCCGCCAGTCCCCGTGCCAGCTTCCGGGCCACCCCGGAGATTCTACGCTCCAACTCCCTTACCCCGGCCTCCCGGGTGTAGTCCCGGATGATCAGGTCGAGAGCGTCATCGGAAAGGGTGGCCGAACTCTCCGCCAGGCCATGCCTCCTCGCCTGCTTCGGCCAGATGAACTGTCGGGCGATGGCCTTCTTTTCCGTGGTGAGGTACCCCGGGATTCGGATGATCTCCATCCGGTCCCGAAGAGGTTCTGGGATTCCCGCCAGAGTATTGGCCGTGGAAATGAAGAGGACATCGGAGAGGTCGAATTCCAGCTCGAGATAGTGATCCGTGAAAGTCCGGTTTTGCTCCGGATCCAGCACCTCCAGGAGGGCGGCCCCGGGATCTCCGTGGAAGTCCCTGGCGAGCTTGTCCACCTCATCCAGGAGGAAGATGGGGTTCCTTGAACCGGACCGTCTCATCCCCTGGAGAACCCTGCCCGGAAGGGCACCTACGTAGGTGCGCCGGTGTCCCCTGATCTCAGCTTCATCCCGGACACCCCCGAGGGAGGCCCGGACGAACTCACGCCCCAGGGCCGACGCGATGCTTCGGCCGAGAGACGTCTTCCCAACCCCGGGAGGGCCGACGAGGCAGAGGATCGGGCCCTGAAGGTCTCCGACCAGGGAGAGGACGGCGATGTGGTCCAAAATCCGGTCCTTCACCTCATCCAACCCGAAGTGGGCCTGATCGAGGATCTCACTGGCAAGGGCTACGTCCAGGACGTCCTCTGTCTTTGTCATCCAGGGAAGGCCCAGGATCCAATCCAGGTAGGTCCGGATTACCGCCGACTCGGGGGCTACGGGATTCAGGTGTTTCAGTCGATCCAGCTCCCGCTCCGCCCTTTCCTGGGCTTCCGCCGGAAGGGGGGTATGCCGGAGGACAGCTTCCAAATCGGCCAACTCCCCCTCCGGGGTCCCCAACTCCTTGGTGATGGCTTTCAGCTGCTCCTGGAGGTACACCTGCCGCCGCCCGGAATCCATCTGCTGTTGGATTTGTTCATCCAACTTTTCTTCGATCCGGAAGATCTCCAGCTCTCTCACGAGAATCTGGCGAATGGTTTCGAGATGTTCGTCCAGATCGCGGGTTTCCAGAAGTTCCTGCTTCTCCATGGAGGAGAGGAGGAGGTGCCCGGAGATCATGTGACAAAGGCGGATCCGGTCCAGGACAGCCGCCACCGTTCCTGAAAGTTCACGGGGGAGTCTCTCGTTGACCTCGATATAGTTGTTGAAGAGCTCCCGAACCTTTCGGCCCAGAGCCTCGATTTCCGGGTTGATGTCCTCAGGGGATTCCCTCTCCGACCCCGGCAATAAATCGATGCTTGCCCGGAATCCCTCCTCCCAGGGAACGAACTCTCTGATTCTCGCACGCCCCAGACCCTCCATGACCACCCGAGCGGTGCCGTCGGGAAGCTGGGTTGTCTGGATGACACGGATTACCGTACCAAGGCGATGGAGATCCCTCTCCTGAGGGTCTTCTACATCAGCATCCTGCTGGGCCACAAGAAGTAGAAGGTTGTCTACCTCTTCCGCCTTCTTCAGGGCGGCCACGGAAGGTGCCCTCCCGATGAGAAGAGGAAGGACCATATAAGGAAAGAAGACCAGATCGCGGAGAGCTACGACCGGGAGTTCCTCAGGGATCTCAACCTGTCCGTCGATCCGGTAAAGGGTCGCCATTCAAATACTCACCAATGGGGAGGACCAAAAGAGAGAACACCGCGGGGAGTCCTTTTCCGCTTGGATCCCCGCGGTGTCTATCGTAGGACGGAACAAATGGCGCGGAAAGGCCGAACCGTCACGGATTGTGTTGAATCGGGATTTTCCCTCAGGCTTCCTTCTTCTCCACCTCGGGATGAAGGACCAGAAGGGGAGGAATCTTCTCCTCCACGCTCTCTGTGGTAACCACGACTTCCCTGACATCGGTCCGGGAGGGAATCTCGAAGAGGATGGTCCTCATGAGCTCTTCGATAACGGCCCTGAGTCCTCTGGCACCCGTTCCACGATTCAGGGTTTTTGCGGCGATGGCTTTGATGGCTGCAGGCTCGAAGGTGAGACCGACATCCTCGAGCTCGAGCATCTTCTCGTATTGCTTGATAAGGGCATTCTTGGGCTCCTGGAGGATCCGAATCAGAGCATCTTCATCCAGTTCATCCAGGGCCACGCTGACGGGTAGACGCCCCACCAACTCCGGGATCAGCCCATAACGCTGGAGATCTTCAGGTTCCACCAGATTAAGAACGTCTTCCCGGCTCGCTTCCGCGTCTCTCCCCGTGAAGCCTATCTGCCGCTTCCCGACCCTAGCCTCGACGATCTTCTCCAATCCGTCGAAGGCCCCGCCGCAGATGAACAGAATGTTCCTTGTGTCGATCTGGATGTATTCCTGCTGGGGGTGTTTTCTCCCACCCTGGGGGGGCACGGAGGCAACAGTTCCTTCCAGGATCTTCAGGAGGGCTTGCTGTACGCCCTCCCCCGACACGTCCCGGGTGATGGAGGGGTTTTCCGATTTACGGGCGATTTTGTCCAGCTCATCGATGTATACGATGCCCCTCTCCGCATCGGGGACGTTGAAGTCCGCGGCCTGGAGGAGCCGGACCAGGATATTCTCCACGTCCTCACCGACATAGCCGGCTTCGGTGAGGGTGGTGGCATCGGCGATGGTGAAGGGGACGTGAAGCATCCGGGCCAGGGTTTGGGCCAGGAGGGTTTTCCCTACACCGGTGGGGCCCATGAGGAGGATGTTGGCCTTTTCGATCTCGACCTCGTCCAGAATCCCCAGGTGGTTCACCCGCTTGTAGTGGTTGTAGACCGAGACCGACAACGCCCGCTTGGCCTCATCCTGCCCGATGACATATTCGTCCAGGATGTCTTTGATCTCCATGGGAGTCGGACTGGGAACCTGAGCTTCTACGGCCTCCCGCTCTTCTTCCTCCGCCAAAATCTCATTACAGAGAGAGACACATTCGTTACATATATAGACAGACGGCCCCGAAATGAACTTCTTGACGCTGTCCTTTGATTTTCCGCAAAAGCTGCAGCGAAGATGTTTGTCGCCAGTGGTGCTCATGGCTCTCCTCCAAATCGGGAAGCCTCACCCGATCCGCGGTCTTTTGGTTACTAGTTCGATTCAGGTTCCGGACCCGTGTGGTCCGAATCCACCGGTTTGCTCGTTTCCCGGCCGGTTTCCCCCGGCTGCAGCACTCGATCGATGATCCCATAATCCATGGCCTCGTCGGGGCTCATGAACCGGTCCCGATCCACGTCCTCGGCGATTTTCTCTACCGATTGGCCCGTGTGGAATGAGAGGATCTCGTTCAGGCTTTTCCGAATATGGAGAATCTCTTTGGCCGCGATTTCGATGTCGGCAGCAGTCCCATGGACCCCGGAGGACGGCTGATGGATCATGATTCTCGAGTTCGGAAGGGATGCCCTCTTCCCCTCTTCCCCTGCGGCCACCAGAATGGCGGCCATGGATGCTGCCATTCCTATGCAGAAGGTGGAAACCGGGGCCCTCAGGTGGCGCAGAGTGTCGTAAATGGCCAGGCCTGAGTAGACACTTCCACCCGGGGAGTTGATATAAAGGTAGATGTCCTTTTCAGGGTCTTCGGCGTCCAAAAAGAGGAGCTGGGCAATGATGATGTTCGCGACGTTATCATCGATGCCACTCCCCAGGAAGACGATCCGGTCCATGAGGAGGCGGCTGAAGATATCGTAGCTTCGCTCACCCCTGCTGGTGCGCTCGATGACATACGGTGGATAAATGGGCATCTCTCCCTTTCTTTCTCCTCTTAAGTGTCGGTAACTGTGGATTCAGCCTTTAGGAAATCGTAGACCTTTTGTTCGGTCAACTCCCGTTCCAGCCCTTCCAGGTTGCCTGCTTTCTGCAAATTGGCGTAAACCTGGGCGGGTTTGACCTCGTTTTTGTCGGCGATCTCCTGAACCTTATCGTCCACTTCGTCTTCTGTGGCTTTCAGGTCCTTGAGTTCCGCCACCCGATCCACCAAAAGGATCCTCTTTACGACCTTTTCGGCTTCAGGCCGGAGCTTCTCCTTCGTCTCGAGGAGAACTTCCGGGTCCAACTTCTCCGTGTCCCCGAGAACCGAGTCCATGTACCTCTCAGCCATGGACCGGGGGACCTCAAAGGGGTTGGCTTCCAGGATATGGTCCACCAACTGGGAGCGAACCGCCGCTTCGGACTGCTCTTCGGCTTCCCGCTGTAGATCTTCCTGTACCCGAGCCGTCAGGGAGGCCAAGTCTTCGAAGTCCCCCAGCGTCTTGGCGAACTCGTCGTCGAGTTCGGGAGTTTCCTTCACCTTCTGAGCGGTGAGACTGATTCGCAGATGTTGTTTTTCCCCCCGGCGGGCTTCGTCCTGGAAGTCATCGGGGAAAGTGACGGTGAAATCACCGGTTTCACCCAATCCCAGAGTCCGAACAGCATCCTCGACCTCGGGGATGGCTTCACCGTCCCCCAGGACGATTTCGTAGGGTCGAGCATCTCCGGCAGGTTCCCCGTCCTCCATGCGCTGGATTTCCAGCGTCACCAGGTTTCCGTCCACCGGGGCTTCTTCCTCCAAAGGCTTCCAAACCCCCGCTTGATCCTGGAGGCGTCCGATAACCCGGTCCACATCCTCCTGGGCCACCTCGACCTTAGGGCGTTCGACCGTAAAGCCTCCCAAACGATCGAGTTCGATGACCGGCTGCACATCGAAAGAGATGGAAAAGGTCAGGTCTTCCGCCGGCTTGTAGTCGACATCCTCAACCTGACCTTCAGAGATGGGCGCCAGAGACTGGGCCGCCAAAGCCTCCCGGTAGGCATCCCCGATAACCTTGTCGAGGAGTTCCTGATCCACGGCGGGTCCGAAGCGCTGTTCGACGACGTTGGAGGGGATTCTCCCTTTCCTGAACCCCGGGAGCTTTAGCTTCCCGCCGAGCTTCTGGATGATTTGGGTTCTCTCGGTCTGAACCGTGGCTGCGGGCACCGTCACCGTAATCCGACGACGCCAAGCTTCCTGCTCCTCCAAGTTTACCTGGAGGCTGGGGGAGTCTGTGGCCATTCCCATCTCGAAATAAGAGTAAAAGGGGTTTCGTAACGACAGTAATGCGAAAGGGGGGACTCGAACCCCCACGGCC
>CAYOVN010000154.1:0-8025 GCA_964407425.1 uncultured Gemmatimonadaceae bacterium
AAATTCCACCCGGGTCGGAGACATACTCCGGCCCGGGTTCTTCTTTTCCACCCACCCAGGGATTCCCCACGTATGAGGCACCTGATCGATGCGTACGCCCCAGCCGAGATGGCCCAACGGGTTCTGAAGGTCGGGGTTGCGAAGGCAAAACTTCCCATGGCCGACTCCCTCATTTTGGCCGTCATGGCGGGGGCCTTTATCGGCCTGGGAGCCGCTTTCGCGACGCTCACTACCACGGGCTCCCCCATGGGGTTGGGGCCCACCCGGGTAATGGGGGGAGTGGCATTTTCGCTGGGCTTGATCCTGGTGGTGGTAGCCGGGGCGGAACTCTTCACCGGAAACAACCTGGTGGCCATGGCTTGGGCCAGCCGCCAGATCACGACCCGTCAGGTCGCCCGGAACTGGATCCTAGTCTATGGCGGGAATTTCGTTGGATCGGTGGGGACCGCCCTGCTGGTCTTCTGGTCCGGCACACTCGCTTTGGGGGATAACGCCGTAGCCCTCAATGCCATTCAGATTGCGGCCGCCAAGGTCGACCTGAGTTGGTCCGAGGCTTTTGTAAGAGGGGTTCTCTGTAATGCCCTGGTGTGTCTGGCAGTTTGGCTCTGCAACTCGGCACGGAGCACCACGGACAAGATCCTGGCCATTGTCTGGCCCATCGCCGGGTTCGTGGCTCTTGGGTTCGAACACTGCATCGCCAACATGTACTTCATCCCTCTGGGCATGCTCCTGAAGACCGACAGCGAACTGCTAGCCTCCCTGGGAATAGGTCCGGAGACCTTGGAGGGCCTGTCCGCAGCAGGGCTGACACACAACCTCATCCCCGTCACCCTGGGCAACATCGTGGGCGGCACCCTGTTGGTGGCCGGGGTCTACTGGTTCGCCTACCTGCGGCCGAAGGGAATCGAAAAAGCTGGCCCCTCCTAAAGGAAGGGCCAGCCTGTCCCCGCCCTACCACTTCGCTTTTCGGGCCTCCGCAACCAACTCACCGTAAAGCGCCGGCTGGATTCCGTGGATGTGAAACATCTCCAGGAGAATCCGATCCTCCAGGATCTTCTTCAGGACGTTGTACCGTTCACGGTTCAATGTGGCTGGGATGATCTCCAGTGCTTCTCGGGCCGCCCGGTCCATGCCCTGCTCCGTGTCCCAGAAAATTGAGCGGGTCCGTGAAGTGGAGTGGGGGAGCTCCATTTCATGACCTACCACGAGCTGCTCGCTTTCGAGTGGGTATACGAACTCGGACTTGGTGACGTAGCGGGGCTCACCGGAAAACATGAGAACCCGGTACCACTCTTCAGTCTGGCCCAGAACCTTGAAAACGTCCCCCTTTTCAGCCCGGCCGATGACCATGGCATTCGTACTTGGACCGGTCCGGAGGTTCACCAGGGGGGTACCCATGACCACATAGTCCTGGGGAGCCCCCCGGAGATCCCCAGGATAGACGGCCAGGAGGAGGAGGACCGCCGACAGAAAGGAAAATCGCTTGGACATTTTGGCCTCCTTGGTTTGGGGTAGTGGATCGCACGAGTAAATGCGCAAAAGGCAGGCCCGGCGGCCCGACGCCGTAAGTCCTTGAAAACAAAGGGAAAGTCGGTAGGGACAGGGTTTGTGCGGCAGCTAGTCTGTAACAAAACGCTCCAAGCCCGGGTTGATTCGCCCAAGGTTCACGCAGAATCCGGCACACTCTTCTCCCCAAGTTCGGGAACCCTACCGAGGATCCGGGGTCGGAAGCGGGAATCCAGCCAAACCATCAGAATGTGGATCCCAACCGAAGGAGGAGTAGTGCTTCAGACCGTTCTCGTAGCCCTGGTCATGTCCCTTGGACCCGCCCAGGGAGGCCTACGGCATCCGGCCCCAGCGGGCCCTCGTGATCCCGAAATCACCCCAAGTTCCTATCAGGAAACGTCGTCCGACACGTCTCTGGTCCGTTGGATTCTCACCGCTGAAGGGTCGGAAGCCAGATACCGTGTCCGGGAGCAGCTAGCCGGCCTGGACTTTCCAAACGACGCCGTGGGCGTAACCCAGGAGATCACCGGAATCCTGGTCCTGGATGGGGAAAGCGGCACGATCTCCGACGAATCGGAATTCCGGGTCCAGCTGACCTCCCTGACCACGGATAGTGATCGAAGGGACGGCTACGTTCGCCGGAGGACTCTGGAGGTGGAACAGTTCCCGGAAGCGGTGTTGGTTCCCCGGCGTTTCCTGGGCAACCCGGCACCCTTCCCCGAGACGGGGTCTGCGAGCTTTCAGTTGGAGGCGGAACTGACCCTTCATGGGCAAACCCAAACCACACTCTGGGATTTCACCTGTGAATTCGGCCCCGATGAAATCACAGGCCTTGCGACGACAGCCTTTCCCTTCGATACGTTCGGAATCCCAGTCCCCCAGGTCGCCCGGGTCCTGAGTGTGGACGACCATATCCGCCTGGAACTCGAGTTCAGGGTCATCCCCGAGGGACGATGACCAGAAAGGGTCCATTGATGAAGTCGTCTGGAGACCACACCCGCAGAGATTTCTTAAAGGTCACTTCTGCTTGCGCAGCACACATGGCCCTAATGGCCACCCCCTTCCCTGCCGCCGCCAGGTCCTGGAGCCGGAGAGTTTACGGTGCAACGGTGGCCCAGGAATCCTTCGGTCGACTCGAGTCCATAGGGGAGGGACTTTGGGCCTTCGTTTCCACTCCCCTGGGGGGTGACTACACCACGGTCTGCAACGGCGGGATTATCGCCGGGGGTGACGGAGTTTTGGTCGTGGAAGCCTTCCAGACCCCTGAGGGAGGCCGGTGGATGGCCGAGAAGGCCAGGGAGCTCACCGGACGTTGGCCTTCCCACGTCCTGGTCACCCACTATCACGGCGACCACTCCAGCGGTGCGGAGGGCTTCCTTCCCGGGGCCCCGGGGTCCGGCAGCGAAGAGTCATCTCCGCCCGATTCCGGCCCGAGCTTCCACACCACCCCAACAACACAGGCGTTAAAAACCGACGGGCTCCCGGAGGACTCTTCCGAGGCCCAGAGGCACCTCTGGGCCGATGTCGTCCTTGTCGGAGAAGATTCTCCGGGCGCCATCGATCTTGGCGGAAGGACCGTGACCCTTTCGCCCCGCCGAGGCCATACGCCCAGTGATGTCACCGTCGACCTCCCGGAAGAGGGGATTTCCTGGTGTGGTGACCTGGTGTGGAACGGGATGTTTCCCAACTACATGGATGCCATTCCCAGCCATCTTTCCCGGTCGGTCCGGGCGCTGCAAGCAGACCAGCAGAACATCTATGTCCCGGGTCATGGACCCCTGGCCGGACCCGAAGATCTTTCCCGATACCTCAGGATCATCGATGGGCTGGAGGAAACGGCCAGGAAGGCGAGGAAGGAAGGGTGGACCGCGGACGAGGCTGCCGCTCGGCACAGTATCCCGGAGGAGGAGGGTGAATGGACGCTATTCAACCCTTCGTACTTTCAGCGTGCCGTGGAAGCGTGGCTGAAGGAATGGGGCTAGGGAAACCCGACCTTGGGAGGCAAAAGAAAAACGGCCACTCCGAGAAACCCGGAGCCTCATCTCATCGAATTCCCCGGTTCAACTCGAACTCTCCCTCGGTGAATTCACGTTGGACTCGAGCCCAGATTCGGTCCTGAATCCCGGACACCTCCCGGCGCATCTCAGCGTTGGCGAGTACCTGCTCGAACACCCCGGAGTTCAGCACCCGCGGATCGATTCCGCTCGGGGACATGGCGTAGGCTCGATGGATCCAATGCATGGCTCGGTCGGGGGAGCCGGTCCAAGCCAGATAGGCAGCCAAGTCTCCGGCGGCGATGACATTGGTGAACCCAGGGTGCACGTGCCGCCCACTCCGAAGCACAACTCGCAGGGAGTCGGTAATAGCCTCGGCTTGATCAAAACGCCCTACATCATGAAGGCAAATGGCCCTGAGCCCCGCATGGGGCCCCAGGTCGAGATCGAGACACTCTTCGGCCCGGCCACTCAAAAGGAGGGCCAGGGCCTGAATGGAGCGAGGTAGTATGACTTCGGCGTTGAGGCTCCGGGCCGTCCGGGCCTCCTGGATGGCCAGGCCATAGTCCTTCGCTCGAAGAGCCTCGTAGGCAAGGCCGGTTCTTCGGGCAGGGGAAAGAGGATCCAAAGAAACAGCTCTCCGAGCCATCACGAGAGCCTGGTCGTAGTAACCCTCCCGGACCAGAAGGTTAGCGTACCATGCCGGAACGTTCGGGGCATTCGGCTGGAGGTCCAGGGCCCTGGAGAAATCCTCCAGGACGGGCTGAGCTGGAGCGAGGGCCACACTCGAGATGTATCCCCGGGCTGCATAGCCTTCCGCCAAATCCGGGTCCAACTCCACCGCCTTCGATGCGGCACTCAAGGCCAGGCCGGCGGCCGCATATGCGTCAACACCGATGTCGTAGCGGTAGGTAATGGAAAGGGCATACGCGGACGATAACCCTGCGAATGCCGGAGCAAGGGTGCTGTCCTGCTCGATTGCTGATTGGAAAGCTTCTATGGCCCGGAGGATCCCGTTCCAGGTTCGGCTGTTTATCAAACGAGTGCCGGCCAGATATTCGACGTACCCAGAACTCTCGGAGTTCTGAAAAGGGGAACGGAGAGAGAGGCTCGGCACCCCCTCCATAAGGGCCGCGCTGACCTCGTTGGAAATCTCCTCCACTGCCCTCATCTGGTTGGTCCGATCCAGACTGTAGTCGTTGCTCAAGATCTCCGACTCCCCCGCAACCTCCAGAAGACGAACCTCGATTCGAGCCGCATCCTGGTAGGGGAATGCGGTACCCTGGAGGAGGTGGTCCACGCCGAGGGTGTCCGCCACCTCATCCACCGTCAGGTTCAACCCCTCCATCTCCTGAACGGACAGGAGGGAAATCACCTTCAATCCTCGAATCCGGGACAAGCGGGTGATGACCTCCTCCGTAATCCCATTCCCGAGAGTGTCCAACAGGCTGTCGCCGGTCCGGTTCACCAACGGAAGGATGGCGATGGAGGCCTGGAAGCTGGAGGAGTCGGTGGAGACCGTGGCCGCGATCAGATCGGCCAGGGATTGGCTTCTCCGTCCGGACGGCTCCGGGCCGGCCGCCGGACCCGAGTCCTCTCCGGTGGTGATGGAAAAGCCAGGGGGTAGAGAGACACCATTCCCCCTGGCCCGGACGATCTGAAACGCCGAATACCCCATGACCAGAACTACGACAAATAGACCCAAGACCCAGAGGGGGAAGCTTTTTCGGCTCGGGTTTTCAGGATTCGAACTCTCGGACATCTCTTTCTTCCTGGGCCGGAGGTCGGGACCGTCCACTCTGAAGTTTGGCCGGGCAGAAGCCCTCCGGCAAGAAAATCTTCCCCAGGCCCCCCGTGTCTGCGAAACCCCGGGCTCCAAATCTTCGTCTGGTTTTCACATCGGGGCTGACTTCCCGGAGACCGCCATCCCAAGGACCTGTGCCGCCATGAATACCTTCTTTCGAGAAGTGGGACTCATCACCCGACGACTGTTAAAGAACCCCCTCTTCGCGGTGGTCGCTGTCGGGACGCTGGCCCTGGGGATCGGTGCGAACACGGCCATTTTCAGCCTCGTAAACGGAATCCTCCTCAAGCCACTCCCCTTTGACGAGCCCGATGAGCTGGTCGGCGTCTGGCACGCGGCCCCAGGAATAGGGTTCGACCTGCTGAACCAGTCACCCGCTTTGCACTTTACCTATCTGGACGAGGGGAGGTCCTTCTCCGAAATCGGGATGTGGGATGTGGGAACAGCGGCTGTCACCGGTCTGGACGAACCAGAGGAAGTCCAGGTCATGCGGGTGACGGAGGGCACCTTCCGAGCCCTCCGCGTTGAGCCGAACCTGGGCCGGCGCTTCAGCCTGGAGGACGACAGTCCGGGAGCCCCTCAGACCATCATCCTGAGCAACGATTACTGGCAGAGCCGATTCGGGGGGGATCCGGATGTCCTTGACCAGACCCTGCTGGTGGATGGCCAGCCCAGGACAATCATTGGCGTCATGCCCTCCGGTTTTCGGCTTATCGGTCGTGATCCGGCGGCATTCCTGCCCTTCCAGTTCAATCGGGCCGAATTGTACGTCGGGAATTTCAGCTACCAGGCCCTGGCAAGACTCAGGCCCGGAGTTACCATCGAACAGGCGAACGCAGACATCGCCCGGATGGTGCCCATGGCCATCGAGGCCTATCCCGGCGGCGTCACCCTCGAGATTCTGGAAAGCAGTCAATTCAGTCCCAACCTCAGACCTCTGATGACTGATGTGGTAGGGGACGTGGGTGAGGTCCTCTGGGTGCTCCTTGGTACTGTCGGGATGATTCTCCTCATCGCCTGCGCAAACGTCGCGAACCTCTTCATGGTGAGGGCTGAGGGCAGGGAACGGGAGATGGCCGTCCGCACGGCCATGGGCGCCGACCAACCCCGGATAGCTCGAGAATTTCTGAAGGAAAGCATGCTCCTGGGAATCCTGGGTGGTCTAGTTGGAGTGGCTCTCGCATTTGGAGGGTTGAAGCTTCTCACCGCCCTGGGCCCGGCAGAGCTTCCCAGGCTGGAGGAAGTGACCCTGGATTGGCCGGTCCTCCTCTTCACTCTGGGAGTCTCACTATTCGCCGGAGTCTTCTTCGGGATGTTCCCGGTACTAAAATATCGGCGTGGTGGATTGGTGAACGCGTTGAAGGAAGGGGGAAGAGGGGGCGGGGCCGGAAGAGAAAAACACAGGGCCAGAAATACCCTGGTTGTGGCCCAGATGTCCCTGGCGTTGCTCCTCCTTGTGGGCTCCGGTCTCATGATCCGGAGCTTCCAATCCCTGCGAAATGTAGATCCGGGTTTCAGAAACCCGGATGAGGTTCTCCTGGTCCGCCTGAGCATTCCGTCTCCGGAGGCGGAGGCCCCCCTCGATGTGACCCGAACCTATGAGCTCCTGGCCCAACGGGTGGGGGAGATCCCCGGGGTGACAACGGTGGGTTTCGCACAATCCGTCGCCATGGACGGGTGGAACTCCAACGATCCCATATTCGTGGAAGGGTTTCCCGTGGAGGCAGGACAGCTCCCTCCTATCAGGCGTTTCAACCGGGTCGGTGAGAACTACCTCGAGGCCATGCAGATTCCCGTGATCACTGGGAGATCCCTGGACCTCCGTGACTCCTATGACCTCAACAGGGCCGTCATGGTTTCCGAATCCCTGGCCCGGGAGTACTGGGACTCCCCGGCAGAGGCCATTGGAAAACGTATCAGCACCGGCCTTGAGGCCGGCGAGTGGAACGAGATCGTTGGGGTCGTCGGGGACGTTCGGGACGACGGATTGGATCAGGATCCTACCACCATCGTCTACTGGCCCATGATGCATAGGAACCTCTGGGAGGGCCTCCCCGTCGACGCCCCGGAAATCAACGTCCAGCGTTCCATGGCCTTTGTCATTCGTAGCTCCCGTGTCGGTTCCACTGAGTTCATGAGGGAAGTCAGGGAAGCCGTCTGGGGGGTGAATCGAAACCTGCCCCTGGCCAATGTGCGGACATTGGATGAAGTCCTCTCCCAATCCATGGCCCGAACCTCCTTCTCACTCATCATGCTCGCCATCGCGGCTGGGGTGGCCCTGATCCTGGGCGCCATCGGGATTTACGGTGTCATCAGCTACGTGGTGAGTCAAAGGACCCGGGAACTTGGGGTGCGCCTGGCTCTGGGTGCGGAAGCAGGTGACGTAAGGAGGATGGTCCTGAAGCAGGGGTTGATTCTGGCCGGATCAGGGGTCGTCCTCGGCCTGTTGGCGGCAGTGGGGCTGACCCGGCTCATGGGGGCCATCCTCTACGGGGTCGATCCCATCGACCCTCTGACCTTCGGAGTGGTGGCCCTTTGCCTGACCGCCGTAGCCCTCCTGGCCAGCTATGTGCCTGCCCGGAGGGCATCCCGAGTGGACCCGGTGGTGGCCATTCGGTTCGAGTGAAGCGTCCGCCTAAAGGTCGAGGTGGGGGATGAACTTCGGCGTCATCCGGTGCTGGGTGAGCTGTTCGAAGGCATAGGCGATCCGGAGCAGTGCCG
>CAYOVN010000155.1:0-7896 GCA_964407425.1 uncultured Gemmatimonadaceae bacterium
GCCCTGCCGGACGTGGATGAGCATCCGGTCACTATCGATGTCACCGGGCTTGAGGCCCAGGGCCTCCGATATCCGGAGCCCACAAGCATAGAGGGTCAGCAGGACTACCCGGTCCCGGCGGTGGGTGACGGCCTGAAAGAACCGGGTGACCTCTTCCTCGCTCAGGACCGTGGGAAGCCGCTTCTCCTGCCTGGGAAACGGAAGATGAGGGATCATATCCGGTCGTTCGAGCGTGACTTGGTAGAGGAACCGGAGGGCGCAGACGGCCTGGTTGAACATGCTCCATGACACGTTCTGCGTCTCGATCAAGTGGTGGAGGTACTTCCTGACTTCTTCAGCGCCCAGCTGTGATGGACACTGGTCGTAGTGGGCCGCGAACCGAGCCACTCGGGCCAGATACAGGCGCTGGGTTGAAGGGGCGAGGTTGCGCAGTCTCATGTCGACGAGCATGCGTTGGCGTAACGCGGTCATGGTGACCTCCTTGGGCTGAATGGAACCGGTACGTATACAGCCCCCTCAGCTTAGATCGCCCAACGCCGATCCGCCTCTAATGCCCTAGTTGTTGGATGAATACTGCTCGGTTGGAATCACCCGCCCCGCCACCCCGCCGCGAAGCGGCTTAGTTCAACTCCCCCCAACCCGCCTTCAATGCGAGGTAGGAGGGCTGTGGGCCTGGTAGTCCGTGCTGTGTGTGGTGAGGGGACTCTTGATGTTCCCCGCCCCACGACCCGCTTTGCCGTATCTCTACCTCTTCAATAGGGGGGGAGTTTACAGGATACGCGGGCTACCTTCGGCATGCTAGAGAAAAAGCCACCTGGTTACACAATGGCGGATTCTTTGGGTCTGGGATGGCCTTTGGGAGAAACCAGATGTCGAGCTCTTAGAAGGGCTCCTCTCCCCCTTCCCCGGATCCCCCTAGGAGGGTATCGGCGGGGCTCCTTATTCGGGCCAAGTCCCGGTCGGCTACGTGGGTGTAGATCTCAGTAGTTGTGGATTTCTTGTGGCCCAGGAGCCTTTGGATATATCGAAGGTCCGTTCCTTCTTCCTGATTCCTGCGGCTTTGGCTGCCAACCGGATGGATCGTTGGATGCAGCGCGGATGCAAATGCCGATCTCTTCGTTTACCTGGAAAGAGCCAGTGGTTCGGCCTCTCCAGTCGGGCGTAGTTTCGAAGCTCTTCAAGGGTCACCTGGGCTAGCATGACCATGCGGTCCTTCCTGCCCTTCCCGTCCCGGACGAAGATCAGGCCCCTCTCCGAATCAATGTCCTGAACCCTCAAACGAAGGGCTTCTCCGATCCGGAGCCCAGAAGAGTAGAGTACCATGGCCACGGCGTGGTGTTTTGGATCTTTGAGCTTCGCCAGGAGTCGCTTCACCTCCCCTCGGCTTAGAACAGTGGGTAGGTATTTCCCTTTCTTGGGCCGGGGAATTCTGGCCACAGGCGAGCTGCACCTCAACACTTGGGTATGAACGAACTTGAGGGCACTCAGCGCCTGGCTCACATAGCTGTAGGAGTAGCCCTTGTCCATCAGCCCTAACAGCCAACCCCGACAATCCTCCTCCCCGGCCTTGGGGCCAGCACGACCCAGCACCCTGTAGTAGCGCTTGAGGTGCCCTAGATACAGGCGACGAGTCTTAGGACTGAAGCCCTTCAGCCGCATCTCCTCCTCGGTTCGTAGGAGAAGACTGGTCAGCCAGGCCGGGGCCTCCGAGTTTGAGCCTTCCATGCCCCAGGGTGGTTGATCCCCAGGGGCTCAGGAATGCCCTGTTAGGCCCGTGAAAGCACCGCCAGATGCGTGAATCCCAGTAGACTAGCCCCCGGGAAGCGGCATGTCGGAGTTGAAGACGTCGAGAGCAACCTTCCAACTCCCGTCCCCTTGCCTGCGCCAGATCTCGATATATTTCCCGCGATCGTTCACCGGCTGTTCCCCTTCCGGTACCGTCATCACCATCGCGTACGTCCCATAGACGTAGGCAATGTCTCCACATCCATCGACCTCGACCTGGGTGAATCGAAGGTCATCGTAGGGTGGGAAGGCCTCATTCCATTCCATGATCGCCTCTCGACCACGGACCGCCTCCCCGTTCGGAGGCATTACGACCGCATCCGCCGCATAGTAAAGGTTGCCATATTGGACCAAATCCCCGGATGTGTTCGAGATTTCGAGGGCCTCTTCCATCGTTGTCCGGATCAGGGCCCGGTCGGCATCGGTAAAGCCCGGGGGCGGCGGTGCGGTTGTGCATGCCGCTAGCATCAGGCCAAGGGCACAGATGGGCACCATGCGGCGACTAAACAAGAACATGTTGGCCTCCTAGGATTTCGTAGTGGTTGTCCCACTTGGACCCCGTCTGGGGCCCTAATGGGAAACGGGAATCCCCCCTCCCACGGCGACTACGCCTCTGGCTCCCTGTCGAACCACTGCTCCAACACGAGCTTCCATTCTCCGGCTTCATCAAGCTGGAAGATCCACACTCCTTCTCCCGCGCTACTGTCGGATTCTCCGCTTGAGACGAAGGTCCATGTCTCGAGGTAGTGGCCTACTACGAACACCAGGTCTTTCGAAGCCCGAATGTCGTCGATGACTGGTTCCCAGTGGTCAGTTCGTCCCTCATGCCACTCTCGCCAGTTCGCCGCCAAGGCATCCTTCCCAACGAAGACGGTATCCGGCGCCATTTGGACCACGTCGTCAGCAAGGACGCCAAACACCCCATCAAGATTGGGGGCGTTCCAATCAGCCTGATATTGCTGGAAAACCTCACGAACCTGAGCCACAGCTTCCTCAGGAGAGAGCACCATATCCGGTCCTGGTTGTTCTGTTGTAGCGACCGGTGGCTGGCAACCGCCAATGGCCAACCAAATGAGAATAAGAAAAGGACCCTTCTTCATAACTGACCTCCAAGTTGAAGTCCGCGGGCCTCACTGGTCCCGACCTAGTCGAACAAATGCGTCCCCACTGCAGGCCGAGTGCTCTCGAAGCCAATCGACAGCAGCCTTAAGCGGCTGATCGGTGACAGGATCGCCCGTTATTCCTCCCTCGACCAGCTGATCTGGGATCACCTCCTCGCCATACAGCTTTCCGGTCCGGTCCGCCATTGTGCTAACGGTCAGGATCAGGGTGGCACCATCACTCAGGTGCCAGCTCTGGTTCGCAGTCGAGACGCCCCAGGTCGGTTGACCAAAACTCTTCGAATCAAGCCGCCCGCGGAAAGAGATCGTCGTTGCCTCCCCCGAACTGGCAGTGCGGTCGTCCGTCACGACTGCGACGGGTGGGTTGGGCACCGCCAGTTCGTACGGACCGCTAGCCTGCGTCAGCACGACACCATCGAGGCGGGAGCTCCCGGCCTGATAACTCCAAGTTTTCACAACAGAGTCGGGATCAACGAAAAACCCGAGAATCCCTTCACCCACAATAGGTCCGACACCGGCTACCATCGGCCACATGTTCCCACCGGTGTTCCCCCTGAGATCCACCACCCACCCGCACACTCCCAAGGTGTCCACACCCTCGATCATGCGGTGGTAGTTCGTCGCCAGCGTATTCGCCTCATCTCCCCCGCCGCTGAACGCCGACACGGAGACATAGCCGATCCCCTCACCAAGGTGGCGAGCTGAGGGGGCTGCCTGGACAGGGCCCGGGGACAGGGCTTTCTGATTCTGGTAGCCCGGAGGCCGAAAAAAGGAGTGATGGTCCCCGAGCTCCCGCAGAGCGAACCGAATCGCGTCGTGGGTATCCCTCCTGTTTTGGGCGAGGCCAGCTTGTTGGAAGGTTTGAGCTCGGAGGGTTGGCCAGTCGATCTTGTACCGGTTGATCGAATGGGTTTGCATGATGTCCAAAGCCGCATTCAAGTAGCTTCTTGCGATTGCAGAGATCGTCTCCTCAGGAAGCGGTTCAGTCCCAGTCTCCCCACCGCAGCCGCCTAGAAGAGAGACCCACAACGCGAGGACGACCGCAGGGGTCCCCTGAAATCTCACCAGAAGCCTCCCCTCTCCGGTTTCAGGAAGACGGAGGACCCGAACCAATTCTCAGAATCACTGCACACCGGCGTCTACTCCGGTTCAGGGATCGCTCCGAGCTGGTACATGAGGCCTAGTTCATCGAAGACGCCGGTCATGAACCGACGGCTGGCGTCCTTCATTTCCTGAGCGTTCATCCTCCTACCTCCATCGAAGCTTCTTCGGCAGGCAGATTACTGTTCCAGACCGACCAAAGAAGCTTCCAGGAACCGTCCACCTGCCTCTTCCAAATCCATACTCCTTTAGTTGAGTCGCTGATCTCCTCCCCGTCTCCTTTGGGAGCCAACCGCGTGGCACCAGACCATCGTTCGATCGCCAGATCTCCGTACAGCTGGATGTCGTCTGTCGTGAAATCCCCATGAAACGCGTACAGAGCGGTGCTGTTTTCATGCCAAGCGGTGAGGGCCTGGTTGTCCGGGGGAGCCGGTTGGTCTGGTGGCATCGTAAGATGATCCGCCGTCAGGCCGGCCATGATCCCGGGCACATCACCAGACTCGAGGGCTGTCGAGAGCTGGTCCCGTGCCGCTGAGATCGCGGCGAGGTCATCCTCTGCAGACGGCATTTGGGGTTTATCCGGCTGGGAACATCCCACGAACGTGAAACCAAGAAGAACCACGGTGGCGGTTCTGAAACTGAGCATCCTCTCCTCCTCTAGGCGGGGTTGGGAACCCGTGATCAAAAGGGTGATCCAGCAACTATGGCTTGTAGGCCATCGCCTCTGCGGTCATGTCGTGGATCGGCCTCCAAGCCGTCACCTGCCCGTCCTCAATGGTGAAAGCATGGGCGAACTCCGACTCCCATTCCTTTCCAGTCTCCTTCACCCGAAAGCGATGGAAGCCAAGGGCCACCACGCGATTCCCTGAACCGAAGTATTCACGTGGTTCGAACTCCAGAAACTCCTGGGTTGCGTTCATGATTGTGAAGAATTCCTCGACCCCAGCCCTGCCGACATAGAGGTGACTGATAGGCACATCTGGTGGACCCCGATGGTCCCACTGGGCATCCTCAGACAGCATTCCGAAGAACCTTTGCATGTCCCCTTCACCAAAGGCCTCATAGACCTTTTTGACCACATCGATACTCATGGTTCCGTCTCCCTGGTTGTGGATATACGAACGGAAAGCCCGCCCTCAGTTCATCCCCCCTGGGGACAAGGCCGGCACGTTCCGGTTATAGATGTTTTCGGTGGTGAGCTTACAGGATACGTAGGTTACCGGCGGGATGCCAGAGAAAAAGACACCTGGTTACACAACGGCATTGGGGGAGATCCCGAAGAGGTTGGGCTTGCCGCCCACCAGCCCCGGAACCATATCATGGACACGAACTCTGGTACCGCGCGTATTGTTAGACATTCAGAGGCGGGAGATGCACCTATGGCAGAGAGCCCCGTGAACCTCTCCGAGAAGCTGGCCCAGATCCAGGAATACTGGGATCCGCATATCGTCGGGGAGTTGAATGGCCAGCACGTGAAGCTTGCGAAGGTGAAGGGGGATTTCATCTGGCACAGCCATCAGAACGAAGACGAGCTTTTTCTCGTACTGGAGGGGGTGTTCCGATTGGAGCTTCGTGATTGGGTCGTGACGCTGAAGCCTGGAGAGATCTATATCGTCCCCAGGGGAGTCGAACATAGGCCTGTCGCAGTGGAGGAGGTTCACTTGTTAATGTTCGAGCCTGCCTCCACTCTGAACACCGGGAACGTGAAGAACGAGAGAACCGTGGACAAACCCCAACGGATTTGAGGAGCGCCTTTTCGGCCGAATACCCCATGACATCCACCAATTTCCGCCCGGATCCCCGCCTCTTCCCCTTCGATTCTCGTTGGGTCGATGGGCCTGCCGGTAAGATCCACTATATCGATGAGGGAGAGGGTCCTCCCATTCTCTTCCTTCACGGGAACCCGACCTGGAGCTTTCTCTACCGGGGCGTCATCATCCGTTTGAAAAAACACTTTCGTTGCATCGCCCTGGACCTCCCGGGCTTCGGGCTCTCGAATCACCCCTCCAACTACCGCTACACCCCCGAGGAGCACGCGGGGGTCGTCCGGGCCTTCGTCCAGGAGCTGGACCTTCGTGAACTCACCATCATGGGACATGATTGGGGCGGGCCCATCGGCATGAGCGTGGCTGTGGAGGAGTTGGATCGGATGCGGGCTCTGGTCATGGCCAACACCTGGTACTGGCCCACGACGGCCCTCCATCTGAAGGCTTTTAGCTGGATCACCTCGGTTGGGTATATCCAAGGATTGATCCATAAGAAGAACCTCTTCGTTGAGCGGATGCTTCCTCTAGGTGTAAAACATCCGTTGGCTCCGGAGGTGATCGAGCACTACAGGGGGCCGTTCTCTACCGTGGACAGCAGGGCAGGCATCACCGAGTTTTCCCGCCAGTTAAGCCTATCCGCCAACTGGCTGGCCCAGCTTGAGATGAATGTCCGGCAGAAGCTTCGTCATCTTCCCCTCCTTCTCACCTGGGGCATCGACGACCTGGCATACACGCCCGCGTTTATGGACACCTTCCTGAAGGATTTTGAGAAGGCCAGCGCGGTAAGGCTGAACGCGAAACACTATGTCCAGGAAGACGCCCCTGGCGAGGTGAGCCAGGCCATTCGGGAGTTCCTGGCGAGTTCTTAGGGAGAATGACCGAGGGGCCTGCTGGAAACCGCTTAAGGAGCCGGCGGATCCTCGACCGGCTCCAGTCCCTCGATGCGGTGCTTCCACCGCTCGTTGTCCGGAACATCGGCGGGACGGTAGAGAATCACCCGGACTTTCTCCAGGGTAACCAGTCCGCCTCCGATGAGGAGATTCAATTCAGGCCTGATCTCGTCGATCTTCTCCTCGGTCTCCACCACCTCGATGATGATGGGTAGGTCGGCGGAGAGCCTGAGTACCTTGTCAGTTTGCAGTCGGGCGCTGGCACCGAACCCGGCGATACCCCGATGTACCGTCGCACCGGCAAAACCACGCTCACGGAGCGTAAGGAGAATCCCTTCGTACAGAGGTTTGCCCTTGTGCGGACCCGTCTCCACCCGATCGTTCTCGCCGATGAAGATCCGCATAAGCGTTCGCTCACCCCGGAATCGATGCGCCATCTGGCTACCCTCTCGTTTGGAGCATGAAGGAAGCAAACGCCATCCCACCCACCACTGCGACCAGGCCAAGGAGGAGGCTTCCGCCAATGTACATACCACCCCTGGCCCACTCTCCACCCTCTAAAAGAACTACGGCTTCGTAGGAGAATGTGCTGTACGTAGTGAACGCACCCAGGAACCCCATGGTCACCATGGTTCGGGCCTCCGCCGACCAGGCAAGACTTTCAAAAAGGGGAAGGGAGAGCCCCAGCAGGAAGGAGCCGATCACGTTCACGACCAGAGTTCCCATGGGAAAGGTGGTGCCCAGGAGGTTTTGGACCCACCCGCTGAGACCGTACCGAGCCACCGCGCCGAATGCACCACCCAGGGCGACAACCAATACGTTCATGGGACTCCTCTACGGAACTCTCCGCGGACTCCTAAAAAAAATCCGGCGGGGTCGCCGGATTTGTAATGGCCGCTGCTGGACTCGAACCAGCGACCCCATCGATGTGAACGATGTGCTCTGCCAACTGAGCTAAGCGGCCGTCGTGGCCGGAGCCTCGCTGGGCTCCGGCCCTGTTCTTCGACCGGCCTCAACCTCCAGCCGGTCAGTACCCCCAGGGGGAATCGAACCCCCGTCTCCTGGCTGAGAACCAGGTATCCTGGGCCACTAGACGATGGGGGCAAGTGACCAAAAAAGCCCTCCTTGAGGGCGGCCCTAAAAATACCCAAACAAATTCGGGGCCTCAACCCCTCCATCAGACTTGCGTACCCCATTATCTTACTCTCCCCGGTGTACGGGACAAAGAGCAAG
>CAYOVN010000156.1:0-7895 GCA_964407425.1 uncultured Gemmatimonadaceae bacterium
CGTGGGTGTTGATGTTGTTCACGAAGGTGTGGGTGTTCTCGCTGAAGCCATCGTCGTACTGCATGGCCAGCTCGATCTCTGCCTCTTCTCTGCTGGTCTCGAAGTAGATGATCTTGGGATGAAGGGGCTGCCGACTACCCCTGAGATATTCTACGAATGAGGCCAGGCCTCCCTCGTAGAAGTACTCCTCCTCCCGGGGGACTTCACCAGCGGTGGAACGTTCGTCCCTCAGGAAGATACGAAGGCCCTTGTTGAGGAAGGCCAGCTCCCTCAGCCGATTGGACAAGGTTCCGAAGTTGTATTCCAGCTCCGTGAAGATGGCCGGATCCGGGGAAAAGGTGACCTTGGTCCCCCGCCCTTTTGCCGACCCCAGATCCTCCAGTTCCGTCGTCTTCAATCCTCTGGAATACCTTTGCCTATAACGCTTCCCTTCCCGGGTGATCTCGACCTCCAACCGCTCGGAAAGGGCGTTGACGACGCTGACCCCGACGCCATGAAGGCCGCCTGAGACCTTGTAGCTGTCCTTGTCGAACTTTCCGCCGGCGTGAAGGGTGGTCATGGCCAACTCCACCCCCGGGACGTTTTCTGTGGGGTGGATATCCACGGGGATACCCCGGCCATCGTCCACCACGGTGACGGAATTGTGCTCGTGGATCGCAACCTCGATCTTTGTGCAGAACCCGGCCATGGCTTCGTCGATGGAGTTGTCCACCACCTCGTAAACCAGGTGGTGAAGCCCCCGGGAAGCCGTGGACCCGATATACATGCCGGGACGTTTTCGGACTGCCTCGAGTCCCTTCAGAACTTGGATCTGGTGGGCCGTATAGTCGCCGGCCCCTGTTCCTATTTTCTTTTTCGCCGTCATTCGGTTGGGTCCTCCGCAAGCACAAACACGAGTTTCTCGATGAGAGCCTCCTGCCGACCTTCATTGACCCGGCGGAGGATCTCTTCCTTCATGAGGTTCAGCTCCATGAGCCAGGAACTGGACCGGACTTCCACGATCAGGGCGGTCCCCCGGACCCCCTGAGCTCTGGTGACCCTCGAGATGGCCTCTCCCACCAACTCATCCCATTGATCAATAGCCTCGATCCTCGAGACCGTTTCCCGCAAACCCGACTTCCTTAAAAAGGCGCCCAGGAGGTCGCCGACCTTTTCAGGGCCCTTCTTGTTCTCTTTGGCCATGGGTCTTCCTACCACTCCAGAGCCCCGTCTCGGATTCTCCACCGGGGAATGGAGTCCCGGCGAAGACGGATATCGCTTTCCTTTGGCACCGTAAGAAGAACCTGCCCCGTTTCTTCTTCTTCCATGAGGGCCAGGATCCGCTCACTTCGTCCAGGATCCAGCTCGGCAAACACGTCGTCCATCAGAATCACCGGCTCCTGGCCCCGAGCCTCCCTTACGGTGGCAGCCTCAACCAGGCGAAGGGCAAGGGCGGCAGTCCGGCGTTGTCCGCCGGATCCATACTCCCTCAGATCCCGATCCTCATCCCCCTCCGTCACGGTGAGCAGCAGGTCATCCCTCTGAGGACCGACCACCGTACTCCCGAGCCGGGTCTCCCGCTCCCGAGCGTCCAGAAGGGCACCTCGAAAGGCGTCGGCGATCTCTGAGCGGCTAGTCGCTCCGTTCAGAGAAAAGCCCGGATGATATTCCATCCGCCCGGCCCGGGCCCCGGATATCCGCTGGTAGTAGGAGGAGAAACCCTCCTTCCACCTTTCCACCCAGAGGGCCCGTTCTTCCACGACCCTGGAGCCGCTCTCAATCAACCCCTGGTCCCACACCTCCACTGTCCCGCGCCCCCGGCCATCCTTCAACGCCGCATTCCGTTGGCTCAGCACCTGACGAAACTCCTGAAGCGCAGCCAGGTAGCCCCGGGCATTCAGGGAGAGGACAATGTCCAGGAAGCGTCGCCGAGCTCCGGGCCCCTCACTCACGAGGGCCACATCAGCTGGAGAAAAGACCACCGCCGCCAGGCGACCCAGGGCATCGCCCAGGCGCTCCGGCTCCTCATCGTTCACTGTGACCTTCTTGCGCTTCCCCCGAGTCTGGAAGGCGGCGGCAACCCGTACCCCGTCTTCCGATCTCTTCCCCTCCAAAGTCCCCGCTACCCGAAAGAACTCCTCCGCAAAGGCCACCAGTCGGTGGTCCCGGGATCCCCGAAAGGACCGGAAGGTCTCAAGGTAATAGACCGCCTCGAGGAGGTTCGTCTTTCCCTGAGCGTTTTCGCCGACGATGGCAACGCCTTCGGCCGGGAGGTCCAGCTCTTGCTCGGCCAGATTCCGGAAATGCCGGATTGATAGGCCACTCAGGTGCACGGCGGGAGGCCTGGAAGGATCCCTTTCAGCATAAGGGAATTTAGCCAAAAATGGGCTTTTTGGCTACCCCGCCTGAAGTCGGGGAAAGCCTTTTACTACAAGGGCTTTCGACCCATCAGGGAAGCCACTGAACCGGCCCTGTGCAAGGGCGGGGCGGAGTGACCGAAGGAGGGGTCCCAATCCCTTGGGTCAGCGCCCTTTGAACTCGGGTTTCCTCTTTTCGAGGAAGGCGGTCATACCTTCCTTTACATCCTCGGTGGAAGCGAGGAGACCAAAGAGATTGGACTCAGTCCTGGTCCCCTCGGCCAGAGGAACGTCCAACCCCCCATAGATCGATTCCAGGACCATCCGCACAGCGAGGGGGCCGTTCTTGGTGACCTTCCGGAGAAGGGCCTTCGCTTGATCGAGCAACTCCTCTCTGGAAACAAGGTGCGTCACCAGACCGATGCTCAGGGCTTCCTCCGCCCCGACCATTCCCCCGGTGAGGGCCATCTCCACGGCCCGGCCGACTCCCACCACCCGAGCGAGGCGGACCGTTCCTCCGTATCCTGGGATGATCCCGAGGCCGACCTCCGGGATCCCAAATCGGGCATTCTCCGAAGCGATACGAATGTGGCAGGCCAGGGCCAGCTCACAGCCACCTCCCAGGGCGTATCCGCCCACCGCCGCCAGAACCGGCTTGGGAAACCTCTCGATGACCCGAAAAACCTCCTGTCCGGTGCGACTGACCCGGACACCGTCCATGGCGTCCATCTGGGCCAGTTCCCCGATGTCAGCCCCCGCTACGAAGGCTTTTTCTCCGGCGCCGGTCACGATGACGCCTCTGACCTTATCGTCGTGCCGCAGACTTTCGAAGGCCTGGTCCAGCTCGGAGAAGACCTCACCATTGAGGGCATTCAGCTTTTCCTGACGGTCCACGGTCACTATGGCAAGATCACCGTCCCAGGTGACGCTGATATTCTGGAGATCACTCATCCTTGCTCCCTCTCTCGGCTGTGGCCGACGGCGTGAGTCCCACCCTACTTCAAAGCAAAAGGTAGGAAGGGAAAAATGGGGGCGCCAGGACCATCGAGGAGCCGTTCCGCCCCATCCCTCTTCCCCTCCGACCCGTTGAACCATTTCGGTTTTGAGTGTTCGTGCCTAACTTTCGGCCCACCCCGAAATCAAATTCGGGGAGCACATGTCAGCCCCCAGAAGAACCACGAAGTGAGGAGAGTACAAGGATGGCCCGGTCCCTGAACAAGGTTATGCTCATCGGTAACGTTGGTAGTGAACCCGAGATCCGGATGACCCCGAGTGGGAGCAAGGTTGCCAAGTTTTCGCTGGCGACGAACCGCACCTGGCAGGATAGGACGGGCCAGTCTCAGGAGAAGACGGAATGGCACCGGCTGACGTTCTGGGCAAAGCTGGCCGACATCGTGGAGCAGTGGGTTCACAAAGGGGACCGCCTCTATGTCGAGGGCCGGATCGAGTACAGCCAGACGTCGGACGACACGGGCGGGGTCCGTTATTGGACCGACATCAACGTCCAGGAGATGGTGATGTTGGGATCCGGGACCGGGGCGCCAGCTGATGGTGGAAGCCGAGGCGGCCCGCCAATGGGAGGGGGACAACAGGCCGGTGGTTCAGGCGCCTCGCCAATGGGAGGGGGGCAACAGGCCGGTGGTTCAGGCGCCTCGCCCATCTCGGATCCGGATGACGATCTGCCGTTCTAGGCAGATCCACCGTCGAAGGCCCTAGTCTCCCCCTGAATCGGTCCACCCACCCCGCCCGGGGCTTGGGTTGGCTATTCCTCGGGTGAGCCCTTCAGTTCCGATTCCCAAAGGCCCATGAGTTCTTCATCGAACCGTTGGGGATCTGCCTTGTACTCCTCCGCCCAGACTTCGAAGGAGGGCAGAGCCAGTTTCTTCGATACCCGTCCGGTAGCAAGCTCCACGATCCGCTCGTAACCGAGATCCCCGGAGACGCCAGCCTCCCTGGCAGCATCCTGAGCGAGCACAAACATCTCGTCAGGGCTGAGGAGGAGAAGAATCTCCGCAACCTGGGCCGAACAGTAGTCCAGGTACTTTGCCCTCAAAACAGATTCGGGCTCCGTACCCGCCGGTTCAGGCGGTAAGAACCCGCCCTCGGGTACCATGTATCCACCTCCTTCTGGAGGAGCGCTGACGCCATACGTTTACGCTCGATCCTACAAGCGTCAAGTATTTCCACAAAATAAAAACGCGGCCCCTTCAAGGGAACCGCGAATTTCACCGCTCTAAAAATCTAAAAGAAGATCAGGACGGCATGGGTGGCGGGGCCTCCGGAGAGACCGTTTCACCCGTCTCTTTACCCTTCAGGTGCCGATAGATGGAACGCCGCGTAAGCCCGTACTGAACAACTCGACTCAGAAACTCAGGATCGGTCTTTTGGACCTCTTCAGCCTGGGCGGCCATGTCCCTGGGGAGTCGAACATTGATCTGAACGGAACGGGTTTCCCACATCAGCTTACCTCACAACGGCTTAAGGCAAAAAGTTTCAGAATCTACATACCTGGACGGAGCCGTAGCCGCGACGACTTCACGTGGCGGAGGGTGTAAATTCTTTCGGACTGTTCGAAATTATAGAGGGTTTGAAGGCAACGCAACCCTTTCCAGAGGAAAAGTCTGAAAAACCGGAAATTTGCTAAAGTGTTGATTACCAACAACTTAGAAAATCACCGAAAAATGGAAAACCACTTGTTCCTAACAATCGGGAAAAGTGGTTTTTTTCAAATTTCCAAAACGTAAGTCTAATACTTCCAAAGGAGTTACCAGACCAGGTACAAAAAAAAACGGCCCTCGGCCGTCACTAGTTTTTTCAAATAATCGGGGTTCAGGGAAGGACTGAACGGAGGAAAGCTTGGAGGGTCTGATTGTGGAATCCGAGGAACCGATTTCGGATTTCGTCGGGATCTTCTTCCCGGAAAATATCGGCGGTCCGAACCGTCTCCGGCTCTCCAAGGGGGTTAAATACGATAAAGCCTCTCCAGGCTTCGTCCCTCCGGAAGAGGTTCAACGTCGCACGCCACCGCAGGCCATCTATCTCCATGCCGCGGGACTCGACCGTGACGGGTGGGGAAGATCGGCGGTGTGCCGCCGGAGATTCGAACTCATCTTTGACGTGGGCGTCCAGATGCCGGGCCCTATCCTCCTCCCAGACATCTCGGGGCGGAAGGGGCGTCACGTCCTGGAGAAAGAGAAGGAAGGTAGCGAGGGGATCTTTCTCAACCTCGTTCCCTGTCCTGCGACCCCATTCCCTGGCCTTTCCATACAGAGGCCGTATCGCCTCCTTCGGGAGGATCGACACCAACCCCTTGGTCTGACGTCGACAGTACTCCTCATACCTGGAGTCCAGGTCCGGGTCTTTATGGACATCGGGAGCAGATACGGTGTCCTGCTCTCGGGCCCCGGGGTTGCCTTGAATCACCGACATAGAATCCGACGGCCTCAGTGTACGAAGGTCCCGCCCAAAAGAGGCGGACCGGCGAGAGGTTGGGTCTGTTCCCTGGGCTCACGCAGCTGGAGGCGGGCCAGGGTCTCCCGGGTGCCAAAGGTCTCCAATACCTCCTGAAGGGCACGGTATCTATGGGGTTCGAAGCGAGCCAGAAGATGAGCGAGTCCCTCCCGAACCTCTTTGACCTGCGTTCGGACTTCTGAAAAGGCCAGGGGCAGGGGAAGGCGGACTTGGTATGAAATGCCCTCGGTACCGCCGAAAGAAAGAACTCTTCGGAGATCCCGTTGGGGAAAAGCAGCCCGGAGGGCGTCTTCCAGAACTTCGTCGGGCTCCCGAAAGGCCGTACCAAAGACCAAAGCGTTCCCGTCCGAATCCAGGCGAGCCCGGGCCAGGCGACCTCGCCCCATGGCAATACGGACCGAGGTTCCTTCGTGAAGGTCCAGGTCCCTGCAGATATCCCGGAACCCTATCCTCATGAGAATGGGACGGGAAAGGGGACCGTATCCGGTCCTCAGGAGGACGCGAAGGGCCAAGTCGAAGCTGTAGGGGTTCAGCGACCGCCGAGCGCTTTTTCCTTGAGCGGAGGGGTCGGCAGAAGCGCGAAGGAGCTGATGGACGTGCTTGAGAGTGGGTTCGTAGACCCAATCCAGGACGACCAGCTCAGTGCTGAGGTCCAGCTGCTTGACCTGTGCGCTCCCAAGGTCCAGAACCTGGGTCGCAGATGCATACTCGCCGTCCAAAACCAGTGCCAGGCCGATGTCTTCAATCCGGCCCTCCGGCAAATCCGCCTCGTGGACGCTCCGATATTGGACTACCGCCCGGGTCAATGTGACCTCGCATACGCCCGGTACGTCGGCCATGGCCTCCGGCCGAGCTATCTGCTGCGGCGCAGCAAGATCTGGGGACAGCTCCGTCATTTCGAACATGCCTCCTTGGTTCTCCCTACCCGAAAAAGGTGGGGATTTGAACGATAACCATTTGTTTACGCCATCCGCAAGAACGACGTTTTCCACTAAAGGAGGCAGGGAAACAGTCCACATGAGGCTGCTTGCCCCCTTATCCGGCGCGGGCATCTTTCGTATCCTTCAAAGCCCCACGGAAGGGGCCGACCCCTCTGGGAACTCCAGGAGCATCTCGACTTTGGATCGTATCCGTCGCCGTTCAGTCGCCTTCCTCGACCGGGAAGGAGAGACCTGGGCGTGTTTTCTCGTCACCTTCGTGGGCCAGGATGGCCGATGGTATGGATACTTCTCCTTCAGACCAAAAGACGGGGAACTGGCTGAGGATGAGGTGCGGACTGCCGACATCTTTCGAGAAGCGACCGAGGGGGAAATAGACCGAAAAGCCCGAGGCCTGGGCCGCCCAATGCTCTCAGGTATGCTGGCTTCGGCGCTCCATAGCAGGGACCAGGATTCGGATGTCCAGCCAAAGCTGAGGCGCTGGTTCAGAACCATGCTGGCCAAGAACTCAGAAGGCCTGGCGGGAGACTGGCGTTATACGGGGGCCGACCCTAGCTCCGAACTCCAGGTAGGAAGGCTAAAGTCCGTATACGCATCCTACAGACTGGACCAGGTTTGCCACCTCATCGCTCTTGTCCGACCAGACGATTTCCAGGAAACGGTCACTCGGATCCTGGAAGGGAAACCCATGGATTTCGCCTCCAAAGATGTGATTCAGTTTGCCATGATGGTCGTGGAACATATAGAGGCCCTGCTTCCCCTCCCCCCCTTCGAGGTCTGGGTCGAGGACTTCCTGACCAATCAGGAAGCCTACGCCCTCTATTCTCACACCCTCCATCGGGCCGGACGGTTGCCCTGAATCCAAGCTTTTCCTACCTTTATTAGCTAGTTTCGAAAACGACTGAAGGGAGCGTGATCAGTTTGGAAGTTCTCGTCCAGGACAACGAAAGCCTCGACCGGGCACTCCGCCGGTTCAAAAGAAAAGTTCAGCGATCCGGGCTCTATTCCGAGCTCCGGAAGCGCCGGTTCTATGAGAAGCCCAGCGCCCAGCGGAAACGGAAGCGGGAAGCCGCTATTCGGCGGGAACGGCGGCGGCAGAGGCGGGCGAAGCCCTAGTTCCAAACGTGCTTCCCCCTCCCTGCTTGGGGGG
>CAYOVN010000157.1:0-7805 GCA_964407425.1 uncultured Gemmatimonadaceae bacterium
GGGGGGGCCTCCGGACCCCCCGACTCGGCCTTCCTGAGATTGCCGCTGCGAGAGCCAGACGCTACCTGGGAAAGCCCCTTCCAGACTGGGCCCCTCCCACACGAAGTGAGAGCCGGCCCCAGTGTATCGGGTCCGGCTCTCACCACCTGCTCTATACACCCTCGAGGAGAAGGACCAGTTACCTCGGATCCTTTTCCTCAGGGGCCTGAAGGGTCCCTAAAGCTTCTTCCCTGCAGCCTTCCACTCCTTCCGCTTCTTCTCATTCTCCACCCAGGGCTTACGCTCGAAGTAGTCGCTGGTCATATCGACGACCTTCGGAGCCAACAGAACCAGGGCGAGCAAGTTCGGGAGAATGACGATGGCCAGGAACACATCCCCCATACCCCAAACTGCAGCCAGGGGAAGGACCGCCCCTACGAAGTGGGCACCTACAAATGCGAGCTTGTACGGCAGTACTGCCTTTGAGCCCAGTAGGTAATTGGCGCTCCGGTCTCCGTAGTAGCTCCAGGAGATGGCCGTGGAAATGGCGAACAGCATCACGCAGAAGAGAACGATGTAGTGTCCCCAGTCTCCAACGGGAGCAAGGCCGATTCGGAACCCCTGCATTGTGAGGGGAGCGCCGTTCTCCGGAGCCATTCCCCAAAGACTCACAAGTTCTCTTCCACTCGTGGTACGGGCCCCGGCCTCGACGGGGAAAACGGATCCCGTGAAGGGGATGGAAAGCTCCTCGTCTTCGAAGAGGCGCTCCACACCCACTTCGTGCCAGGCCAGCTGAGGAGACATTTCGCTCTCCAGCTGCTGGTACCCGTTTACGACCTGGATCTCCGTTGGCGTCTCGTCGGCACTGGTCCAACCCCTGTTCTCATTGGGCACGGCGTAGGAGATGTCACCCCCACTGAAGAGAATTTCCGTGTTGAACTTGGCAGTGTTCACCCCAGTCATGATCAGTACCAAACCGGTCATGGTGCAGATGACGATGGTGTCGATGAAGGGCTCCAACAGTGCGACTACGCCCTCAGACACCGGCTCATCAGTCTTGGCCGCGGCATGGGCAATGGGGGCTGACCCCTGCCCTGCCTCATTGGAGAAGAGCCCTCTTCGAACACCCCACATCATGGTGACGAGGATCGCCCCGATGCCTGTTCCGGCCACACCGGCCGTGGGGTTGAAAGCTTCACGGAAGATGATCAGGAAGGTGGGTAATACGTCGGGGGCATTCAGGATCAGAATAACCAGGGCGCCGGCGACGTAGATGACCGCCATTACCGGGGCCAAAATGGACGTTACTCTCCCGATCCTGGCGATTCCGCCCAGGATCACCATTGCCACGATGCCTGACGAGACCAAACCCGTGATCCATTTCGGGATCATGAACTCGGTCTGGACCACGTCCGCCACGGTATTGGCCTGCACCGCGTTCCCGGTGAGGAACCCGACGGAAGCCAGCATGATGGCAAAAAACACGGCCATGGGTTTCCAGTTCTTCCCGAGCCCGCGTTCGATATAATACATGGGCCCGCCGGAAACCGTCCCTTCCCAAGCATGGGCATCCTTATCGACGGACTCAATTTGTCGGTACTTCTGGGCCAGGGTCACCTCAGTGTACTTGGTGGCCATCCCCAGGAAGGCCGTCACCCACATCCAGAAGAGGGCCCCAGGGCCGCCGAGGTGGATGGCCAGGGCCACACCGGCGATGTTCCCGATTCCTACCGTGGCGGAAAGTGCTGTGGTGAGAGCCTGGAAGTGGGAAACGTCACCGGGCTCCTCCGGGTCATCATACTTCCCGGTCGTGACGGACAAACCGTGGCCGAGATGGCGGAGCTGAATAAAACCCAGTCGAACGGTCAGGTAGACGCCGGTACCCAGAAGCGCCAGGACCATGATGGGAACCTGTTCCCCCCCAAAGGAGGGGCCGATCTCCACCACCCAGGTGTTCAGAAAGTCGGTTATGACCTGAGCCCAACGCTCAAGGGCCTGCATGAGATCCTGCATTGGCATCCCCACGGGTGCGGGTGAATCTCCAGAAAACAAACAAGGGCCAAGAATGTCTCCGGGGCCGTAAGATGGCAAGGCTCTGGCCGCCGGTCCCTGGACGGGGGAAGAAGCGAAACATAGATGGGGTCCCGGACGTATAAGGCCACAAGGCCCAGGGGTGCGAGGTCTCCGGGCCGTGACCAAGGGCACATCAACCCTCGAACCAAGAAAGCCACAACGTCATGCCAGGCCCCAGAATTCCCTTCTTTGCTCTCCTTTTCGCCGCTCTTGTCCTCTCTCCTGCCCACGGCCAGGAGGGATCTGGTGGATCCTCCGGCAGGGGTCTGGATCTGACCGTAAACGGGAATGGGCTGGCCATCGGTCATTTTCCCAGAGTCAACGGAGTCCGGATCAACTTCCGGGACCGCTATCTCGAAGAGGTCAACGGCCTGAACCTCACCCTCTGGTACCCCCCGAGGGACCAACGTGTCGGGGGAACGGTCCGGGGTTTGGCGCTGGGGCTGACCGTCCCCGAAGCTGGTCGCCTGCAGGGAGTCTCTCTGGGAGGCCTGGCCGTTTTGGCCAATGAGGAACTGTCCGGAATCGGAATCGGCGGATTGGCCGTCGTGAGTGAGGGGATGGTCCGGGGGATCGCCATCGGTGGGCTGGCCGTCGTGAGTGAGGGAGGTTTCCAGGGGATCGGCATCGGTGGGCTGGCCACCGTCGCCAACGGGAGTTCATCGGGCATCAACATCGGCGGGCTGGCGACAGTTGCGGAGGGTCCCACCACCGGCTTGAACCTGGGGGGCCTGGCCACGGTTACCAACGGCGGGTCCAATGGCGTCAACATCGGGGGATTGGCCACCGTCACGGAGGGTCCGTCCAACGGCATCAATGTGGGAGGCCTGGCCACGGTTACCAACGGAGGATCCAGGGGCGTCAACATTGGAGGCCTGGCAGCGGTAGAAGGGGTTGGCTCCCTTCAGGGCATTCAGTTGGGCGGGCTGGCGGTGGTCGGGGAGGAAGGCGTAGAGGGGATTTCTGCCGGCGGCCTGGCTGTGGTGGCAGGTGAAGGTAGCGTTCGGGGATTACAGGTCGGCGGCTTGGCGGTGGTGGCCGGGGGCGGGGACCTGATCGGGGTTAGCCTGGGCGGACTGGCCGTGGTAGCCGGAGAGGGTGTGGCCCGAGGCATCAACATCGGCGGACTGGCCGTGGTGGGCGTGAACGGGGTGGAGGGCCTGAATATAGGCGGTTTGGCGGTCGTTTCTGAGAAGTACATCGTGGGTGGAGCCTTCGGTGCCTACAAGGTGGAGGCCCCTCTGGGTTCAGGATTTGCCGGGGCGGTGTGGAAGGTGGACATAGACAAGTTCCAGGGCCTCTCCATTGCTGGTTGGAACGAGCACGATAGCCGATCCAGGGGACTCTCCATTGGCCTATTCAATCGGACCGCGGAACTCCATGGCGTCCAGATCGGGCTGCTGAATTACGCTGGCAACAACGCCCGTTACAAGTGGTTGCCCATCGTAAACGCCCACTTCTAAGGGGTAGCCGGAGTATGGCGGAGTAGCGGGAGTCCGGCCTATTGGGCCCTGTGCAGAAACACGGGAGCCGTGCCCCCCCGGATTACCTTGTCCGCCACGCTGCCCAATACCAGCCGGGCCACACCACCCCGTCCATGGGTGGCCATGGCCACGAGATCCACCTCCGCCTCGTCCACATAGGCCAGAATCCCTTCGGCGGGCCGGGCCCCGGTGACGATCTCAGTCCCGACCATGAGTCCGCTGGCCCGAAGGGTCATTGCTTCCGCCTCCAGAGCCTCCCTGCAGGCCGTCTCCTCCTCGTCCAGCCCCTGGAAACCGTGACTGGCGTGGGAAGTAAAGGGGGCCACCACAGCGAAGTGTGAGGGGATGACCCGGAGGAGGGTGATGCGGGCCTGGGAGGTTTTGGCCATTGCCGCGGCAAAGGGGAGGATCTCCCTGGACTCGGGACTCCCATCCAGTGTCACCAGGATATGCCGGATTTCCTTTTCCTTCAGCTCCAGTTCCTGCCCTTCCCTGGGTCGGAGGGCCAGAATCGGACACGGGGTCCTCCTGAGGAGTCCATCGGCCACACTTCCCAACCAGGCCCTCTTCAATGGGCCTCTCCCGTGGGTGGTCATGACCAGGAGGTCGGCTCCCGCCGATCTGGCGTGGCCATCCAGAGCCTCCACCACAGACCCATTCTCAACGTGGCAGGAGATGGGAACGTCGCAACCGGAGAGAATGACCCGCTTTTGAAGTTCGGCCTGATACCTCTCGGCATGATCTGCAGCGAAGAGGAGTCTCCCCTCCTCGGCGGACTCCAGATCGTCCTTAGCCTGTTCAACGGGAAGAGGTGTCACCACTGTAACCAGGCGAACCTCCCCTCCACTCCGGCAGGCGATCCCCAGGGCCACGGGAAGGGCTAATTCCCCAAACGGGGACCCATCTACGGGAACCACGATTTCGTCAAACACCGTCACCTCCTGAACGCACGCTCGCCGCGGACCCCATCGAGCCCGCGGCGAGCGGCGAGATTTCCAAAGGTGGAGCCCGGCGGAGCCCTCTACTTGTAGCGGTACGTGATTCGCCCGCGGGTCAAATCGTAGGGGGACATCTCGCACTTCACTCGATCTCCCTCAAGGACTCGGATGTAGAACTTCCGCATTTTCCCGGAGAGATAGGCCAGGATTTCGTGGCCATTCTCGAGCGTCACCCTGAAGTTGGCGTTGGGAAGGACCTCGCTGACGGTCCCTTCTACCTCAATAGCGTCTTTACCCATGCGGGCGTTCTTCTCCTGCTTTTCGGGTTTTTCCAGTCCAAAAGATAGCGCTTATCCCCCGGACTGACCAACACAGGGCAACGAAAAGAAGTTTATGAGGCCCGAAAGGCAACAGGGTGCCGGGGTCGGAACTTCTCGGGCCCTGATCTCGTAGGGCAGGAAGAATCGGATTCCGGCCGCCGGTGACAACCAGGAAATTCTGAAATGACCGCCAAGAAAACCATACTCAAAGCCCTTTCGGATCGTCAGAGGGGCACAGACCCAGCCTCCCCCATCCGACCGTCCACCATTCCGGGTTTTCAAGACGCCCCGGAAAAGTACCAACAGACCATCAACGTCCTTCTGAAGGACCGACTGATCGAGGGCGTGAAGGACTCTGAGGGACGTATGGCCATCTCCCTGAACACCCACCGGGCCCGAGAGGTGCAGAGGGTTCTCCGGCCGTTGTGGGCTCACCCGGCAATACTGGGGCTGATCGGTCTCTCCGCCGCCGCCGCCGGCCTCAGCCTTCTCATCTAAGGAACCAAAGGCCGGTTTCGACGAGGAAGGGCCCGGGAAGGAAAAGGAGGGCCCGGCGACTGAAACTTGCCGGGCCCTCCGAACCGCTTTCCCCTTTGTCGGGGGCGAAGCCCTTACCTCCCTGAATACGGCACACCCTTCGACCACCATTCCGGGGCCGGCGCCCCTTTGAGATGGTGATCGAAGAACTCCTTCATCTTGATGGAGTAGTCCAGCTTGTTGGGGTACTTCTGTGGGTGGTGGGGTTCTCCCCGGTACTGGAGGAACACGGCGTGTTTCCCCGTCCGTCTGAGAGCTAGGTAGAACTCGATACTCTGATACCACGGAACCGCTTCATCCTCATCCCCATGCATGAGGACCAGTGGGGTTTCCACCCGATCCGCATAGAACAAAGGCGAGTTTTCGATGTATTCGGGTCGGGCTTCCCACAAGCTGCCCGATAGTCGGCTCTGTCCCGCTTCGTACTGGAATTGCCGAGCCAGGCCGGTCCCCCATCGAATTCCACCGTAGGCGCTGGTCATGTTCGATACCGGGGCCCCCGCAACAGCTGCAGCGAAGATATTGGTTTGGGTGACGATATAAGCCGTCGTGTACCCGCTCCATGAGTGGCCGTGAAGCCCCAGGGCGTCCGGGTCTGCCAGCCCCATCTCCACCAGCTTCTTCATTCCAGGAACCACGCTCTTCAGGGAAGACATCCCTGGCCGACCCACCTCGAAACGGACGTCGGGAAGGAATACCACATATCCGTCGGATGCATAGATGGGGAAGCTAGGCCGATGGTTGACCAGAGGAGCGTTGAACTCATGGAGACGTTGTGAAAAAAACCGATAGAAATACGTCAGAACCGGGTAGCGCTTTTCAGGATCGTAGTTCGAGGGCTTGATCACCACGCCCTGAAGGGGCACACCGTCGTCGGAGGTCCAGTCCACCAGCTCTGAAGTCCCCCAGTCGAACCGGTCCAGAAGCCCCGGGTTGACGTCGGAGACTTTCCGTGAGGACCCGAAAGAGAGATCGCCCACCCAGACATCCGGGAACTCGTCGTAGTCCTCCCGGACGAACAGGACTCGATCAGCATCATCGGCCTTGGCCAGAAACCGGAATTTCTTTTCCTGATCCAGCAGGGGCACCAGCCCTCCCTCGGCCAGATTGGTTCGAAAGAACCCGAAGCTCTTGTCCGTTTCATCGAACGAGGCCAAGTGGACGTCAGCAGATGAGGGAAAAGCCATCTGATCGGGATCGATCCTCAGGATTCTGAGGACCAGATTCCCGCTCCGACCCCTCCCTCCGGTGAGGTTGACCGGGGACCCTCCCTCGGTCGGGAACTTCCAAACGTCATATTTGTCATGAATCAGGACGGCTTGATCTCCCTGCAACCAGCCCCCCATGCCGTGGCCTCCCCTGGGATTCGGAAAGTCATGGTCGACATCGAAGAAGGGTCCGTCCATCCCCTCGGTCAGGGTCCGGGTACTCCCATCCTCGGCATCATAGAGGTGCCAATGATCTTTGTTGAACCACACGACATACCGACCCCCTGGCGACTGACTCAAGGAGGGACCGGAAACCCCGATCCATGAGTTCGCGGCTGAACCTCCCCCGCCGACCCCCTCCGTGATCAGAGTCCGTTCCCCAGAGTCCAGATCCACCAGGTAGATATCCTCGAATCCGCCGGTCCACGTCCTCTCCTTCAGGTACCTGACATCCGAGGTTCCGAGAGCCCAACCGGGGTTCTCAGGAAGGCCCTGAAGTTGGACCAGGCTGTCACCGAGCTGTTGGGCCCGGCCGGTTCCCATGTGGTAGACCCCGACAAAAGTCCGATTCTGGGTCCGGTTCCAGACCAGCTTCTGGTTGGAATTGATAAGGGGGTCCTCGGTGTGCCAGACATCGACCTCCCTTCCGTCCAGGATCGCCTCGAGATCAAAAGCGTCGAAGGGCCCCTCCACATCGGCCTCCGCCTCTCCTCCAATCCTCTCCCTCTCGGCCTGGTTCATGGGGCGGGCACCATAAAAGAGCCTCTCTCCGTCCCGGCTCCAGTTCAGGTCGTTGGCCGCTGGTAAGATCCACCCTTCGGCCAGCGCCTCCGGGGACAATGCCGTTGACGGACCTTCCCCATCCCAGAAGTGCAGACTCCCGGGACCGGGCTCCCCCTTTTCATCCTCCTCCGCCATTACCCAAGCCAGTTGGGCACCCTGTTCCCACCAGGTCATGGATTCGATCCGGGAATAGGGGCCGGCACCCAGCTCCACCGGATCGGAGTCGTTGTCCAGCCGCGTCACGAAGATTCCGTCCCCTTCACCCTGGGGTTCTGCCACCACATAGGCGATCCAATCGCCGGAATCGTCGAAGGCAAATCGAGCGACATGGGGAATCTCCGTTTCGACGCCGGAACCAAGGTCCCTCAGAACCAGGGTAGTCCCGGGGTTGTCCCGGGTCCGGGGTCCCTCCTCTTCCGAGACCTCCTCCTCGGGGCCCCCTTCTCCTTCATTCGCTTCCTCCCTGGGTGCATGAAGGAGCCG
>CAYOVN010000158.1:0-7759 GCA_964407425.1 uncultured Gemmatimonadaceae bacterium
CGCAGGCGGGGCAGATCAGAGGGAAGACCTCGTAGATTCTGGCCAGAAGGGCGGCGGCGTTGGTGCATGGCTCGTGAGTGTAGCTTCCGAGAGACGCGAAGCCAACTACCCGGGAGCCGCCACCAATGAAATACCCGAAGAGAACCCAGTACAAATACGCGAAGTCACAGTATCGGGTACGGAATTGGCCGGAGTACGAGGCCGGCCTTCGGCGTCGTGGCGACGTGACCGTCTGGCTTTCGGATGCTGCGCTCAATGCCTGGCGGGCTCCGGCCAGCGGCAAGCCAGGCGGCCAGCGTACCTACGCGGACATCGCGATCGAGGCCGCCCTAACGATCCGCATGGTCTTCCATCTCCCCCTTCGCCAAACCGAGGGCTTCCTGCGTTCGCTGGCCCAACTGCTCGAGGTCGAGCTGCCGATCCCGGATCACACCACCCTGTCTCGGCGCCTGAAGAAGCTCGACAACATTCGGTTTCGCAGGCTTGCCACGGATCGACCGATCCATCTGCTCATCGACAGCACGGGACTCAGGATTCACGTTGGACACCTGCGAAAGCCGCCAAAGAGAAGGGCTTGGCGCAAGCTGCATCTTGCCGTCGATGCCGATACAGGTGAGATCATCGCATCGGATCTGACGCCTCGCCGGACACATGATTGCACCCCGGTCCCTGGACTGCTTGAGCAGATCTCTGACCCTATTGCTTCCGTTTCTGCGGACGGCGCATACGACACGATGGCCGTTTACGAAGCTGCCCATGGGCGAAACAGAGCACGAGCCGTGCGGGTGCTCATTCCACCTGGGCGCGATGCCCGACTCAGCGCAAAGCCTTCGGCTGCGCTCCGGGAGAGGGACCTCAACATTCGCTCGATCCGAGAACTCGGACGGCGCGAGTGGCACACGTCCTCAGGCTACAGCAAGCGAAGCATGGTCGAGAACACCATGTACCGATACAAGACGATCATCGGTCGAGGTATGAGAAGTCGAACCCTGGAAGGACAGCGTATGGAGGTGCAGCTCGCGAGCATAATCCTCAATACGATGACCCTTCTGGGGATGCCGGATAGCTACCAAGTGGAGTGATCCCGGCTCGGGGGACGGGGGATACGTCCATTCCTCCGGGCCGTGCAACAAGGCCATCTGAGGATTCAGTTGTTGGGGGGGCCAGAGACAACCGCCAGATGTCCAAGAACGGATAGCCGTCCTCGTCTTCCCGATAGCTCACCAGGTGATCATTCCCAAGAAAGCTAGAGAACTCGATATCATGGAGGAGCTGTGACGCAACCAGCCTCCCCTGGGAAAGGTCAAGTAGCTCAATGATCGAGTCATAGAGTTGGTAGATGGCGGTCAGGTTTGAGCCGATGTTCGGGTATTCTGAGGCAACTTCCCTCCAATTGGCTTTTGGAGCCGTGGCAATTACCCATACTTCGTGTTGGCTCCGATCCTTGACGAGGCGAAGCCAAGTCGGGGGTGGCGGGCCGGAGGGCGTGATTTCTCCGTCCGCGACGAAGGGTACAAACCAATCCGCTTCCCGTTTTAGGGCTGCCTTTCGGGTCCCTGTTGTATCCCAGAGTTCGAGGAGATAATCGCCTCGACCAACGGACCAGACCGTTTCATTGTCCGGACCGGGGAACAACATCCGATTGAACCGGACCGGTTGCCGCCGTCGGTATTCGGGATCAGTCGCTCCGAAAGACCGAACGATGCGTCCGTCCGTTCCTACCAGTTGGAGGGGATACCCAACCCTCTCCGGACTCCGAAGGTGTTCGTTGACGACGATTCTTCCATCGGGGAGAAGGACGCTGTGGAAGAAACTCCCGGTCTCGTATGACTGGGTTGCAATGACGTCGAAATTCGGGGAGAGGGTGGTCCGTCGCCGAAGGACTCGATCATATATCCAGAGCGTGTCACCAGGGAGCACCTCGATTCGCCCGATTCCCCGGTATTCCCCGGGCCCCTCCCCCTCCTGGCCTACGGTGCGTACAAAGGCGCCGTCCCGATCAAAAACCCAAATAGCCTTGGCGGCCCCGGCACCGTCTCCGTGGGCCACAAGGTAGTTCCCCTTGGAGTCCCTTACGATGGCATGTGGTCGCATCACCCGACCGGGCCCCTCTCTCTCCCCGAGAGTCAGAACATGTTCGAGTGTTATTTCACACGCTGAGCACGCTACTTCATCTGGAATCCTTTGCACCTCCTGGGCACAAATGGTGAAGGGAAATAACCAGGGGAGTGGGATTGCGAGGAGAACGAAGTGATGAAGGCTCATTTTGATTTTCCGGAGATTGGGTTCCCAAAAAAGGTGTCCGTGTTGTGAATATAGAGATCCAGCTCTTTCTATGCCCTACCCGGTGCCATATCCGTTCTATCGCGTCCGTGTCCTCGAAACAGTCTTGTGTATTTCACCCCTCCGAAACACGATCGTGGCGCTATGTCAGGTCCAAAGAAAGCCACGAACCTTCATTGTCGGGAAAGGAGAAAGCCTAATCAGTCGTCGTTCAGGGCGGCTGCCTGGGCCTCAGTGAGAATGATGCTTCCCCGAATTGTCCCTCCGCACCCAACCAGCTGAATCGACTGACGATGAGAGTTCCACTTCGCTCGCGTTGGGTTTCGGTCGAGGAAACGGCGGATGCTCGGGCCGGGGGAGGTAGGTAAGTTTGCGAGGACGGCCTCTAGACCATCTTCCTCCTCCTCACCTGGGTCACACGATTCGTGTTCGTCCTCCTCACAGCTCTTTTCATATGTGAGGCAAGGGTGGGAGTTCACCCCAGGTAACCAACCGTTGCCGGCGATATTGACCCACTCATGGGAGTTCCCAGTAGGTAGAGGGCAGGCCGCCTCGGAGCACTCCGCAGTACATTCCGGATCAACACCTCCCTCAAGGACAATAAGGCGCAAATCATCTCCTGCCTGTCCAGGCGCGTGGCCGATCCAGCCGGTGAGAAGGAATAGGCTCAACCCGATCCCTGCAGCCACCGGGACCATCCTCAAGCTGAATCTCAGTCCGTTCATTCTTGCTTCCTTTCTTCATGGAGTGGATTCGACGTGGTGGGAGCGATTCGGAGCCGGAGGAGGTCCAGGAAGGGATATCCCATCTCGTCCTCACGGTATGCGACAAGGAGATCCTCACCAAGGAACAAGGTGGCCTCAATGTCTGGAAGATCCTGAGACACAATCAGATCCCCTGTGCCAGCGTCCACTACCTCCAGGATCCAGTCTCTCATCTTCTGGACCGTTCCCCAGTTGTACTCCCAGTCTGGATCAGCCAGCATCACGGCACGCCAGTTGTCGGACGGGACCCTGACCGCCACCCAGAGCCGTCCAGCGCCATCGGCCGAGAACAGGCCTACTGCCGGGAGGGGGGGAGGTCCGTTCGGAGTGATGTCACGGCCAAGGACATACGGCTCGAACCACTCCACCTCCCTTTGGAGCGCCGCGAGTCGGTTTCCGGTCGTGTCCCAAAGCTCCATCAGGTAGTCCCCACGACCGATCGTCCAGACCGTGGCTCCGTCAGCACCCACTGACGTTGGCCGCTGGTACTTATATGGTTCGCCCAGCCGGTACTCTGGTCGAACGGAACCCAACGGCCGGACAATTTGGCCCTCCCGGTCAACGACTTGGAGGGGGTATCCGGCGCCCGCTGGCGTCCGCTGGTGCTCGTTCACCACCATCCGGCCGTCCAGGAGGAAACTGCTGTTCATGAACCCGCTGACCTGGTATGGCTGGGTGGCGATGACGGAGTCGTCTGGGGCAAGGGTGGTACGCCTGCGAAGCCGAGTATCGAACACCACAAGTGTATCTCCAGCAAGACAATCAATCCTGCTGATCAGCCGGTACTCCCCTGGGCCGTCGCCATCCCGACCGATAGTTCTGAGGAATGCCCCATCCTTGTCGAAAACCCAAATCCGGGTCGCTGCGAACCCGCCGTCCCCATGTGCCACGTAATATCTTCCCGAGGAGTCGACCGCCATCGCGGACGGCCGCCCTACCCGCCCTGGCCCCTCCCTTTCCCCGAGGGTAACCACATGCTCGAGAACGACTTGGCAACCTTCGCAGGTGGGTGGGTTTCGCACCGGTACGGTGTCTTGAGGCACAGCGGGGATGGGCTGGAATGCCTCAAGAAGGCACATGCCAATGAACAACGTTGCCCCCGGGCCAGGGAACTTCATCCCACCATTTCTCGAAGGCTGCTGGAATCTTATCACGGGCTCACCCTCTTCTCCCTTCGGGCAGCTGCGAAGGACGTGGCGATTATTGGTTGCTTACATTAATGACGTGACCCAGGCCCAAACCGTGGCATCCCCTGGCTCTCGGTATTGCCCCCCGCCTACCCTCGTGCTCCGCGAAGACTCCATCCGCATGGATTCTCGGGGCTTTTTGAGTCGCATACGGGGCGTGGGCCGGGCTTGCCGAGGGTGACGTCTCCTGCGACCGGGGACGGCCCGGAAAGCCAGAAGGAGCCAGGAAATCATGACTCCACGATCCGTTGATGGAAGCCGAAACGTCAACCCTGGTTTGCCGGATGGGGTTTTCGCGGAGCTCGGGGATCACCACCGATTGTCCCGTCCTTCACCAGTCGGAACCTACTCACCCGCTCCACACCGAGTTCATCAATCTGGCGGATAAGGACGTAGTCCTCCCCGATTTCCTTGATCGGGCTGAACATGATAGCCCGTTGAGCCCGCAACCAATCGCCGAGGACTTCGAAGGGGATTGAAGCCTCTGCCACTTTGGCCCCGCCGGGATCGAAGACCTCCCAGGAGTAGTCCTCCTCAGACCAGGGTAGTTCGTACCTCAGAACCCAGACGTTCCCCAACGCGTCCACACTGAGGTCCTGGAAGAGGGGAATATTCTCGGGAAAGTCCAAACGCCGATGGTGGGCCGCGTAATGCCCTCTATCCGTTTCTTTGCGGGCTTTCCGGAGATCAAGCCTCTTCCACGTGCGCTCGTCCTCCCGACGAACCTTCCGAGGGGACCAACCAAGACTGATTACTGCCGTTTCCTCCCCACCCCCTGGGGATACGCCCCTTATCTCGGCCTCCCCGGAATTGCCAAACCAAAATCGCCCACCCGCTGCGACCCAATAGACAAGCGGCTCGAAGGGAAGGCGTAGGAGTAATCCCGTGTCATGAAAAGGAGAGCGCCGGTAGCGCTTGGAGCCGACGGCCTCGGTCGTCCCATCCGCCAGATCGTAGATGAAAAACGAAAACTCGCCGACGGAAGGCTGGGGGGTCCTTAGATTCTTTACAGTTGCAGGCTCAAACCAAAGCCCCAGGTGACCGTCATCCACTAGGTTCGAGGGTATATGCCCGTGCGTCAGTGTAAGGCGGCCTTCGCGCACAGACTCTCCCCTGGGGCCGAACACAGAGTATCGCGGATCACGGCCTACTACCATGATGGAGTCCCCTGACAGGCGTTCAAGAGAGAGAAAGCCCAGCGGGCCGACCTCGAAGGGTCCGCCACCATAGCGGCCGGCTGAGGTGATATAGGTTCCATCTCGGTCATAGTAGCGGAGCTCGAATAACTCCCGAGAATACATCCCCGCCACGATTGTCCCATCCGTGAGGATGGTCGCATCAAGCACCCGATAGAGCAGGTATTCCTCTGGCCCATCGGCCATTCCTATGGAAACCTCCGGAACCGGATCCAAACGCCAACGGGGAGTGGCCTGTTGGTGGGGATTGTGGTCATCCGGGGAAGGAGCCTCCTCCTCTACCCCGATTGGAAAGGGTGTGGATCGTCCCTCTTCCTCGATTGGGGCCCCGACGAAGAGAACGACGGCCGAGAGGGACGCGAGTCCCATATGCCTCCTCCGCGAGGGCTGCTCCCGCCTTCTTCCTGTCATGACCATCCTCCTGAAGACCATATGAGGGTTCACCGTTCCAGAAGACCCTCCTCCACCAGGGAGAAGAGTCTCGCCGAGTCGGGCGGTACACCAAGCCAGGTCCCATCGAAGATAATGGTTGGAACGCTGTTGATCCCAAGGTTCTTCGCCACCCTAAGATCCTCCTCGATGGCTGCGACTGGCTCGGTCCTGCGGGCGCAGTCCAGGAATCGGGTGGTGTCCGGGACCTGGGCCATGGTGGCTACCATCCCCGCCTCCAGGCCGGTAAGAGAGACTGCCTGAAAGAGGAGTCGATGAACCTCGTGACCTCTGTCCTGTTCGGCCCCACACTCAGCGAACCTCGCGGCTTGGTAGGCGTTCGGATGACTCTCTAGGGGAAAGTGCCGGTGGACGACAGCGACCTCAAGTGGATAGGCTTCTGTAATGGCTTGAAGAGGGCCTGCTAAAGTCCTGCAAAACGGGCATTCGTAATCGCTGAACACGACGATGGTTATGGGGGCATCGTCAGGTCCCCTGCGATGCCCGGCCTCGGCCACCTCAGTCCAGTTGGCGATCTCACGGTCCTCCAGAGAAATCTGATCAGGGGGACCCCGGAACTGACTCCAAGCCGTCATCCCAACCATGGTCACGGCCGAGAGGGCCACCACTAAGGTGGCTAGGTCTGCCACCGTTGTGCGTCTCGAACCACCATCTTGTCTATTCATCGACCCTTCCCTCTATGGATCAACGGATGGTCGCCCCTGCCGGTCAGGAACGACCATCTCGAGGACCCTCTGCGACATGACCCGGAACTCCTCACTCAATCCTAGCTTTCTTCATCCCAACACAGAACGATTTCGTTCTGCCAAGGTTCTGGGCACCAATCGAAGGTATCCACATGGCAAGAGTCAAACGGCTCTTCCTCACAATGGGTCGCGCAATCAATAGCCCCCATCATTTCGCTGCAGGTGCCGACGCAGACATGACACTGATTACCTCCAGCTGCGCTGTTGGGGCCCCCGGCGAGGGCAATGATGACTAGAGATGCTGCCATCACGATGATTCTGGTCCACGGTCTCATTTCTGTTCCCTCCTTACTGTGTGAACGATCACGGCTCAAGAAGTTCAGACCGGCCCCGCGGGGCGACAGGTTGAGAGAAAGCGAAAACCTCCACCCCCTGGGATTCACGGGCACTCGGGAATGCCGAGAGTCGAAACCGGCGCTTCGCCCCAACACCGATCCAGAGCCTTCCCTATCCATCGATCTGGGGAATCGAAAGTGCGGGCACTCCCCAACCGAGCGAGTTGGCTCGGCATGGAGCTGACCTCACATCGGACTCTTTGAATAGGAACATCAGGTATACTCCTAGTTCTCGGTTCCTATTCCCTTGACGAGTCCGAAGGCAAAACCGTGGCATCCCCCCACCCGTTTCCATACTTCGCCGTCCTCACACCGCGCTTTCGGGACGATGAACGTCTAAAGAGTGGTACGCCGAGACGGGAAAGGAATCAGATGCCAAGGTCGAAAATCACGCGGAGCCGGAAGGCCGACGGGGGAAGGCGGATCATTGGCCTCTTCGGGCCGTCCATGGGATACCAAACGGCTGAGGAGGTGGAATCCAGAATACGAGCGGGGGTTAGCAGGTACTACGTCCGGGAAGATTCTTGGGAATCCGATATCCGGCTGGTGGATGAGGGTGGTACCGTGAGGCTCGTCAGCACCAAGGACGTGTTTTCCGGGAACAACCTTGCCAACCTACCTGATTGTTAGGCTGAGTCAGGGGGGAGGAAATCGCCGTTGGCTGATCTTTGGGCCGGCCCCCGGCGGAGATTGAACAGGGCGCAGACGCCACCGAATCCCATCGCCAGAAAGAGGGCCGTTCGGGGACTGATTTGGCCGATCGATCCTGTCACAACGACGGAAACGAGAGCCGTCAGG
>CAYOVN010000159.1:0-1617 GCA_964407425.1 uncultured Gemmatimonadaceae bacterium
AAGCTCCCATCAATAAAGGTGGGCTTCCTCTCGGCGCCATGCCAACGAAGGGTCGTAGCAGAGAATGGCCTCCAATGCTTCTCTCGGAAGATTGAGGTTGAGCGCGAACATCCCATGGATCAGGGAGGGAAACCCATTGGGCCTGAGGGCTGCCAATTCCCGTTCGGAGTTTAGTTGACCCAAACGATCGTTGGCCAGATATGCCACCAGGTTGACCAGACCCAGCTTTGCCGTTCGCGACAAAAGGTCCTGGCGGCGAAGGGCGAGTTCAGCCAGAGAGTCCGTTGTTGCTCTGTCTGGAGCCATGAAGGCGGCCGCAATGACGGCCCGAACGAGCGTACTGTCCAGCGCGTAGGCAGCCATGTTGTGTTCGAAGGAGGCGGGTTTATCATGGTGGTTGTACGCTGAGTAACCTAGCCGGTACTCCCGGTAGGCTTCATAGGTGGGGACAGCCAGCAACGGTTGAGAGCCCGCTTCCTCTTCCTCCATGAATGGATCGAACTCGTAGGCCAGGGCTCCGGCCACCCGCTCGACGAAAACCCGGTAGGTTTCGTGGGGAGCGCTTTTCGGGGCGACTTCTACGACGGATTGCTCCTCCCTGCCGAGGCCCATGTTGAGGACGTTCGCACGGAGCTCCAGGGAGTCGCCCAGGTCGGAGATACCCCCCCCAATCACCCAACCCGCCTGGGTGCGTTCGGCCACCGCTTGCAGGACGCCTTTCGATCCGCCAGACTCAGCCTCGGAAGCGTACTGTCTCGCGTAGGTGACCGGGACAAGATCCACCCCACTCACCTGCGTGGCGGCGTCCCCGATCCACTCGGCCAGCATGATCGCCGTTTCGTCGAACTCGGGATCCCCTGTCCGGTTTTCCAAAGGGGGCACCACGACCCGATTGTTAACCGGCTCTGGGGGGTTGTCTCCCAGGGTGGTGGCATAGGCGAAGATGGCGATGGCCGTGATGGCCATAACCGCCATTAGCATCAGTGGGATCCTTCTTTTCCTGCCCGTCTCCGGAGGCCCGGATGGAGGAGGGGCGGAGCCATGGAGGGAAGGCTGGGAGGTTTCCTCAATGGCGGGTGCGGGTGCGGCTGCCGAGGCCTCGGCCGAAACCGCATCCCTCAGGTCCCCGTTCCGGATGGCCACCGCTACCGCCTCGGTCTGGGCCGATGGCTCCAGCTCCAACTCTTTTCTCAACCGACTACAGAACTTTTCGTACAAATTCAGGGCTGCGGCCCCGTCACCGGCTTTGGCCAATTCCTCGATGAACTTTCGGAGGGGGGTCTCGTCGGTCCAAATCAAACCGAGTGCCTTCTGAGCGGTTCGCTCCCCCTCCACCGGGTCCCCGCGACTTACCTGCTCGTGAGCCAGAGACCAGGCCGCCCCGGCTGCCATCTCTCGGAGGCGCACCCGTTCGGTCTCTACCCAGTCCTCGAACCCCCATGCCTCCCCCACGTGGAACCCTGCCAGGAAATCTCCCTGGTAGAGATCGAGGGCCTCCCTCCAACGGTCGGCTTCGATGGCGGCTTCGAACGCCTCGACATCGGAGCTAATGGATCCCGGCTCCAGACCAACCTCATCCGCACCTAGCGTGGAAATGGCCGGTTCAGGCAGATGTCG
>CAYOVN010000159.1:1717-7701 GCA_964407425.1 uncultured Gemmatimonadaceae bacterium
CCAGACCAACCTCATCCGCACCTAGCGTGGAAATGGCCGGTTCAGGCAGATGTCGACGTAGGAAGGAGAGGCTCTGAGAGAGGGCATTCCGGGCCTGTGTGTCGGGCCGCTCAGGCCAGAACAGGGTCAGAAGAGTATCTCTTCGGTGGTTGCCAAAAGGCCGGGCGAGGGAAAGGTAGATAAAAAGCGCGAACCGCTTCGGTTGGGAAAGGACGGCCGAAGCCTCGTTCCCATCCGCGTCCCGAAGGGAAAGTGATCCCAATGTCTGAAGGGTCAGCATGGGAGAATGCGCATTTTCTTCTACGTCGGAGTAGGGTACCGGTGCGACCGCTTGGCCCCGGGCATCTCGGCTCCGGGCCAGCCAGACCGGCCATTCGATGAAGAATGGAGTGGATTCCGGCCCCGGAGCAAGGAATAATCACGGGTGAGGAGGCCGATCAGCCCTTCGGTCGCACCAGCGCCTGGTAGTCCATCCGGTCCCGAAGCGACTCGAAATCCATCTCCCGATGGATCGAATCCCCATGGCGGAGGCCACTGGCGACGGCTTCACGAAGGTGCCTCATCGCCTCTTCGGGTTCTCCGAGGACCGCGGCAATACGGGCCCTCAGGTAGAGAGATTCCCATGGCCGGCCCGGACGGGAGATGGCGGCCAGGCGGCCATCGGTCTCGTTGGCCAGCTCGCGATCCCCCAACCGGGCCGCCGCAGCCCCCACCAAACCCAACGCAAACAAGCCCTCCGTCGACTCTCCGACCAGAGGGAGGGCCACGCCCTGGGCCTCATCGAACCTCTCGGCACCATACAGAGCTTTCGCCAGGTCGAGCCTGTGGGAGAGCGGGGGCACTTTATCCCCCGGTGAGTACGAGCGTAGGTTCGCCTCTCCCCCCACCTGACCCACCAGGACTTCGACGGCCACCTCGAAGACCTCGATGGACGCCTGGCGAAAACCGTGGGCCCGCAACTCTTCGCCAGCGGTTTGCATTACCAGGGGCGGACTCTGGGGAAGGGCCGAAGCCCCATGCACGAGCTCCAACACCTCTTCGACCCGGCCCAAGGCGACCAGGCTCCTGACCTCGGCAGCCATGAGATCGGGGCGCATAGGATACATCCCCCGGCCGGCTCGAGCCGCTTCCAGTTCGGCATCGTAGTCCTCGAGCATGTGGAAGGCCTGCGTGAGATAATCCCAATACGGATGGGAACCTACCTGCCGCCACTCTGGGTAAGGATCGTAGTGGCTCAACGCTTCGACGGCCTCGCCGGGTAGGTTCACAGCGAGCGCCGCCCAGGCATGGGTAACAGCACTGTACCCGGTCCTGTTCATACCGGCGTTCTGGCGCATCACCCGGAGAACACCCTGCAGGTCATGCTTGACCAACGCCAGGAGGATGTCCAGGTCGTGTAGGCCCCTCAGGGAGAGCATATGGCGCCGCTGATTCGCGAAAGTCGCCAGAGAGTCCTTCACCCCGTGGTCCGGCGTCACATAGGCCGCCGCAACCACGGCTCGGACCAGCATGGTGTCCAGATCGTAGGCAGCAAGGTGGTGGCGGTGAGAAGCCTCCCAGTCCTCCCTGTCGAAGGCCTCATAGCCCAAACGATGCTCCCGAAACGCTTCGATCGTCGGGGGCATCGGTAGGACCTGTCCCCCCCGCTCAATGTCCTCCATGGTTGGATCGAACTGATACGCCAAGGCACCACTGACCCGCCTCGCCAGCTCACGGATGGCCTCCCGGGGATCCTCTTTTGGGCCGGCGAAATTAACCGCTTGGTTTCTGGCCCATCGAGCTGCGTCGATGATCTCCACCCGGAACTCCAGGGAATCCCCTGGATCAACCAAGATTCCGGAAACCACCCAACCAGCCCCCGTTCGTTCCGCCAACCCCCTCAAATGACCGACCGATCCCTCCTCATCCAGAGCCGCGACGATCTGCCTGGTGTCACCGAGTGGTAGGAGATCAACCCCCTCCACCTGTTGGACGGCCTCGGCCACCCATTCGGCGGACACGACGGCCCACTCCTCGAGTTCTGGTTCCCCTGTCCGGTTTTCGAAGGGGGCCACCACCACGAGATGACTGTCCAACTCCGGAGCGGCGCCCCTTTTCCAGGCTGAGTAGCCCCAAACCACCAAGGCCACGGCGGCGGCAGCCACCCAGGGGAGAAGGGAGCTTCGTTTCCCGACCGTCTCCAGGGCCCTGGTCGACGGAGGGCCTCCCTCTTCAGGTGGGGGGCCCGCCGAAGCTGCCTCCCCCGCGGATCCGTTCCGAATGGCGTCAGCTGTTGCCTCGGTTTGGGCCGACGGCTCCAGGTCCAACTCGTCCCTCAAACGACAACAGAATTTCTCGTACAGCTTGAGGGCAGCGGACCGATCACCTTCCCTGGCCAAGGCCTCGATGAATTTCCGGAGAGGGGTTTCATCGGACCAGACCAAACCCAGGGCTTTCTGGGCCGTTCTCTCCCCTTCGACGAGGGCTCCGCGGCTGACCTGTTCGTGGGCCAGGGACCATGCCGCCCCAGCCGCCATTTCCCGCAGGCGCTCCCGCTCGGTCTCCACCCAGTCCTCGAATCCCCAAGCGTCTCCTATATGAAACCCTCGCAGGAAGTCCCCTCGGTAGAGGTCCAGGGCATCCACCCAACGCCCGGCCTCGATGGCGGCCTCGAAGGAATCCACGTCGGCGTCGACTGATTCGGCCTCCAGCCCAACCGCCTCCCCTCCGCCGGAGGGTATGACCGGTTCAGGCAGCTGTTGCCGAAGGAAGGAGAGGCTCTGGGAGAGTGAGTTTCGGGCCTGGGAGTCCCTGCGCTCGGGCCAGAAGAGGGTCAGGAGATGATCTCTCCGGTGGGTACCCCGGGGCCGGGCAAGCGCGAGATAGATGAACAGCGCGAGCCGCTTCGGCTGGGATAGGACCGAGGAAACCTCGTTCCCTTCTCCGTCCTGAAGAGACAGTGATCCCAATGTCTGAAGTTTCAGCATAGGGAAGCGCGCTTCCATCCCGGAGTTCGCGAAACGTTCGGGGCCCTATTTCATACCAGGTATCCTAGGCCAAGGGTCCACCAGAACGGCTTTCGTGGAAGAATGAGGGAGGGTCATACCCCGGGCAAGCTTTGGTTTCCCGGGGGGTTATCCATGGGGCGGTGGAGGGGCCCGAGGGAAATGCTGATAAACGATGGCTCTCTTCCACCCCCCTGGCCGTAGCCCCCGCCCCCTCCCACTCCGTAGAATGAGCCATCGCCACCATTACCCCCAGCGGCCGGGAGGCCCCATGAAGACGAAGGTGACTCGTGCTGCAGCTCTGGTTTTCGCCCTCACGATCACGATGGTCGCATCGGGATGCGAGCCCCCGTCTTCGGGGAACCGGGCCGGGGCGTCCTCCCGGAACCTGGCCATGGCTACCCCCGAGGCCACGGGCATGTCGTCGGAGCGCCTCGCCCGGCTGCACGATGCCATGCAGGGGTTGGTGGATGAGGGCCAGTTGGCAGGAATCACAACGATGATCGCCCGCCACGGGCGCATCGCCGACTTCCAGACCTACGGGTACCGGGACATGGAAGCCGATGACCCCATGAACGAGGACGCCATCTTCCGCATCTACTCCATGTCGAAACCCATCGCCGGCGTTGCCCTCATGATGCTGTACGAGGAGGGGAAGTTCCGGCTCAACGACCCGGTTCGACGGTACATCCCGGAGTTCGCTGACCTCCAGGTGGCGGCCAGTTGGGGGACGGACGGCCCGGTTTTGGAGGATGCGAACCACGCCATGACCATTCGTGAGCTCATGACGCACACGGCCGGGCTGGCCTACGGCATCGGCGATCCCCACCCTGCGGATCGGCTCTACCAGCGGGAGGGGGTCCTGGATTCCAGGGGAACGCTGAAGGACATGATCGACAAGCTGGCTGAGCTCCCCCTTCGCCAGCAGCCCGGGTCCCGATGGAGCTACAGCATCGCCGTGGACGTTCAGGGATACCTGGTGGAGGTTCTCTCGGGCCAACCCTTCGACCAGTTTCTCCAGGAACGGATCTTCGATCCCCTGGGGATGGTGGATACGGGCTTCCACGTCCCCTCAGAGAACCACATTAGATTCGCCCAGGTCTACGGCTATGACGAAGGTGGGGCTCTGGTGGCCCCGCCGCCCCCCGATGCCTCCGATGGGCCCAGACCGTTCCTGGATCCGGCCACCTTATTCTCCGGTGGAGGAGGCCTCGTTTCCACCACCATGGACTACATGCGCTTCTGTCAGATGCTGCTGAACGGGGGTGAACTCGATGGTGTCCGGCTGCTCTCGCCAACGACGGTGGACATGATGAGGACCAATCATCTCCCTCGGGAGATGGGGGAGTATCGTCCCGGGGTCGGGTTCGGCCTCGACTTCAGCGTGGTGTTGGACCAGATGGCAGCGGGGGGCGGCTCCGTCGGGGAGTACTCCTGGGGTGGGGCAGCCGGCACCTGGTTCTGGATCGATCCCGTCCAGGACCTGGTCTTCGTCGGCATGATCCAGCAGTTCGGGGGCGGGCGGCCCGACGTGAGATCGTTGTCCCGGCAGTTGACCTATGCAGCCATCACGGACTCGGAAGTAAGGTGACGGATGCTTAAGGCCGACTGACGAAAGAAAGCTAGCTGGCGGGCGCCTTCTCCGACCTGCTTCTCCGTAGGAGGAACGGGAGAACGGCGAAGACGACCACGCACACGGCCGCCGCCGTGAAAAACACCCCGGTCATTCCCCGGACGGCAAAAACGACCGCCATGACAAGGGGCCCCATGGCCTGTCCGATCCGGATCACCATTCCGTTCACCCCCATGAAGACGGCTCGGTGTTCCTCCGGGGCCTCGCCGGCCAGCAGAGTGAGAACCACCGCGTAGTTCCACGCCTGGCCCACCCCGAAAACCCCCACGGCCAGGACCACCCACCAGTAGCTCGGCGCCAAAGGGATCATGAGAAACGAAAGGGCGAAGAGCAGGAAGGCCACCGGGAGAAGCCGGTCCGGCGACACGAACTTGCTGAGGAATCCGAGGCGGGAGGCCGTGACCGCCGTGGCCAACGATCCCAACGTCATGACCAGGCCGATGGCCGGGGGTGAGGACCCGAATCGGCCCGAGAGGTGAAGGGGGATGAAGGTCATGTAGGCCCCATAGAGGACCACGAAGGAGAGAAGGGTCGCCAGGTAGAGACCCATGACCCTGGGGGTTTTCATTCCGGCCCAGGCATCCCCCAGATACGCGGTGAAGCTCGCCTGGGCTTTCGGCGGATCCAGCTCCAGAAGGAAGAGGACGGCTCCAGCCACCACCAGGCCCACGATGGGGAGAGCGAAGGGGACGTACCACCCGAACAGGGCCAGCCCACCGCCGATGGTGGGAAGGACAGCGGAACTGATGCTCAGAGCCGAAGCCTTGTACCCCATGGCCTCCGTCCGGCGGGGTCCCTGATAGAGGTCACCCACCAATGTGGCGGTGAGGGAGCCCAGCGAGGCGCCGCCAACTCCCTGGAGGAAACGAAGGGCCAGGAGCAACTCGAAATCCCGGGCCAGGGAACAGGCGCTCCCGGCCAGGGCGAAGAGGATCAGGGCGGGGACCAGGACCTGCTTCCTGCCGTACCGATCAGCCAGCACACCATAGACCGGCGTGAGGACGATGCCCGGCAGGGCATACAGGGTAATGAGGAGTCCCACCTGTTCCGGGGAGATACCAAAGGCCTCCACGACTGCCGGGAAGACCGGGGTGAGGGAGGACACCCCCATGACCACCACAAGGCTGATGCTGAAGATCAGATGCAGGTTGGGATCCCGAAGGAGGTGCCGTTCGACCGGAGGAGGGGCGGATCGGTTTTGGTCTGGGGTTTTTCGGGTCGGCATCTAGTAGTCCGGTCGGTCCATCTCGTGGTCGTCCCTCTGAAGGGCTATTCTGAGTCCGGTCCCCTCACCGGCCTGGACGAACACAGGGGACGAGGAGTTGCCCATCTCTTCCTTCAGGTAGGTTGAAGTACTCTGGGACACA
>CAYOVN010000160.1:0-7671 GCA_964407425.1 uncultured Gemmatimonadaceae bacterium
TTCCCTATCTAGCGGAAAGCCCGAGAAAAGCTCGGGGCCTGGTTTTCCATGAGCATTCTCTGGAAGAAGTCATCTGCCGCCCGGAATGCTTCTATCCAGTTGGAGTGCAAAAGAAAGCCGTGGACCTCATCCGGGAACACGAGTTCTTCGAAATACACCCCTAACCGGGACAGATGGTAGGCCAAATCCACGGATTCACTGAAAGGTACGTTCCGATCGTCATCCCCGTGGATCAGTAGAACCGGAGACCTCCAGGAGTCTACGTCCGAGAGAGGCGAAGACTCGAAGGCCAGCTCAGAGAATGCATCCCATTGGCCTTTGTCGTAATCGGGCCGGAAGCCATTGATGACGACGTTCCAGTCGTGGACGCCATGGACATCCACACCCGCTGCGAACATGTCCGAAGCCCTGGCCAGGCCCATGGCTGTTAGATACCCACCGTATGAACCACCCCAGAGGCCAATGCGGGCAGGATCGACGTCCGGCCTGGACCTGAGATACGCTCCGGCACCCACAACATCGTTGTACTCACTTGCTCCGGTGGCTCCGTAGTCCAGGGCCTCTCGAAAATTGAGGCCGTAGCCAATGCCTGAACGGTAGTTCACGGTCAGGACCACATAGCCTTTGTTGGCCAGGTACTGGTTCAGGGAATACGCGTTGTGGTAGTACCCGCTGTGATGGAAGCCCAGGAGCATCTGCCTCCGGGAGCCCCCGTGGAAGAAGATGACAGCCGGCCGCTTTTCCCCCGGGGAAAGGTCCTCTGGCAGGAAGAGTTGACCATGGATCATGAGGCCGTCCGCGGCCGAGAACATCACCTGCTCAGGCTGCACCAGTTGACCCCTCGGGAAGTCGGAAGGCAACCAGTCGGCCACCAGGGCCCGGCGGCCCGCGTCACCCACCATGATTTCAGCATGGGCCGGGGTCACGCCGTCGGAGGCCAGAAAGGCCAGGTCACCCTCTGTAGTCATGACCGGGGACCATTCGATGCCCGTTCCCCAGGTAATCCTCTGAGGGGGACGGCTTCCATCGATGGGAACCTGCCAAAGGTGCTTCCGATCGATATCGTCCTGGTTTGAATCAAAAACCAGGGACTGCCGGTCGGGGGTCAGTGACCCGAACTGGACCTCGAACTCACCGGGTGTCAAAGCGATGGCTTCACCGCCGTTCGCCGGCACCGACCAGAGATTCAACCAACCGTTCTTTTCCCAGGGGAACACGATGTAGTCCCCTTCCCCCCAGTAGATCTGGCGGGATGAGTTCCACCCGTGAAAGTTGCTCCCCATCCCCTCGTCGGCCCGGAACACCTCCCGGCTTTTCCCCGTTGCCACATCTGCCACCCGAATGGAAAAGGGCACGGTTTCCCGGACCGGCATAAAGGGCCATAGGCCTGGTATGTTCATGGTTCGTCCGAATGCGATCTCTTTCCCGTCCGGAGACCAAGCCGGCATCGCATCGGACCAGAGTCCGGGACTCAACCATCGGACCGTATCCTCCCCTTCCGCCCAGACCCCGACGAAGCTGTGCCCTCCCCGGCCACTCACGAATGCGATCTTCGAACCATCGGGAGAAAATGTCAGGGACCCGGCACCGTTTCGGACCTGGAAGAGCTTTTCGGGCTCGGGTTCATTCTCGCCCTCACCTCCGGCCTCAGCCCCAGGCTCCTCGGTGAGTCCGATCCGGAAAACGGCACCCTCATTGGAGTAGATCGCCGTCTCTCCGTCCGGCGCCAGGACCAGACCCCCCCGGTTGGGAAGTCGGCGAGGTTCTCCTCCGGTCACCGGAATGATGAAGGAGTTGAGATAATGGGTTTCGATGAAACTCCGAGGGTTGGGGAATTGGCCCTGGCGGTTTGGGCCTCCGCCCCGGGAGTAGACAATAAACGCGCCATCAGCAGTGAACTGGAGGCTACCCAGGCCATGCCCATCGTCCTCGGTATACGCTGTGAGTTTCCGACCTTGGTAATCCGGGGGCGTGGCCACGTACAAATTCCGGATCCCTCCTTGGGTTTGAACCCAGGCCACCGCACCACCAGCCGGTGATGCTACCAGTCCGGATGGCATCGGAGCCGACATCACGTCTTCGATGGAGAAGTCTTGGGCTCCGACAGGAGCGAGTGAAAGCGTCACCAAGGCCATGGACAGCAGCCAGCCAGCGCGACTCGTCATGAAAGGTCTCCCCGTTCCAGGATGTTGAGTTTCAGAAAAGTACAAGAGATCGCCTCTGACGGCATTGGGTGCCCATATGGGCCCTAAGTGCATAGGTTTTTCCAACGCATGATTTATAGAACCAAACTCTCTGCCTCAGGAGTTGACGGATATGGTGCGGATCATCGCCCCCTTCTTGGCGGCAAGCTGGCTCCTCCCCCTCTCAGCCCAAAGTGTTCCCGACGAGTATCCTCGGGACTGGGCCATCGACATCCTTCACTACCGATTCGAACTCACCCTCAGTGACGCTTCCGATGAGATCCTCGGTCAGGCCGACGTCACAGTGAGGTTTGTTGAAGCCGGATCTGAGGATTTTTCCCTGGACCTCATCGGGCCCGTGCCGGGGGCTGGGACGGGTATGGAGGTCCTTGGGGTATCTCGAGATGGAGACCCGGTTCAGTTCACGCACTCGGGGGACAGACTGACCGTCACCCTTGGGTCTCCACCCAGCAGCGAAGAGCAACGCACCTACTCCATTTCCTACCAGGGGACCCCGGCGGATGGCCTGATCATCGGCACCAACAGATGGGGGGAGAGGACCTTTTTCGGGGACAACTGGCCGGACCGAGCCCGGCACTGGTTACCCACGGTGGACCACGTGTCGGACAAGGCTACGGTAGAGTGGGTGGTAACCGCTCCGGAGGACTACGAGGTCGTGGGTACCGGAATCCTCGTAGAGAGGAGCGATCTTCCCGATGGCACCGAACTCACCCACTGGGCTTCCGACGTCCCCATCCCTCCCAAAGTCATGGTCATGGGGGCAGCCCGGTTTGCGATTCGCACTACAGGCTATGTCGACGGCATTCCCATCCAAGCCTGGGTTTACCCCCGGGATCGGGAGGCGGGCTTTCTGGATTTTGCTCAAGCCGAGAAGGCCGTGCGCTTTTTCCATGAGCGGGTGGGGCCGTTCCCCTACGAAAAACTGGCCAACGTACAATCGAAGACTCGGTACGGCGGTATGGAGAACGCCGGCAACATCTTCTACAGCGAGGGTGCGGTGAGGGGAGACCTGAGCAACGAAGGCCTCATCGTCCATGAGGTCGCCCACCAGTGGTTCGGCGACTCGGTGACGGAGTTGGATTGGAACCACATCTGGCTGAGTGAGGGTTTCGCCACCTACTTCACGCACCTCTACAGGGAAGAAAACTACGGCCGGGATCGTTTGGTGGAGGGGTTGAAAAGAGACCGAAACACCGTTTCCGGCTTCTTCTCCCAAAACCCGGACCAGGCTCTGGTCGCCCTCCAGCTCACCGACCCAAACGAGATGTTGAATCGGAACGCCTACCAGAAGGGATCCTGGGTCCTTCACATGCTCCGGCGTGAGGTGGGGGACGAGGCTTTCTGGTCCGGTATCAGGGAGTATTACGGGAGATACCGAGATTCTAACGCCCTCACTGAGGACTTCCAGGCGGTCATGGAGGAAGTGGCGGGACAGAACCTCGAGGAGTTTTTCCACCAGTGGGTCTATATACCCGGCCACCCGATCCTCGAAGGGCAATGGAGCTATGACACAGGGTCGGGTGTCCTCCACCTCTCCCTCACCCAAACCCAGGGAACCGGGACGGTTTTCCATTTTCCCCTGGACATAGGGATCGTGTCGGCCGACGGAGAACAACGCTTACTCGAGACCGTCCAGCTCCATGAGGGCACACAGACCTTCACGTTCCCGCTGACCTCCGCACCGACGGATGTGGTGTTGGACCCGGACACCTGGCTTCTTTTTGAGGGGAGTATATCGAAGGGTTCGGCAGGTTGAGGTGGGGACACCCAAGCTCCCATGAGGGACAAAAGACCCCTTTGAGGAACGGACCATGACCAACGTCTACATCATCCTGGGCATGATCGTTGTCGTGGCCTGGTTCACCCGTCAAATGGGGAATCCGTTGGGGCATTCCGGTGCCTATTTGCGGAGGAGTGCCTAACCGCCCCCCAGCGCACACTCGCTTCGCCCGATTTCCAGCTCCTCCACCTCTGTTTCAACGGCGGGCAGGAGGCCCACGTTGATAGCCTTGATCTTACGGTAGGCTTCCGGGAAAGGCGCCTTCAGTCCCAGGACTCTTCGGAGAAAGACATCCGGGTCCTGGATCCTGAGGAATTCATTGTCCTGACAAAGGCGGCCGAAAGGAATCCCAACAGCTCGACCCATTCTCCTCTCGGTCTCCTGGCCATAGTGGGCCGGATAGACGGCTACTCCGTCACCCCATTCCCGGATCGCCCTCACCACCGACTCCCAGAGCTTCCCCGTCCACTCCTCCTCCTTGCCACCCAGGTCCGGCCTGCCGATTGACTCCACGAAGAGGAAATCCCCGGTCAAGGCGATCCGGTCCTCGATGAGGTAGGTAACGCTCCCGTCCGTGTGGCCGGGGGTGTGCATGACCTCCAGAGACGTTTCACCGAAGTTGATGGAATCACCATCGGCGATGGGCTCGATGAGGATCCTACCTGGCGTCCCGTCATACGGGTAGACCGCATCTGCCGGGTGGAGGTAATAGGGTATGCCGAACTTTGCCGCCAGCGGCCCGGCGCCGCTGACATAGTCCGCGTGGACATGGGTGTCGGCAACTCCAACGAGGGTGGCCCCCGACTCCTCCAACACGGTCAGATAACTATCATGGTGAAGGGGAGGATCGACGATTATCGCCTCGCCCCCACTGACCAACAAATATCCGAGACAGCCCTTGGCCTTCCTGTCGAACTGGACCAGTCGATCAAGACCTTCAGGTGGGTCCAATTCCCGGGGGACAGCAAGGCGAGCCCAAGCCAACATCCCGCCGGCAAGGGATCGAGCATCCAGCCCCATTCGTCCCAGATGGAAGGCAAGGATCTTCGAGTCCAGGCCGTGCCCACATACAACGGCAACGGGGAGATCTGGATTCAAGCCGGTGGCCGGAACGTCCTTGTAGTGCATGAGCTCCGAGCCCCGGATATTGTGGAAGTCCCCAGGATCCGCCGGTCCGATATGGCCCCGGGCGACTCTTTCGGGAGCCCGGACATCCATGATCTGAAGAGGTTCGCCATCCTCGATCATCCTGGCCAATTCGCCTGCCTGGAATTCCACCGCATTCGGAAGTAATAGACCGCTATCTTCGTTGCCCTGACTCATCCGTTCCCCTATGGGAGCTTGTCTGAATACATTGCGGATTGATGACTGAAAGGCACCCCAATCGGTGGGGCCAGGAGGCTAGAAACCAGGCAATTCCGGCGGCGTCAGAGCTCCCGAACACGAGAGGGAACCGAGGAAAGCCACTACTGCGGCGATCTCATCATCGGCCAACCCCCTGTCCATGAGGAGTGGGGTCAGATTCTTGTTCTCCACCCCCGGGCCCGCCATGTACCTGACGGCCTGCTCCAAGCTCTGAACTGAGCCATCATGAAAGTAGGGGGAGCTGTTCGCGATATTCCTGAGACTGGGCACCTTGAAGGCAGCCCAATCCCCGGCCGACTCGGAAACGGCCTGGCGTCCTACATCGATCTCACCCTCCGGAATACCAGCCACCCCGATACCCACGTTGTAGTAGAGGCCGTCCTCCGTGGCGAACTGAGCGGAGAAGAAGGGGGGTGTATGGCAGGTGGTGCAGGCCGCCTTCCCGTTGAACAACTCCAAGCCACGCTGCTCCTCTGCGTTCAAAACCCTTTGGTCACCTGAGATGAACCGGTCATACCGGGTGTCATCACAAACCAGTGTCCGTTCATAAGAGGCGAGGGCTTCAGCAACGGTTTCAGCCGTTGCGCCTCGGTCGCCGAATATGGCCTGGAATTGTTCAGCATACCCGTCGATGGCCCCGATCTCGGCCGCTTTTGCGTCGAGGTTGTCAGCGCCGACTCCCATATTACCCCCGCCCCAGGCCCCTTTCGCCTGGGCTTCCAGGCTACCGGACCTTCCGTCCCAGTAGAAACGGGGCATATAGCCCACATTCCAGATTACCGGTGAGTGGCGGGCGAGTTGGCGATTGGCAGCGCCCACAGCCTTGGCCTCCGCACCACCGTTCCCGTTTTCATTCTGGTGACAGGAATAACATGAACGGGAACCGTCCACGGAGAGGCGTGCATCAAAGAACAGCTGATGGCCCAGAGCCACCTTGGCCTCAGTCAGGGGGTTCTCTGCTGGAATGGGAACAGCCCCAAGGGGCCCGTCCATGCCAGGGGTGTTGTCGAAACCGGCAGTCACATCGGCAACTCCGCCAACGCTCCGGTCCTCCTGGACAGGGGGCGAATCGCCTCCACAGGCCGAAAATCCCAACACCGTTACCGCACCAACAAACAGAGCGTACCTCATCCTTCCTCCTGGGCATCGAGGTGACCATTGCCGTGGGCCGTCCCATTGGCGGCGAGAAGATACCCTCAACCTCCAGAAAGGAGCCGAGGAACGAATCCTGCAGGAGATTCTCCTTACTTCAGAGAGGTCTCATTCGAGTCGGACAGGACATGCGCGCATAAAATCACGAATTGCTCCGGTTGCACATTGCCAACCGGGGGGCATGCCGATAAACTTCGCCGCAGCTTTGCCCTGGTCTACGAATGGAATACCAACGACGCCGAGAACGCAGGTGCAGATTCGGCCTCCTCGAAGGCGTCAAAAAAAAAGTTTAGGGAGACAACAGAATGCTCAAACCACACGGTTCCGACACCCTCAACCCCCTGTACGTGGCAGACGATGCCAAGCGTGCAGCGCTGACGGAAGAAGCCGCCGGCCTGAAATCCATCATGATCTCGTCTGCCGCCGCCGGTAACGCAGTGATGATGGGCTCTGGGTATTTCAACCCCCTCACCGGGTTTATGAACCTGGCCGACTCCATGGCCATCGCCGAGAAGATGGTGGCCACGTGCGGTCTGTTCTTCCCCGTCCCCATCGTCAACGTCGTCGAGGACGCATCGGGCATCGAGGCCGGAATGCGGATCGCCCTTCTGGACCCCAACGTTGATGGGAACCCGGTCCTGGCGATTCAGACCGTCGAGGCGGTGGAAACGGCTACCGACGAACAGATGGCCTTCATGACCCAGAAGGTCTTCGCCACCGACGACATGGAACACCCTGGCGTGAACGCCTTCAACACCGTCGGACAGACCTTCATCTCCGGCGCCATCGAGGTCCTCAACTATTCGTACTTCGCCACCGACTTCCCGGGGACCTTCCGGACGGCCACACAGATCCGTGAATCCATCGAGAAGAACGGTTGGAAAAAGGTCGTGGCATTCCAGACCCGTAATCCCATGCACAGGGCTCATGAAGAGCTGGTTCGTATGGCCATGGATCGGGAAAACGCCGACGGCGCCATCATCCATATGCTCCTCGGTAAGCTGAAGCCTGGCGACATCCCGGCCGACGTCAGGGACGCCGCCATCCGGAAGATGGTCGAGCTGTATTTCCCGCCGAACAGCGTGGAAATCACCGGATACGGCTTCGACATGCTGTATGCCGGCCCCAGAGAGGCTGTCCTTCACGCCTTATTCCGCCAGAACATGGGTG
>CAYOVN010000161.1:0-7670 GCA_964407425.1 uncultured Gemmatimonadaceae bacterium
CCTTCCAACGACCTCTGGGTCCAGAGGTGGCTCCCGGTGGACCGGGATCCCCTGATGGATGTCTTTGGGCCTGATGGGGTGTTGAAGGGGTCCGTGGTGACTCCCCGGGGCGCTGAACTCGTCGGATTCGGGCAGGGGCCTTCGGGTGAGGGTGTAGCCTACTTCGTACGGACTGATGAAGTAGGGCTCCAGTGGCTCGAGCGGTATCGGGTCGTCTGGCAGTAATCGATGATGCCAGAAAGGGCCAGGAAGAAGAAGGACAGGAGATCGAACCTCGTCTTCCTCTTCACCAGCCTCCTTCTAGCCGGACATTTAGCTGGTTGCGGGTCGGGCGAAGAGAAGGGAGTCGGGGAGCCATCCGACCCAAAAGGCGGGCAACCGCCAGCAGCCGAATCCGACCGGACGGCCGCTACCCTGGAGCTGGAAGCTACCTATCCGGAGGGTTTCAGCTTTTTGAACGGAGTCCGGGAACTCCCTGATGGAACGGTCCTGGCCGCCGACCCTCTGGCTCAGGTTCTTCTCAGGATCGACCTGGACGCCTCCACCGCCGATACCCTGGGAAGGGTGGGACCCGGCCCCCAAGAGTACGAGCAGCCGGATCAGGTATTCCCCCTGCCGGAAAACCGCAGCCTGCTGGTGGATCTGGGGAAGATGCAGCTCACTGAGATTGCCCAGGATGGCCGATTTGAAGGAGGAATCCCCATGACCATCCCTAAGGATGATGGATTCCCTACGATCCTTCATCCCCGATTCGTTGATGACCAGGGGATGTTGTACCAGCAAGCTCCCCGGTCCAGGGAGGGTGGGCCTCCTGATTCTGCTGCCATCACCCGATTCGACCGGGCAACGAGCGCTCTGGACACAGTTGCCACTGTCTGGCTTCCCGAACTACAGATGACCCGATCCAGGGGGAGAGGGTTTCTCCCCCGGTTGCTAGAGGCCACGGACGCCTGGGCCGTTGGTCCGGAAGGCCAGATAGTCATCATTCGGGCCAGGGATTTCTCCCCCGAATGGAAATTCCCGGGGGGTAGGTATGTGACCGGCCCACCCCTCCCCTTCCCCGAAATCCCGGTGAGCAGAGCAGACAAAACAGCCATGCTAGAGGAGTTTCAAAACTCCGGGATCTCAATGACCTCATCCGTCAGCCGGGATGGTGGCGTTCAGAGAATGACCATGACCCGGGGAATCCGGGCTTCTGGGGATAGCCCGGGAATCGACGACTTCGAGTGGGCCGAGACATTCCCCCCCTTCCACAGCGATCGGGCGATCGTCTCCTTCCAGGGAGAGGTCTGGGTTCAACGGCACCTCCCCCTGGGCGAAGAATCCCAATGGGAGGTGTTCGACGAGGAGGGCCTCTGGCAGGGTTCTGTGACCCTTCCGTCCGGGTATCAACTTTTGGCTTTCGGGCACGGCGGCGATGGCCGAGAGGTCGCCTATCTCACCCGAACGGACGAGTTCCAACTGAAATGGCTGGAGAGACACGAGGTCGTGAGGTAGCTTAGGGCGGTACCCTTTGTAGTTTTCCCCGGCCCACGATGCGCCCCATGATCCAGAGTACGCCGTCTGACACAGTTCAAGTCGCAACCGACTCCGCCTCCGGCATCGCCGCCCTTTTCACCAGCTACCCGTTGGTGGAAACCGCCGCCTGGGTCGTTGGAGTATTCCTCCTGGCGTGGCTCGCGAACCCCCTCCCCCGCCGGTATATCCTGAAGGTTATTTCAAGGATTGTGACCCGGACCAAGTTCACCTGGGACGACGCCATCTTCGAGAGGAAGGTCTTCCGGAAACTGGCCAACGTGGCCCCGGCCTTCGTCTTGTACTACGGGATTCCACTGGTGCCGGAGATCCCGGGCAGCCTCGTCGAGCTGGTGCAACGGGCGACCATGGTCTTCGTGGTGCTGGTGTTGGTCCTGAGCCTGGACGGCCTCCTCACCGCCCTGAATGACATCTACTCCACCCGACCCGACGCCAACAGCCGCCCCATCAAGGGGTATCTCCAGATCCTCAAGATCGTGATTTACGTGGCCGCGGGGATCCTCGTGGTTTCGACTCTGGTAGGGCAGCCACCCACTCTGATCCTCGGTGGCTTCGGGGCCATGACTGCGGTCCTTCTCCTGGTCTTCAAAGACACCATTCTGTCCCTGGTGGCCAGCATCCAGATCACACAGTACGACATTGTCGCGGTGGGGGATTGGATCGAAATGCCCAAGTATGGTGCGGACGGCGACGTGATCGACATCGCCCTCCACACCATCAAGATCCAGAATTTCGACAAGACCATTTCCACCATCCCCACCCACAAATTCATCGAAGACTCGTCCAAGAATTGGCGAGGGATGAGCGAGTCCGGCGGCAGGCGAATCAAGCGATCTCTAAACCTGGACGTGAACACCATCCGGTTCCTCACCGATGAGGAGACCGAACACCTTCAGAAGCATGAGTTGCTGAGGGAGTACTTCCAGGAGAAGCTGGAAGAGATCGGCATGCACAACGCCGTCAAGGAACAAGGCACTCCGGAGGTAATCCCCAACGTCCGAAGGTTGACCAACGTCGGCACCCTCCGGGCCTACATCGTTTCCTATCTCCGGCAGCATCCAAAGATCCACGACGGCATGACCCTCATCGTCCGGCAGATGGAGCCCGGGCCTGAAGGCCTTCCCCTACAGATTTACTCCTTCTCCAACGACACCAACTGGGCCAACTACGAGGGGCTTCAGGCCGATATCTTCGATCATATCTTCGCCATGATCCCGGAGTTCGGTCTCCGACTCTACCAGAAGCCATCAGGAGCCGACCTGGAGGGGATGCGGGCCTAGACCAGACCACCCACCAAGAAACCAGCCCGGGAAGCCCACAAGCCCCCTGAGCCGGCAGCTCCCCCCAACGAAGAGAGCCCCACCGGACATCCTTAGACCGGCGGGGCTCTCGATTTGGATCTCACCGGCTGGCAGGCCGGCACGTACCTTGGGGCACTAGTGACCGTCCCCGGCTACCAACCCCTGGCAAAGTAAGCCCAGAAGAAGTCGCCCAGCTCCTCCCACTTCTGCATGGTGGCCCCGGCCCAGTTGTGCGAGTAGCGGGTCAGGAAGGTCCTGTACTTCAAGGGATCCGCACCACCCTCGGCCTTCATGAGCTCAACGGCCTTCTGCTCGATGAGGGGCTGCTCCATGAACATCTGCTCCTCGAAGTCCATGACCGCAGGCTCCAGGTATTCCCGGGCCCAGCCCCATTTGATCTGGGACAGGCGGTTCGCCCTCCGGTAGGACCAGCAAGCCGAATCTTCCCGATAGCTCTTCTGGCAGTCGATCTTGAAGCTCTCCGGTAGACTCAAGGTCCCGGCGTACACCGGCATCCGTGGGCTCTGGCCCGGATTGTCGAAGGAGAAGTAGGCCACGGTCCCGATCTCGGGCGGGAGCCAATCGCGGGCCTGGATAACCTGGGAGTAGGAGCACTGCTGGACGGCGATGGTCCGCTGGCCTTCCACCACTCCGGGCTGCACGGCATTCAGAAGGGTCCCCATGTCCCTGGTGAGATTCCAATTGTTCACCATGGGGCTCTTCACCATCTCCGGATCGCCCGGGTTCTGGGCGTACCGGTTCGGAATCATGAGGTTCTTCCCGGCGTCGAACTCGGTCCCTTCATAGGTTTCCCGATAGTAGCCCAGGACCCTCTGAACCGAGACCTTCTCATCCGGCACCACGCTGAAGGGCAGCTCTTCCAGGTCCATGGTGAGGCCCATGGACGGGGCCAGGGTGCTCAGGACGAAATACTCTCGGGTGGAGTAGGGCTGGCGGCCGCTGTAGGCCTCCCAGAACCTGAACTCGTTCCCACTATTCGGATCCCACCACCCCATCTCTTCAGCCAGGGAATGGACGTTGGAGCTGGCCATGTAGTGGTCCGGGTCGTCCAGATCCAAAGTGCTGATCCGCGGAATGTTGGCGCTCACGCCGACCTGTCCTTCGGGGATTCGGACGGCGGCCCATACACCTCCGACCTCGAAGGGTCCGGCACCCATGATTTCGAAGTGCCACACTTCACCGGCATCGGCGAAGGTCAGGCACTCGCCGGCGTCGCCGTAGCCATACTCTTCCACCAACTCACCGATGAGTTTGATGGCGTCGCGGGCTTTTGTGGTCCGCTCCAGGACGATGGCCTGGAGGTTCTCGATGAGGAAAAGGCCCTCGTCGTTCCGGAGTTCCCGCCGTCCACCGATGGTGGTCTCGCCGATGGCCAGCCCTTTTTCGTTCATGGCCGGGTAAGCGACGTTGAAATACCGGTAGGTGCTGGGAACCTCGGGGATCTCGCCCTTCAGCCGCATCCGCCGCATGTCGTCGGGGGTCTCGGTGTGGAGCTTGCCCCAGTAGATGGGCCGCATGGACCCCGGAGCGTTCTCCCGAGCCTCCTCGATCTGGAGCCAGGTCCGGTAGTTCCCGTCGCAGCTATGGGCTGTCATGACGGAGCCGTCGGTGGAAGCGCCCTTGCTTACCTGGATGCTCGTACAGCCGCAGTCCATGGTCTCGGGGTCGCAACCGCAATTCGGGTCGCCGGGTTCGCCGGTGCAGAGGGGCCCCTGGAGGAGTGGCCCCTGGCCCGGGCCGGCGGTCAGTATCTGGTCCCATTGGGCGGAGGCCTGATCCGGCCCAGTCGCCAACAGCAGAGCCAAGGACAGCAGGCCCCCGATGATGGGGGCGATGGTTCGATGAAGTCTCACTTGATCGCTCCTTCCTTCATGGTCAACGCCCGGCACGGTGCCTACCCGGGCTTCTTCAATCAAAGTCCGTCTATTCGATGACAACCCTCTCCGGCGCTACCGAAGTTGGGTCATGTAACCAATGTCCAAGCCCCGATGCGATGACCTCCGCGTATCGAGGTACACCCCTGATCCTCAGAGCACGATCCGGGTTCAAATCCGACCAATTCTCCATGGTCATTAGAATCGTTGATGTGTGCCGACCCACCCGGACGTCGATGTGCCAACCGTTCTCATCGATGTCCTCGAAGAGAAGACCCGCTTCTCCAGCTTTCACCACGAATTCGTCCTGCCCGGTGAGAAGTTGCTCCCGGGTCGTCTTTCCCCTGGTGGCATCCAGAAAAGGCTCCGGCGCCTCGAAGAGGAGAGATACGGCGTCGGAGTGATCACCCACTTCACGATGGGAGAGGCCGTGGAGAGACGGCGGGGAGTATTCCATCCCCATGTTGAACTCCATGTCGCTGAGCATCATGGAGGTAAAAGCAGCCACATCCTCACCCCTGTCGTGAGCCACAATGGTGCTGATGACAGGGTATTGGAGCTCGGCTTCATGGAGATCGATGAAGAGGTCCACGCCCTCCTGTCGAATCAGCTCCATGAAGGCGAAGGTGGTCCGCTCGGTAAGGCTACCGTCAGGCCTGCCGGGCCAAGCCCGGTTCAGGTTCCGGATATCCACATAGGCCAGGTATTGGCCGCTGGGATAATGGATGTACACCTCGGGGTCAGGCCACTGGTCCAGAGGATTCGCCCAGCGATCACCCAGGCGGAAGGTCTGCTCACCCCAATCCGTGGGGATGCTGAAATCCGGAGGGTAGGCGCCGCCCACGCGGGTCACAGTGCTGGCGCTCCGGTTCGAACTCAGGACCACGATCATCCGACCCGATTCCATGACGGCGTTTTCAGCCAGGATCCAGGCCGCCAGGCGGGAAGCCGGTTCCTCCGGATGGGTTCCCCCCATGACAAAGATGGTACCGCCTGGATTCTCCCCCTCCAGGATGTAGACGTTGCAGTCGTTCACCGTCCCACTGATGCCCTCGAAGTAGTCCCCCAGGGTTTTGACCTGGGTGACGCCAGAACTCAGGACCACGGTTTCCTCCAGGCGACGGCTCTTGTAGAAGCTCGTTCCGGAAGTCACCAGAAGAAGAAGGCCGGCGGCCACAATGACCAGCTTGCGCAGCATCATGTCACTTCAACCTGAACAAGCGGAGAATGAACGGAATAAGGACGATGACATAAAGAAGCTCTTCGTCCCACTTCCGGCTTCGGAGAAGGTTCCACACCAGGAGGACCACAACGTAGGCCACCAGTACGTAGTAAAGGACGGAGACGACACTCTGGATCATGGTCATGATTCCTCCTCCCTATAACCCGGTCAGGAAAGCGAGTCGATCGGAGTAGATCACCATAAGGGTTCCCACCACCATGATGATGATCCCCGGAACGAGGCAGGCTTTCAAGAAGTCGGTGTATTTGTCCTTGTACCCCACCACATCCACCGTAAGCCGACCGATGATAGCCGTGGGCGGCAGGGCATCACCGAGGGGCCAGATGACGCTCATCCCCGCCAGTGCGATGATGGGATCCAGCCCGATGTTGTTGAAGAGAAGGACCAGCGGGACACCCAGAACCGGAGCCGAACCCCACATGAGGACGGCCTCGGAAACCGGGAGGACCAGGAAGAGCGTGGCGAACACCACCGCAACAGGTAGCGTCACAGCAGTGACTGCCAGAAGGCCCCGGACTCCTGTCAGCGTCATGATCTGAACCAGGACCCCGACGCAGGTCAGGGTCGCGATCAAGGGGAGCAGCTGCTTGAGAGTCTCCCGTGAAATCTTCAGGAAATCCAGCCGGACCGGAGACAGGAAGAAAGAGGTCCCAGCGGCGGCGGCGAACATGAGAGGGAGCCCCAGGATAGGCGTATCATGGGGCCACTTTCGGCCGATAAACACCAGTGCCCCAAAAACCAACAGGGGAAGGAACACCTTCCCCCATCCCATTCGTTCCGGAGGCTCCGGCAGCTCGGCCAGGGCTTTCTCCAGATCGATATCCTCACCCTTCCAGGCCAGGAGGAAAATAGTGATCAGGGAAAGGAGGACACACGGAATCAAGAGAGGCCAGAAGAAGCCCACATAGGGCATATTCACACCCGCTGCTGTCATCATGGCCCAGAGACTCACAGGGGGAGCTGCCGCGCTCAGGCCGGCGATAATGAAGACGATGGCTGCCGTCCTGACTCTGGACACACCCATGGTCTCCAGGACCACAGCTACCATCCCGCCGGTGATGAGAACCGTGACGCTGCCGGCTCCGGTGAGGGCCCCGGGGAGCAGGAGGAGCACGGTGAGTAGAATCACCAGGAGAGTCCGGCTCTTGTGGAACCGTATCAGGATCCCCCTCACCGAAAAGGCCACCCCTCCCGATTCCTTCAGGATGTTCATGAACAGGGTGGCGGTGATGAAGATGAGGTTGATGTCCAGGTAGGTCATGGCCCCTTCGGCAATGTGCCTCGAGGGCAAACCGAACCCACCCGCCAACGCTCCCCCCAGGGCCGCCGCGAACATGGACAGCTCCGTGGAGAGTTTGAAGAACTTGGCGGCGACGTACACAGCCACCATGACGCCGAGAATCAACCCGGCATAGGTGAACATGCTCATGGGGAGGCCTCCCTACCTCGCCCTACACGTTGAATTCACCCTCTGACCTGGCCCGGCTACTTCTTCAGAACCTTTGCGAAGGCATCACCCATTTCCATGTTCTTCTCGAAGAGGATCAGGGGAATGCCATTGGCCTCGGAGAGAATGGTAAAGCGTCGGTCCTCATTCCCGTCCGCCCGCACCACAATCACGTCGGAGTTGGGCATGACGGCGTCGATGGACTGCTCGTCGGAGTTGTCCCCGGCTGAAGCTCCCTGGGCCCTGCG
>CAYOVN010000162.1:0-7643 GCA_964407425.1 uncultured Gemmatimonadaceae bacterium
AAGAGACAGTTCTGCCCCCCGCCGATTCCGTGAAGGAGGACCCCGTCGGAGTGGGTATTCACGTTCCCATTGAAATTCACATCCACCTCCGTCGCGCCTAGCACAACCGCGTCCACCATGGAGGCGAAATTGCCCTTTCCATGGTAGTTGTAGGAGGTAAAAGGCGACGTGGGGACGTGCCGAGGGTTGTTGGCGATGGATTCCACGGCGGCCAGGTCGAAGGTTTGACCGTCCAGGATGTAGTCCGTGAGCCCCTCCTCCAACATCTCCACCAGGTACCGAGTGGAGCCGCCCCGGATGAAGCGAGCCTTCACCCCGGCATCGACCATCATTTCCCTCAAGAACTGAGCGAACGCCAGAGCGATTCCCCCGGCCCCCGCCTGGAAGGAGAAACCCTCCTTCATGATTCCGGCGTCCCGAACGAAACGGGCCACATATTCGGCGATCAGGAGCCGGTCCGGACTCTTGGTGACCTGAGTTGTACCTGAAACGATCTTCGAGGGATCACCGATGGAGTCCACCTCCACGACAAAATCCACATTGTTGCCCTGGATTTGCCATGGAATGCAAGGGAATTCCACCAAATTATCGGTGACCACGATGACATGGTCGGCGTAGATGGAGTCGGCGAGGGCAAACCCAAGGGAGCCACAGGCCGACGGGCCATGGGATCCGTTTGCGTTCCCGAAGAAATCTGCGGAGGGGGCGGCGATGACGGCGATGTCGATATAGACATCCCGGTCCTGAATGGCCTGCCATCTTCCGCCGTGGGATCGAAGCACACCCAATCCCTCCATTTTCCCCTCGCTGGTGTACCGACCGAGGGGACCATTCATGCTGCCCTCGATATGGTGCACCACGCCCTGATCCATGAGTTCGATGACCGGCTCATGGCAGGGGAAGGAAGCCGACGGAAGCCAGGTGAGGTTCTTGACCCCCATCTCTCCTGCTACCCGTAGAGCTTCCAGGGCAACCCGGTCACCATTTCGAAGGTGGTGATGGGAAGAAATGGTCATTCCATCCCGAATACCGCACCGTTCAAGGGCCGTTCGAAGATCTGGAAGCCTTTTGTCTCCATCTCCCGGATAGCTCCTGCAGGATCGGATCGGTGGCGCCGCCTTGGCCTGATCGGGAGTGAAGGCTCCAACCCCCTGGTAGGGCACTTGAGCCTTGCCGTTCACCACTGTCGGGACTGTCCGGCCGGCAGCATTCTGCACAAACTCGAACTGGCTCATTCCGTCACCCCTTCTTCCTCTTCTTCTTGGGAGATGAGGCCTGCCGCATCGGCCTCCTCCACCAGCTTCCTGGCCCGAAGGACCACGGGGCGATCGATCATCTTCGTGCCGAGACTCACGACGCCCAGCCCCGCCTTCTCGGCCTCTTCAAAAGCCTCCACGATGCGGATGGCCCTGGCCAACTCCTGCTCACTGGGGGCAAAGGCCTTGTGGATGATTCTGATTTGTCGGGGATGGATACAGCCCATGCCCTGGAAGCCCATACCCCTGGAACGTTGGCCCCAGGCCAATAGACCTGCTTCGTCGGCTACGTCTCCGTATACCGAATCGATGGCCTGGACCCCGGCGGCCCGGGCCGCGTTGACCATGCGGCTCCGAGCCCAGAGGGTTTCGGTTCCCTCCGCCGTCTTCACAACGCCCAGGTCTGCCGTGTAGTCCTCGAGCCCGATAGTCAGAGCTGCCACGAAAGGGGAGGCCAGAGCAATGTGAACCGCGTTCTCCACGCCCTGGGCCGATTCCAGAATGGGCATGAGCCACACGGGCTGGCTCAAACCCAGCTCCTTCTGGATTTCGTCGATCTTCGCCTGAACCTGTTTAACCTGGCCCGAGGTTTCCACCTTCGGGAGGAGGATCATCTCCGGGCACTCTGGCACAACCATCTCCAGGTCCGCCAAACCGAGCTCCCCCTGGTTGATGCGCACCATCCGCTCCGCATCGCCGAAATCGACGCAGCGGAGGGCATTCCTCACCATCACCCGGGCCGCATCCTTTTCGTCGGGGTGGACCGAGTCTTCCAGATCGAGGATTACCCCGTCCGGACCATGAAGACCCGCGTTGACGGCGAATTTGGGCTCGTTGCCGGGCAGGTAGAGCCTGGACCTTCGGACCCTATCCTTCTCCGTGCCGTCAGGCCGGGGCCTGGCTCGAAACTCGGGCCTCGCATCGCCGGACAGGTCTTGTCCGGCCCTCCTGACCGCAGCTTCAAGGCGAGCCTGGATCACCCAGGGAAGGCTCCCCTGGTCTTCCAGCTTGACCCGCACATCCTCGACCCCCAACTCCTGAAGGGTCTTCAGGACGTCCTCCCGGATCGCCTCCCCGAAAAGGCTTTGAACTTTGGAGTTCAGATCCAGATCGATCCCGCCGGTCCCGGAAAACTCAACCGATACCCAGCAGTCGGACCGGACGGCGGCACCCCGACGCCCGGCCTCCCCCACTCCTGACTGGCCCGCCATGGGTCACTCCCTATCCGAGCTTCTCGATGATGGCGTCCGTAACCTGAAACGTCGTTGCGGCGCCCCGTCCAATCGCTTCTCCACTGCCCGGCATCTTCTTCATGTCGTAGGTCCGGACCTTCCCCTCCGTCACCACAGTGGCTACAGCATCCCTGATCCGCTGAGCTTTGTCGAATTCGCCCACGTGATCGAGCATCATGACCGCCGAAAGGATCATAGCGATGGGGTTCACGATGGGTGGGTCCAGTTCCTCGTACTTCGGCGCTGATCCGTGGGTCGGCTCGAACACTGCCACCTCGTCCCCGATATTCGCCGAGCAAGCAAACCCCAAACCACCCACCAAGCCGGCGAAGGCGTCTGAGACGATGTCACCGAACATATTTCCGGCCACGACGACCCCATAGTTCTCGGGGTTCTTGGTGAGCCACATCATCTGGGCGTCGATGTTGGTCGACCAATGCTCGATGCTCGGATGTTCCTTTTGGACTTCCTGGGCCACCATTTCCATCATCCCCGAAGTTTCCCGAAGGACATTGGGCTTTTCGCAGACGGTGACGGACTTGTACCCGTGTTTCTCGGCATATTCGAAGGCGGCCTTCATGATGCGGCGGGTCGCGGGCCGGCTGAATACGCGGGTCGAGATTGCCAAGTCGGCCTTATCGTAGGACTCCCAGTTCTTGAACTTCGGGTGGGTGGACAGGGCATCGTAGACATTTTGCGGCGGATCAGTCCATTCCAGGCCGGCGTAGAGGCCTTCGGTGTTCTGGCGGAACACGGCCACGTTGACGGGCGGCTCCTCGAACCCTCCATCAGCTGTCCGACGGATGAAGTTGAGGGGATTGCCGGCGAAGGAGATGCAGGGGCGGATGCAGACATCGAGGTTAAAAACCTGCCTGAGGCCCACGATGGGGCTGAAATACACAAGGCCCTTGTCCCTGAGCTCCGGGCTTAACTCGACGTCGGCCTCCCACTTGGGCTTGGACGTGATGGCTCCGAAAAGACCCAGTCCATGCTCCCTGAGAAGGTCGATGGTGCGTTGGGGAAGGGGGTTCCCTTCATTGACCCAGAATTCCCAGCCGATGTCGGCGTGAACGTAGTCGGCCTCAAAACCCACTGCGTCCAGGACCCGGAGGGATTCCTCCAGACAAACTTTCCCGATCCCGTCTCCGGGCATGGTGACCACTGTAAGGCGTGCCATCGTAGGCTTCACTCCAAAAGTGCTGATGAAAGGGTTATCGGCTAGCTCTCAAGGCCCAACTTCCTGCGAATCAGATTTTCACTTCCTCCAGCCACCACCAGTCCCTGGGGAACCGATCCCAGGGGGGGGAAGCGGAAGGTCTCATCCCGGAAGTTGATCGTCCCCCGGGAAAAGTCCACCTCCAGGATATCCCCTGGAATGTGGGTCAGGACACCCCCTTCGATCTCGGGGCCGAACTCATCCTTCAACATCGTGATCATGGCAGGACACTCGATACAAATAAACCCATTGTTATAGGCGTTCCGGAGGTACGTCTGGGAGAAGCTTCCGGCAAGAACCAGGGATATGCCCCGGGCCTGCAGTGCTGTCGCCGCCTGCTCCCGGCTGGAGCCGGTGCCGAAGTTCCATCCTCCAACGAGGATGTCCCCGGCCTGCACGTTTTCGGCGAAAGCAGGGTCGTAGTTCTCCATGACGACCCGGGCCATTTCCTCCCGGGTCATGCCCTCACGATAGGTGTAGTCCTTCGAATAGATCCCGTCGGTATTGAGGTTGTCGGCCGGGGTAAAGACTATGCGGCCTGAGAGGGCTTCCGGGAAGCCGTCGAGAATCTCCACCACTTCGTCCCCCCGGGCCGCGGCCTCGAACTCCACATGGTCCCGCTGGGGCCGGTCCACCGAGGGGGAGGAACCGCCCTCGAGCACGTCAGGGCCAACAACCCTGCCCGCAACGGCGGAAGCGACGACTACCTCCGGGCTTGCCAGGTAGGCCTGTGCATCCCGGGAGCCCATTCTTCCTTTGAAGTTTCGATTGGTAGCGCTGATCCCCACCTCTCCATCCTCCAGGAGCCCGGTTCCCAATCCGATGCAGGGCCCGCACCCCGGTGGAAGGACGTTCGCTCCGGCGTCCACAAGGGCGCCCCAGGCCCCTGACTCCTGGGCAGATGACTGAATCTCCGCGCTTGCGGCTGCCACATAGAGCTCGACCCCCTCCGCGACCTTTTTGCCCCGGATTACATCAGCCGCTGCCTCCAGGTCGTCTAGCCGGGAATTCACACAGGAAACCAGATAAGCTTTGTGGATCGGTAGGCCTTCCTCTTCCACGTCAGCCAGGGACCGCATGACCTGCACCGAATCGGGCCCGGCGATATGAGGACTGACCTGGGAGAGGTCGAGGCGGATCCGGGCGGCATACTTTGCCCCGGGATCGGCCGACAGCGTCGAAGATTCCCAACCCCGGAGGTCTTCTTCCGAGAAACGGTCGATCCCCAGTCCATCCAGGCGGGCCTTCCTTTGGCGGAGATAGTCCACTGTGACAGCGTCGGCTGGGAACCATCCCGCCAGGGCACCCCATTCGGTGGTCATGTTGCTGATGGAGAACCGGGAATCCATGCTCAGACTGGCCACCCCTGGCCCCGTGAACTCCAGGACGGCGTTCAGCACCTCACCCTGGTTGTAGAGCCCGCATAGGGTGATGATGACGTCCTTCCCCGTGGCCCCTTTCGAAAGAGCCCCCTCCAGAACGACTTCAACCGTCCGGGGAATCTGCCACCAGAATTCCCCCGTTGCCCATACACCGGCTGCATCCGTTCGAACTACAGGGGTGCCGAGGGCGCCAAGGGCTCCATACATGTTGGCGTGGGAATCGGAGGCAACCACCAAAAACCCAGGGAGGACATAACCCATGGAGACCATGACCTGATGGCCGATCCCCGTCTCCGGGGGATAGTAGTCGACTCCGTGCAAGTCGGCGAAAGCCTTGATGTCGCGGTACTTGGATAGGTTTGTCTCAGACTTGTTCTGAATGTCATGATCCATGGCGAACACGGGCTGGGATGGATCATATAAACCGGACGCCCCAATGGCTTTGAACTTCTCCATTACGGCTGCTGTGTTGTCATGGGTGAGGATGTGCCGGGGCTTCAGGCTAATGACGTCCCCGGTCCGGAGGGGTCGGCTCGGACCCTCCACCATGTGGGTCTGAGCGATCTTCTCAACAACGGTCTGGCTCATTCGAAATAACCTCGGCCCATGGCCTTCTGGAGGTTGGTCGTCACTTACCCAGGGTCTTGAATGGTTCGTAACTCATGAAGTCTGCGTGATGAACGATCCATGCCTCGGTGGAGCGGGTTACCAGATTCCCCTCGGCGGCATGGGTGGCGATGATATGGGTAACTGCATCCGGGACCCCGCACTCCATCGCGACCGCCACTCCGGTGAAGGGGTGTCGGAGGGCTTTCCCCCTGGCACTCTGAACCGCAACGCCATCCACTTCCTCGTATTCCAGGACCTTTCCCACATCCGCGAGGATTGCACCGGCGATGACCGTGTCCATATGGATGGGAAGGCCCCGTCCAAGGAATTCGTCCATGGCTTCCGCGCTTCGTTTCGCGATGTGCACAACACACCGCTTATGCTCCATGAAGGTGGCGGGGCAATCAGGGATCAGGAGGGTAAAGGGAATCTTGTTCAGATCGTCCGGATCGAGGGGGCTTCGTTCCAGGGCCACTTCCCATGTCCGGGTGGTCTGCTCTTTGAGTTCGGGGTCGGAGATCCACTCGAGCTCCGGCCAGAGTTTTTCGACGGCTGCCCGCATTGTTGGCTCCTGCCAGCAGAGAATGGAAAACGGGGACCTTCGGAATGGATACCGGTCCCCGAAAAGCACCGAAAAATGAAGGGTTGCCGGCGTGTCTGCAAGGAGCAGGAAGCATGTGGATGGAATTGAGGAGAATTAGCCGGTTTTACCCGCTTTCTCAGGGGCCGCCCCTGTCGCGAGACGGGAAAACCCCGCAGTATTCCAGAAGTCCTTCTAAGGGACCCCGGTTAGGCTGATATGTGTACCGGGAGGTGGGATTATTCGTAAACCGCACCAGGCGCCAGGAGGCGTGTATGCCAGGAATCGTGGGGTACGGGGCCTTTATTCCTCGGAACAGAATCAAGAGCGAAGAGATCGCTCATCAGTGGGGAAAGGACCCGGTTGCCATCCAGAGGGGACTCCTTCTGAAAGAGAAGTCGGTTCCCGGGCTCGACGAGGACACCATCACCATTTCGGTGGCGGCCGGGCGAGGAGCCCTTGCCCGGGCTGGGATCGATCCTCAGAAGGTGGGAGCTCTCTACATCGGCTCCGAGTCTCACCCCTATGCCGTGAAGCCCTCCGGCACTGTGGTACTGGAGGCCTTGGGGCTGGGTCCGGAGATCCATGTGGCCGACTTCGAGTTCGCCTGTAAGGCCGGGACCGAGTCCATGTCCGTGGCTCTGGCCATGGTGGAGGCCGGTCGAGTGGAATACGCCATGGGAATCGGCGCCGATACCTCCCAAGGGGCCGCCAACGACGCCCTGGAGTTCTCGGCCTCAGCAGGTGGAGCTGCCTACATCTTCGGGAAGGACAACCTCCTTGCCGATGTGCTCTATACCTACAGCTACACCACGGACACGCCGGACTTCTGGCGAAGGGAAGGGGAGTTCTACCCCCGCCATGGGGGTCGGTTTACCGGTGAGCCAGCCTATTTCCATCACGTCATGTCGGCTACCAAGGGCATCCTCGACCTCTCAGGGCATAAACCGGCCGACTTCAAGTACGTCGTCCTCCACATGCCCAACGGGAAGTTCCCCCTCTCTGCAGGAAAACGGATGGGGTTCACCCAGGAGCAGATGGAAGAGGGATGGATCGTCAACCTCATGGGGAACACCTACTCCGGATCATCTCCCACAGGACTGGCTGCAGTCCTGGATGTAGCCGATCCGGATGACCTGATTCTTATCACATCCTTCGGAAGCGGGGCGGGAAGCGACTCGTTTATCCTGAGGGCCACGGACCTTCTTCCTGGACGCCAGGACATGGCTCCCAAGGTCCGGACCATGTTGAACAATCCGACGAAGTACCTGACTTACGGGGAATACGCGAAGCTTCGCGAGAAAATCATCGTCAACGACTGACCGGACCCCGCCTTTAGGCTGGAATCGGTCCTTCGAGCGCCGAGAG
>CAYOVN010000163.1:0-7548 GCA_964407425.1 uncultured Gemmatimonadaceae bacterium
CTTGGTGAGCAGCACCAACGTTTGGATGTCGGGGTTCCACGAAATGGGGCATCCGCAGGTGGTGCGGTTTTCGATCGTTGCAGGGGGGTAGGCGGGCTGTCTTCCCCAGGGAAGTTGAGCGTTTAGCCCCCCCAATACATCAGAACAAAACGCAGGCACCGCCCGCCCGTGCCTTCCAACTAACGGAGAGACGCACGAGAGGGCAAAAGCGTGCAAAAATCATTGGGCGGTCTTACATCGGGGCCCCGATCCGGGGCCCGTTTCAACCCCGATCCGGGCCCCATTTCAACCCCAATCCAGGCTTCGCCCCCCACTTCCTCCAAGGACTCCTTTGCACGCTTTTGGGTGTTCGTGCGTCAACATCTATAGAAGAAGGGTTAGGCAGCAGGTGTTCCTTAGTCGCGGATCGGCCCATGGGACGATTTCTCAGGACAGACCGGGTTCTTTTCGGGTTGGCACTACTGGCCGCGGTGCAGGCGTCCGTGTTTACCTGGGCGTATGGAAATGGGCCCACGGCCGAAGATGAATGGTTTGCCGTAGGAGATACGCTGGACTTTTTGCACGCCCCTGGACTTTCGGCCGGCGAGACGGCCCCGGCCGGGGGAATTCCAACCATCCTTCTCGTCTTTAATTCCGAGTGCGGACACTGCCTGGACCTAGCCCCCCTCTGGAAGGACTGGACCCAAACCTCCGGCACCCAGGCCCGGTTGGTGGCCGTCTCGTCGGAAGCCCAGGAGGTGGCTGATGCATTCGTATCAAAGCATGGATGGAACGCCGCAGTCTTGACTGTGGACGCCACCGTCTCGGGGAGTCCCAACCACACACTCACCAGCCGGACACCGTGGGTTTTTGCCCTGGATTCTGAAGGAGTGATCCTGGCTGAGGGCCATGGCAAAAACATCGCCGAGATCGCCGCCGTCCTGAAACCCGAACGAAGGCCCACGCAATGACCAGATCCTCGGTCTTTCCTTCTCTGGTCTTTCCTTCTCTAGTCGTCCTCTCCCTGGCCACGCTATGCAGTTGCGGGCCCGGCGAACCTCAGGAATCCCGAGGCCCAATCGGGCCCCGAACCGTGGAAGCCGCGGAGATCGAGACTCTCCCCTCCGAAGAGGGCTTCGCCCAGATCCGCAGTCTGGTCTTTGCGGGTGACGCCCTCTGGGTGTTGGATGCCGCCCCACCCTACCTGACCAGGGTGTCCCTAACTGACGGCCAGACCCTTCAGTTCGGGCCTGAGGGCCAGGGACCCGGAGAGCTCCGGAATCCTTGGGATATCCAACCCGCCCCCGGACTCGACCCCCCCGGCATCCAGGTATGGGATCCGGGAAACAACCGGGTATCCACATTCGACTGCCAGGGCTCCCTCGTCACTTCCGACCGGCTGGATGATGAGGGACTGATTCGGGCCCGATCCGACATCCGGAATGTCTCCTACGCGGATCCCTTCCGGGTGAGGAACGCTGGGCAAGAGGTTTTGATCGGGAGCTTCCCCACACGAATCGATCGCACCTCCGACCTGGGGAGCGGCGCACTCCGGCTGGCCGACCGCCAGCTCCATCCGGGGCCTGAAGTCCTGGCCTTTGCCGACCATATAAAACCCGGCGCGGAAGGCCTTAAGGAGTGGGCGGCCCTGCCCGTCTGGGATGTCTGTGGGGAAGTCGTGGCTCTGTGGAGCCCTTCCTCCTCCTCCGTGGAATGGATCGGCCTCGGGGGCGAAGTGCAGGGATCGGTGGTGGTGACAGCGGACCCCCAACCTCTGACTGTGGACGACGTCACGGCCTACCTGCGGTGGATGGCCCGCCTGGAGCTGGGGCCTGATTTCGAGAAAGCCCCCATCGACTTCGAAGCCATGGCCCTGAGTAGCCGCGACAACTTCGTGGATGTACGCCCTGTCGCCACGGACCTCCGATGCGAATCCTCGGAGACGGTTTGGCTACGAATGTTCGACACCTCGACCGACCCCCTGGGTCGGGGCCATTCCTGGCTCAGGGTGTCGCGAAATGGGGAACAACAGGAGTTCAGATTCCCCGTTCAGTTCACACCCACGGTCTTCACACCCGAGGGTGCCTTCGGCTTTTTAGAGCTCGAGGAAAACCAGCAACTGGCCTGGTGGGGCAACGACTCCTTGGGATACACAACTGACTCCCACCCCCCGAACTGAAAGGACGCGTACCATGCGCAGAAAGCTCCTTATTGCCCTCATCCTCATGAATACGCTCCTTGCCGGAGCCCTGCTGGCCAAACCGGCAGCGACCCAGATGATGACCGGAGGCCTGTTCGATTGCTGCAAAGGGGGGGCAGCGGAAAGCGGGGAAGAGTATTGTTGCTCCCAATGCTGTTGGTTGATCATGGACTGTCGCAGTGACAAGGACTGCCAAGTCGAAGTGGAGAAGGGCAATTTCTGAGGAAGACGCAGCGCCAGCCCCCCTATTGAGTGAGGCGTGATGCGGTACGGATTAAGATTCTTCATAGCGACCCTGACCTGGACCGTCATCCTGGTCACATTCACCGTCGCAAACCAGCTGATCGCCGGACTTGCCGAGGGATCGCCTTGGGAGGTGGCAAACCTGTTCCACCAGGTTCCGACCTGGCTGGGCCTCATTCTCCCTTACGCCGCTTTCGCCGGAGGCATCACGGCCTCGCCGGAGGTGCCTGCCAGGCAGGTCGCCGCGTATGCCCTACCCGTGGCTGCCCTCGCCTATCTCCTCATGGCCTATGTGGCTCCCATCGCGAAGTACGAGGTGGAACGTGACATGCCTGCCGAGGCGGCTCCCGATAATCGCATCGGCCCCCAAACCCCCTCGGCAATCTGGGAACTGAGGAGTCTCGTGGAGGCCGACCCTCCCCGGGAGTACAGCTACTCCACGGACGATCCCCTTCTCCGCCCCCCGTCCTGGCTGACGCACCTCATCCACAGCAAGATTGTCCTGGCCCTCTTCGCCATCCTTTCGGCCCTCCTCGGCCAACGGGTGGGGGTCCTGACGGTTGGACGTTCACCCCCCGCCCGCCGAAATATCCGGTGGGCCCTGGGCCTTCTGACCGCCACCCTGTTCTTCCTGGCCCAGGTCGTCGGAGGCGTGTGGATCAAATCGGACCCGGCCCACTCCGGCGTTTTGGGAAGCTGGATCTGCCTGGTCGTCCCCTCGATCGAGCTCCTCGTATTGTACCGATTGGCCCTCCGCCGTCAGCGCCGTTTGCACGCTTTGGAATCTCCGAGCGTCTAATGATCGATTTAGGGCGCCTGAGGAGGGGAGATAGGGATTACCGGGACTACCTGGTCAGGACCTATGGATCCCTCGTCATGGGTGTTTGTAAGGGTTTCGGGAAGGATTACGACCACACCCAGGACCTCTATCAGGAATGTTGGGTGAAGGTATTTCGGAAACAGTCCACATACCGGGGTGATGGGTCCTTCGAGGCCTGGTTACACCGGGTCTCCACTCGGGTCTGCATATCCGACTTCCGACACCGAAAAGCTTACCAGAAGGCTCATGAACGGGCTCAGCTGGAGACGATGTTGGACGACCCCGGGCTGACAGAGGTGGACCCCATGGAAGACATAGAAAGGGAAAAGGCCCGTCATAAGCTGGACCTGGCCCTGGACCAACTCTCGGGGCGGGAGAACGACGCAATCACCCTTCGGCTGCTTGAAGAAAGAAAGGCGGGGGAAGTCGCCCGTATCATGGGAACCAAAACTCCGACCGTTCGATCGAACATTCGCCACGGCCTGAAGCGCCTGCGAAAGATCATGGAGATTTAAGAGGATGAACTGTCCCGATGTAAACGACCTCATCGACCTCTGGCACGGTCACATAACCGACCCGGAGATGGAGGCCCACGCAGAGACATGCTCTGAATGTCAGGAGAACCTGGCTCTGTTCGGGGCAATACGTGAGGTCTACACCTGCCCCGAGACCGAGGTGTCTGAAGAACTTATCCAGAAGACTCTGGCCCGGTTGGACCAGGTCGTCGCCGAAGAGGAGAAACGATCCCTCCGGTGGAACACCCTGGGTTCAGCTGTCCTTGGAGGCCTTACCGTGGCCGCCGCGGTCATTGTCACCAGTGGCGGCCTCTCCCCCACCCTCCTCCCGATCGGCCTGGTGGCCGGGACCATGGCGGGACTGGCCCAGTTCAAATGGCCGGGGGAATGGAAGTTGGGGCCAGGCTGAAGATTCGTATCGTTAACAGGTGATTTGTGCCGCGGGCCGGATCAGGTACCAGCCGGCCTGACGGGGGACGACCTACCGAGGAAATCATGGAGAACGCGATGGACAGCCGATACGTGTGCCTGAGACACCGTCCCCAGGGGACCCCGGAGCCCGGCGACTTCCAGATCGCATCAGCCCAGCTGCCAGAACCTGGCCCCGGTGAGGTTCGGGTGCAAAACCGGTGGCTCTCCGTGGACCCCTACATGCGGGGCCGCATGTTCGATCGGGCCAGCTACACGCCTCCTTTCGAGCTCGGTGAGGTCATGGAGGGTGGGGCCGTGGGCGTGGTGGAATCCTCCCAGGATCCGGCCTTCTCCGAAGGGGATTGGGTTCTGAGCAACCTCGGATGGAGGGAGGCCTTTGTGGCTCCCGGCTCCCAACTCCGGGCCGTCGATGGGGAGATAGTGCCGCCTCAGGCCTACCTGGGCGTCATGGGAATGCCGGGCTTCACCGCCTGGGTAGGACTCAAGGAAATCGGGAAGCTCCAGGAGGGCGACCACCTTTTCGTCTCGGGGTCCGCCGGTGCCGTGGGGTCCATCGCCTGCCAGATCGCCAAGCTGAATGGGGCGACGGTGGTGGCCAGCGCCGGATCAGACGAGAAGGTCGAGTGGCTGGAGCAGGAACTGGGCGTGGATACGGCCTTCAACTACAAGACCATCGGAAAGCTCAACCACTACCTGCCTGAAGTGGCCGGCAAGGGGTTCGACGTCTACTTCGACAACGTGGGGGGTGATCACCTGGAGGCGGCCCTCTTCAACATGGCCGATTTCGGGAGGGTGGTGCTTTGCGGAATGATCGACCAGTACAACGCGAAGATTCCACCTCGGGGCCCCAGATCCCTCATCGCCACCATCCCCAAGCGATTGACCCTCAGGGGGTTCATCGTCTGGGACCACCAGGAGCTACACGGTGAGTTCATCCAGGAGATGGCGGGGTGGATCGGGGAAGGACGGCTGACCTGGAAGGAGACCGTGGTGGAGGGGATCGATCAGGCGGTTGATGGGTTCCTGGGTCTGTTCACAGGGGCCAACACCGGGAAGATGCTGGTGAAGGTTTAACGGCCCGTCCATGTCACTTCAGATCATCCTCTCGGACCTATCCTTCTCCTACTCCAGCGCCCTGGAAGTGCTGAAGGATGCATCCCTTTCGCTCTCCCCCGGATGGACCGGGGTGGTGGGTGTGAACGGCGGCGGGAAGACCACTCTTCTGAGGCTTCTGGCCGGCGAACTCGTCACCGACCGATCCATGCTCCGGAGGATCCCGGCCGACCAGGTGATTCGGTACTGCCCCCAGCGGGTGGGGGAAATCTCCCTGCCCATCCAGGGGCTGGCCGAACGCTGGGACCGGTCCGCACAGCGCATCATGGGAAAGCTGGCTTTGGATCCCCCTCAGTTGGCCCGATGGCCCTCCCTCTCGCCGGGGGAGAAGAAGCGGTGGCAGATCGCTTCGGCACTTGCCGATTCTCCCGACCTCCTCCTCCTCGACGAGCCCACCAATCACCTGGACAGCAATGCCAAAGAGCTGCTCACTGAGGAGCTGAAGGGGTTCCAGGGAATCGGGGTCCTGGTATCCCATGATCGGGAGCTCCTGGACCTCCTCACCACCCAGACCCTCAGAATCTCAGCAGGGGCGCAGCTTCGGGCCTATGCCGGTAACTACGCGGCGGCTCAGGAGGTCTGGCAAACGGAGGATGGGCATGTCCGGGATTCCTTGAACCAGCTTCAGAGCACCCGGCGGAAACTCAAAAAGCGTTTGGATCAGACCCGGCAATCCCATGGAGCCGCCCAGAAGAACACCAGCACCGGGAGTCGGATGAAGAGCATCCGGGATTCCGACGCCCGGAGCATGGCGGCGAAAGGTCGGGCCGCATCAGGAGAACAGAGCCTGGGGCGGCAGGTCACCGTGTTGGGCCGGGAGCTGGACCGAGCCCAGGAGGCGGTGAAGGAAGTCCGCCTCGAGAAGGACTTTGGGCGTTCGGTGTTCATCCTCCAGGAGCCGGCCCCCAAGCCCAACCTCGTTCACCTCGATGCCCCTGAGATCAGTCGGGGCGGACGGGCGCTCCTGAAGGATGTGGACGTACTGGTTCGCCGGGATTCCCGGGTCCACCTGCAGGGCCTTAATGGGAGCGGCAAAACCACCCTGATGCTGGAGCTTCTCCAGGCCTCCTCCCTGCCCCGGGAGCGGATCCTCTACCTGCCCCAGGAGCTATCCGAGGAGGAGATCGTCCGGAACGGTGAGGAGATGAGGGCCCTGCCTGACGACAAGAAGGGCCGTCTTCTTCAGATCGTGGCCGCGTTGGGCCTTTCTCCCGATCGACTCCTGACCTCGGAAAGTCCCTCTCCCGGCGAGGCCCGGAAGCTGGCCCTGGCCATGGGCCTCACCCGTCAGGCCTGGCTCCTGATGCTGGACGAACCAACCAATCATCTGGATCTTCCCAGCATCGAGCGAATCGAGGAGGCCCTGAGGGAATACTCCTCGGCTCTGTTGCTGGTGACTCACGATGCCCGGTTCGCCGAGGCCCTGACCAACGAGTCATGGAAGATTCAGGAAGGCCGCGTTCTTCGAAGGCCGCCTTCTTCAGCAGAGTATAATCCAGGATAGCTATTCGTCCCAAGCCCAAATTCTCGAAGGCTGAAATACCATGAAATCGCCATCTGATTCTTCATCTACCCCGCCCCATCTTCTCTCTCCCCTCACCCTTCGGGGGGTGACCTTCAAGAACCGGATTGGCCTAGCTCCCATGTGCCAGTATTCGGCCGAAGATGGGATGGCAACGGACTGGCATCTGGTTCACATGGGGGCCCGGGCGCTTGGTGGGGCCGGATTGGTGATGTTCGAGGCCACGGCGGTGGCGCCGGATGGCCGCATCACTGCCCATGACGTGGGGCTTTGGAGAGATGACCAGGTGGAACCCCTGGGCCGTGTGGTGGACTTCATCAAAGAGCACGATGCGGTGGCCGGGGTTCAGCTAGCCCACGCAGGCCGCAAAGGATCCCTCGCCAGGCCGTGGGAAGGCGGGACCCCCCTGGGTCCCGAAGACGGAGGGTGGGCTCCGGTCCGGGCGGCCAGCCCCATACCCTTCGATGAAGGATGGCCTACCCCGATCCCTCTGGAGGCAGAAGAGCTGGGAGGAATCGTGGAGGCTTTCGCAAAAGGAGCCGAGCGGTCCCTGGCAGCGCGCTTCGAGTTCGTAGAAATCCACGGGGCCCACGGGTACCTCCTCCATTCCTTCCTCTCACCCCTCATGAACCAGCGCACCGACAACTACGGCGGGTCCTTCGAGAACCGTACCCGGCTTCTCAGAGAGGTGTTGGTGGCGGTTCGAGAGGTATGGCCGGCCGAG
>CAYOVN010000164.1:0-7529 GCA_964407425.1 uncultured Gemmatimonadaceae bacterium
TGGTACTGCTGGTTTATCCGGTGGGAGAGTACGTCGCCGCCAGCTTCAACTAGAGTGAGGGCCTGTCCCGGTTGTTCAGGGGGCAGGCCCTTACTGCTGTAACCGACCCCCCTGCTCAGTAGGGCAGGGGGGTCTTGTTTTTTTGCCCCCCGTCTTTTCGGACGGGGGGCTTTTTGTTTCCCCTCTAGCGTTGCGAAACTCCCCCTCATCGGGGAAGTTTCTTCCAATGACGAATCCAAACCCAGATACCTGCCCGGAAGGACCACCGACCCGTTGCGGCTATGTGACACTGTTGGGAAGGCCCAATGCGGGGAAATCCACCCTCATGAACGCCCTCATCGGGCAGCGATTGAGCATCGTCACGTCCAAAGCCCAGACAACCTGGCAACGGGTCACGGGGCTCCTGACCACGGACAGGGCCCAGATGATCTTCCTGGACACCCCCGGGCTCCTGGAGCCCCGGGACCTGCTGCAACGGGCGATGCTTGCGGCTGCCCAGGAGGCTCTACAAGAAGCTGATGTCATCCTGCTCGTTCTGGATGGAGGCCGGGGGTATAGAACTTCGGATATGGAGCGCCTTGCCGAGACTTTGAAGGAACGTCCCTCTGTCCCACTGGTTGCCGCCATCAACAAGATCGATCTCGTGAAAGAAGGCGGTTCGGAGGAGATGTCCCGGTGGGTGTCACAAGAAATGGGGGGTGAACCGTTCTTGGTATGTGCCCAGGACACCCGAGGGGTGGAGGAAGTTGGAAAACGCCTTGAGGCATTGTTGCCTCCGGGGCCGTTCCTCTATCCACCAGACGAGGTCGCCAGGGATCCAGTTCGGTTCTTTGTGTCGGAGATGATCCGGGAGACAGTGTTCCAGGAATATCACCAGGAAATCCCCTATTCAGTGTTCGCCCAGATCGAAGAGTTCAGGGAAAATGAGGACCCGATCTATATTCAAGCCAATCTTTTTGTGGAGCGGGATTCACAAAAAGGGATCTTGATCGGCAAAAATGGGTCTTCAATTCGTAGGCTTGGAACTCTCTCGAGGGAAAAAATCGAGGAGTTCCTGGGTCACCGAGTGTACCTTGACCTCTGGATCAAGGTTCTTCGAGACTGGAGACGGAAGAGAGGACATTTGAAAAAGCTCGGATTTCCGGTTCCGGAGGAGGACTCCAGCACGTGAGGGGTATTGGTCTCCGGTATCCTCCGCTCCTGGTCCTCCTGGGCATGAATCTGTCACTCTGGGCTCCCTCCGGGGCTTCGGCCCAAGGCCCAAGGCGGCCTGAGAATTTGACCACTTACGCGGCGGGGATCTTTACGGCGGAGCCGAGTTCCACCGAGGGCGCTCTCACCCTTCTTCTCCCCATCGGCCCCCGAGGAATCGGGATGGGCCGGGCCATGTCCACCGCTTCAGGGCCAGAGGCTGTTTTCTGGAACCCAGCAGGACTGGCGAAACTCGAGAGTGGAGGCTTTTTCGTGTATAGGGGGAACCACCTGGCGGGAGATGCCACGGGGTTCTCTCTGGTCCTGACAAAGGAACCCCTGGGCACCCTGGGGATCTCGTATCAACTCCTGGACCTTGGCGGTCAGGAGTTGACGGACGAGAACAACAACGTAGTTGGGTCCTTCAGCGTTCGAGACCACCTGGGCATCGTTTCCCTCGGAATGGAGATCATCCCTCGCCTGGACGCGGGACTGAATTTCAAGATCTTCCAGTCCAGGTACACCTGCCGTGGACAATGCATCGACGCGGGAGTGACGGGCACCACCTACGCAGTGGACGCGGGCATCCAGTCCCAGCCCGTCGATGACATTCCCCTCCGGTTCGGCCTTCTCCTTGCCCACCTCGGTCCAAGCCTTCAGCTCATCAATAGCGAGCAGGCCGATCCGCTCCCGACGCGCCTCAGGGCCGCAGCCTCCTACGAGGTCCTTCGCCATTTCTCAGAGATGCCCAACGTGGAACTCTGGTTGACCACGGAACTGGAAGACCATTGGCGAGACCTTGGCGACCCGAATTTGTACCTGGGAGGGGAACTGGTCGCCGGGGAAGGGGGCCTCTTCATGATTCGAGCGGGATACGGCCAGCAGGAGTTGGGGCAGAGCCCCGGAGCCAGTGTGGGTCTGGGCCTCCGTTACGAGCGGTTCGACCTGGGCCTCGCCAAACGGTTCTCCTCTTCATCGGTGGACGGCAATCCCGAACCCGTACACATCTCCTTTGGCGTGTTCTTCTGACATGTGGCGCCCGGTCCTTGTCTGGCTGGCGTGCCTTTTGTTCCCGGGGTTGTTAGGCCCAGCCTCGGTGTTTGGACAGGAGCCCCCGCTCAACTGTGTCCGGCCTCTGCCAGGAGTCTCGGCACAAAACTCCGTTTTTGTTTCACCCCAGGGGAACCTCTGCCGGTCGCTGGAGTCCCTCACAGCCGACACTCCGGAAGCTCAGGTGGCCGTGGGACGAACTCCGGAGCCGGGGAAGGCCTTCCTCTTTTCTGCGGTCCTGCCCGGCGCCGGGCAGTGGTTCCTGGACCAGGATCGTTGGCCTGTATACCTGGCGGTCGAACTCTGGGCATGGATTCAGTTCTATGACTGGCGACGAGAGGGAACGGATCTTCAGGATGACTACAAGGACCTCGCATGGTATGTGGCCCAGAGGGTGAGCACCGGGCCTCGGACCGATGCCGGTTGGGAGTACTACGAATCCCTGACCAAATTCAACACCTCAGGTGCCTTTGACGCTGATCCGCTGACCTCTGGACTTCAGCCCGAGACGGACTCAAGGACATACAATGGGTCAATCTGGGCCCTGGCTCAGGGGATCTACATTCCGGAGGACCCGGAAAACCCGGTTGGAGAAGGCTCTGATCCCTACGAACGGGCCTTGGCCTATTACTCTTCTCGGGCCTATGGTTCTGATCTGGCATGGAAATGGGGGGTCAACGTCCTTCATCAGGAGGAGTATGCCAGCCTTATCCGTGATTCAGATGAGGCTCTCAGAAACTCCACCAGTATGATCGGTGTCATCATCGCCAACCACGTCCTGAGTGCAGTCGACGCACTTGTTTCCGGCCGACTGGGGATAGCCGGTCAAACTGAGCCTACACTTCAGTTCAGCCTGCTCCCCGGCCTCATGAACACCCGGGCATTCGGATTCCGGGTTCGCCTTCCTACCCCACTATCTCATGTCCCCTGAACAAACCGAACACCTCATCGCCAAAGCCCTGAAAAGATCTCAAAAAGGCCCACTAAAGGCCAAGGAGCTTGCGAAAGCCCTGGAGATATCGGGCGACGGTTACGGAGCTTTTCGCGATCTCCTCAAAAAGATGGAAGAGGCCGGTGCAATCTACCGGGTGAAGGGCCAGAGATACGCTATCCCGGAGAAAATCAACCTGAAGGTTGGTTTGCTTCAGGTGACCCGAGATGGAGACGGTTTCGTGGTAAGCGACGACGGTAGTCGCGACCTCTTTGTCCCGGGATCCCTCCTGGAGACCGGAATGGACGGTGACCGGGTCGTAGCCAGGGTGGAGGGAAAGCCAAGGGGAAGAAACCCCAACGGCCGGATTATCAAGATTCTGAATCGGGCTCACCCGACCATCGTGGGCACATTCCAGGAATCCAGGCGATTCGGGTACGTCAGCCCTCTCAACGACCGGCTTTTCCGAGACGTTTTGATTCCGGAGGGGGAGGAGGGAGGAGCGAAGACCGACGATATCGTCGTAGCTCGAATCTCCGCCTATGGGGACCTTAAACTGAACCCGATGGGCTCGGTGGAACGGGTCCTGGGGCCAGTGTCCCAACCAGGAGTGGACGTCCTTGCCATCCTTTTCGGCCACGGCCTGGACTTGGAATTCCCTAAGGAGGTAGAAGAGGCAGCCCAGCGTGTCGTCGAGAAGCGGGCGGAAGATAGTTGGGATGACAGGGTGGACCGAACCGATCTCCACATTTTCACCATCGACCCCTCAGACGCGAAGGATCACGACGACGCCCTTTCGATCGAACCCCTATCCGGCAATAGCTGGGAAGTGGGGATCCACATTGCCGACGTGTCCTACTATGTGGAAAAGGGAAGCCCTTTGGACCTCGAGGCATTGAGGCGGGGGACCAGCGTCTATCTGGTTGATCGAGTGGTTCCGATGCTCCCCCATGTGCTTTCCTCGGACCTCTGCTCTCTCCGGCCGGATTTGGATCGGGCAGCGGTGTCGCTATTTGTAACACTGGGGGCCGACGGTGGCGTCAGAAAGCACCATTTCGAGCGAACGAGGATTCGGAGCCGCCACCGCCTGGACTATGAGCAGACCCAGTCGGTCCTCACCGGAGAGGGGTCCATCGACCCCCGAACCGACAAGGATCTTCGGACTCTGGCCACCCTGGCTCGTACACTGAGGGAAAAGCGGATTCAGCGGGGATCCCTGGACTTCGATCTTCCGGAGGCCCGAGTGATCCTGGGAGACGATGGGGCCCCAATCGACATCCAGAAAGTGGTCCAACTCGAGAGCCATAGGCTGATCGAGGACTTCATGCTCCTGGCCAATGAGACCGTAGCCAGAGAGGCCGGAAAAAGGAAACTACCTATTCCTTTCCGGATTCATGACCCCCCGCCGCGGGACCGCCTCGAAGAGCTGAAGAGGTTCCTCATTACCTTAGGCCATCCCATTGGAAAAAAAGGCGTTACGGGTAAAGACCTCCAGAAGGTTCTAGCCAGGGTCGAGGGGAGGCCAGAGGCCGCCCTCGTCTCCACGGTGGTCCTTCGGTCAATGGCCAAAGCCCGGTACCAGGTGGACAACGTGGGCCACTTCGGACTGGGAGCTCAGGACTACACCCACTTCACTTCACCCATTCGGCGATACCCTGATCTCATGGTCCATCGGGTCATCATCCAGGCTCTGGTTCTAGGAGAGCCCATTCCAAGAGAGTGGGGGGGGGAATCTCTCGCCAAGGCCGCCGAGCGGTCTACGGAAAGAGAAGTAATGGCGGTCCGGGCGGAACGGGACAGTATAGCACTGAAGAAGGCCGAATTTATGGAACGGCACCTCGGTGAAGAGTTTTCCGGGACGGTCAGCAGTGTAACGACCTTTGGCATTTTTGTTCTTTTGGACGAATACTATGTGGAGGGGCTTGTGCACGTGAACTCTCTGATGGACGATTATTACGTCCTTCGGGAACGTGAGTATGCCCTGGTGGGCGAACGGACCGGTCGGCGGTTTAGGCTGGGTGACGCCCTGAAGGTTCAGGTGAGCCGAGTGAATCGACTGGAGCGGAAAATCGATTTCGTGCTCGCCGGCAGTCCACACCCCTCCGAGGTTTGACACTTAACCTCCAGGGGATTTAACCTGAATATTCCTCTTACCCGGTGACCATCGGAGGGCTATGGCTACGGGGAACACACTGGTCTATTTCACAGTTGGAAAACAATCGCCACCCGGGATTATCCGGCGATTCGGCGATTCCCACGGGCTTGAACTGATCCAGGCCGAATCCAGGGCCGAAGTGATGGCTCTTCTCAATCGCTCGTTCCCGGCCTGTCTGGTCCTGGACGCATCGGTGGAGTCGAAGGCCGCCCTGGAACTATGCGCGGCTATCAAGGCTGATGCCTTCACCTCCATTGTACCCACGGTGGTGTTGGTCTCCGACCGATTGGAAGGCCCCGGAGCGTCACCTTCAGCAGGTCTTCAGGCCGGGGCGGACGAAGTCGTAAGCGACCTGGTTTCCGAAGAAGAAAGGTCCCTTCGGCTCGAGTTGGTCCTCCGAAGGGCCGCTCGGGACGTCAACGTCCACCCGACCACCCGGCTTCCGGGGACAGGGCAAATCGAGCGGGATTTCGCTTCAAGGATGGCCGACGGAACCCATTTCGCCGTTTGTTACGCTGATCTGGACCATTTCAAAGAATTCAATGATCGGTACGGGTATAACCTTGGGGACTCGGTCATCTACCTGACTTCCAGGATCCTTCGGGACGTGGTGCGATCGCTGTCACCGGGGGGCTTTGTGGGGCATATCGGTGGCGACGACTTCATCTTCAACGTCCCGCTCAATCGCTTGGAAGCAGTATGTGACGAAGTCATCCAGCTCTTTGACGAACTGATTCCCTACCAGTACACCGTAGAGGACCGGAGGGCCGGGTACTTCCTCGGAAAGGACCGAAGGGGAACCGTCCACCGGATACCCCTCATGACTCTGTCGATTGGGGTGGTAACAAACTATATCCAGAAATTCTCGCATACCGCCCAGGTGAGCGAACTTGCTGCAGAGATGAAGACATACGCCAAGACTCTCCCTGGATCAGTCTACGTGGTGGACCGACGGGGAATTGCCGGCGCGCCGCACTCCGGGGCTCCGAAGAACCGTGCCATGGACAACCGGGGCACGCCTCCGCGCCCTGGTTGATCCACCCCGTGACCTCCGTTCCTGGACCCGAACCTCACGCAGAGTGAAAAAAGCCATGATTGTCGAGTGCCCAGCCTGTAACACGATCTTCCCCGTGGATCCGAAGAAGGTCCCTACGGGCGGAATCGATGCCCGCTGCAGTGTTTGCAGTGAAGTCTTTTTTGTGGCTCCTCCAGAACCAGAGGCGGAAGTTTTTGAACCCGAAGTGGAGGTTATCGAGCCTGAAGTGGAGGCTCCGGAGCCATCAATCGATGAACCCGCCTTCGATGCACCGACCGAGGACCTGGTCGAAGAGGAGCTACCTCCCGTAATCGAGGTCGACCTTGAACCCGAAACGAACTTCGAGGTGGAGGTAGAGCCGATTGAGAGGGAGCCCTCTTTCGAGGAACAAGTGGGCTCTCTCGGAACCGAAGCGGTGCCCGAATTCGGCGACGGCCTGGAGCCGGGCTATGTCCCGGAAGAGACTCTCGAGCCAGAGCCTGTTTTTGAGACCGCCGAAGCCACCTTCGAGAAGGTCGAAGAGAGCGTCGTCGAAGCGACTGAGAGCGTTGTGGAGGCGACTGAGAGCTTCCCAGCGGCCGCGGACACCGAAACCACCGAGGTGGTGGAAGAGGTGGAAGAGGTGGCAAAGATCGTGGAGGAAATTCCTGAGGGCCCGACGATTTCGGCCCCGGTCTTCGGCAAGCGGGACCCCATGGAAAAGGCTCAGCGCCTCGCCCGGGTCCTGGTTTCGGACATCATCCTCTACAACCCGGATCGGCACCATACGGCAACGGAGACCGGCCGGGTCAAGGAGGAGTTCGAGGAAGAGATCCAGAAGTCCTGGAGCGAATACGTGGAGCAGGTAGGCGAAGAAGTCGCCGATACCACCCCCTACTTCAACGACGCTTTGAATGAGATTCTGGCGAAGGGTGAAAAGGTTTTCTGAGGGCCGGGGTTGAGACCAACCCCCTTTTGAGGCTGCAACCGATTGTGAAATAGAGAGTTCTCTGGTTGATGCCTACCCCGGGCCTGGGTATATTCCTGCCAGCTTCCTGAGGGGTCGCCTAATGCGGTGGCCCCTCTTGTACATTCCCGCAATCCTGTCCGCGTTCTGGATCGTGCCCATGACCAATGAGTTGCTGGATCAGCTGTCCGCTGCCCGAGCCAGAATCTCCGAGCTCCGG
>CAYOVN010000165.1:0-7521 GCA_964407425.1 uncultured Gemmatimonadaceae bacterium
TTGCTGTCCGGAGACCAATCCACCCCGCCGACACCTTCCCGATCCTGCGAAACCATCGTTTGGTCCCCGGTCTCAACCTCCAAGATCCACAGGTCCCGGTTGTTGTCCGTATAGGCTACCATCTTCCCGTCGGGAGACGGGTGGCCCTGGAACCGAAGAATGGTGCCGTCTTCGGAGATGGGAGTGTCCTCCTCTATCCCGGTGGCAGGTAGCGTCACCCATTCCAGCTCCCCGGTCTCGTCGGACAGCCCCACGAGTCGCTCCCCATCGGGAAGGAAGGTCACGTCCCGGTAGCGGACTCCCGCTTTGACCGATGCCTGCACCAATCGGCCTCGGCCAACCGGAGCCACAAAAACCCGGCCTCGGGCCGTAATGACGATGCTCTCCCCCTTCGGATGGAGATGAGTGGAGCTGATATAGGAGCCGGGATCGTCCACCCACCGCTCTCTGAGTTGGTCGAAGTCCGAAGCGAGAGTGATGGGGATAAGACGGGCTTGAGCCTGTGAGATATCGAAGAGCCAGAGGTCGGCCCCCAACTGATAGATGATCTTCCCATCATCGAGGGAGGGGTTTTTTACGTCCCAGCCTGAATGATCGGTATGCTGTTGGAGATCGGATCCGTCTTCCGTCATCGACCAGAGGTTCATGGTCCCGTCCCGGTCGGTGACGAAATACACTCTGTTCTGCCAGACCATAGGGGAGTGGCTCTCGCCATCAAAATCCCCGGTGAGTTCAACCGCCTCGGCGGCTCCCTCGGAGAACCTCCATACGTCCCGGGCCGTTCCCCCTGTGTACCGCTTGGTCACGTTGTTATGGAAGGCGGGTCGGACGAAAAAGAGGTGTTGCCCCGTTTCGTCGAAGGCACCCTCCGTGGCGGTATAGAGGGGAATCCTCTCCCTGGTGTTTTCCTGAAGGTCCAGCGCCACTAGCTGATTTTGGGGCAGGGTGGCGAAATGGGTAGTGGTATAGACCAGGCGTCCGTCCGGAGTCCAGGTAGTGGTGATGGATGCCTCACCCTCATAGGTCCGTCTCACCGGAAGCCCGCCGGCAAAAGGCATGGTGTACACCTCGGTGGGACCCTCGTATTGGGCTGAAAACGCCAACGTGGAGCCGTCCGGGGAAACTCTCGGAAAACGTTCCTCCCCAGGATGGGTGGTCAGGCGCTGGGCCACCCCGCCGCTCACCGGCACCTTCCAAAGATCCCCCTCAGCTGCGAAAACTACCGTCGAGCCGTGGAGGTCTGGGAACCGATAGAAACCGAGGCCATCCTGGCTCTGGGCTTCTGCGCCGAAGGGCACAACCATCACCAGGAAGAGGATAAAGACAGCGACGAAGCGGGCCATGGGGCTCCTCCAGAAAACGGACTTCAGAGAACGGACTTTCTGGGCCGGGCCCAGAAAAGTCTACTGAGGCGGAAGGGTAGGGTGAGGGCCCTGGGACGGCAACTTCCCCAGGAGCCTTTCAGCACCCGCTCCCCGCTGCTTGGACAGTCTCCCAGGTCCGGCTCTACATCCCTATTCCCTCAAAGCTCAGGACAGGCCGGTATCCTCGTTGAAATCCTTAATTGCCCGGTCCCACGCAGGAAGGAGGGCCACGAGATCATCCCAGAATTCAGGGCTCCAGAGTGCGTCAAGCTCCTCCACGGTCCGCTCCTGCTGCTCCACCCAGGTGAAGTATTTCAGATTGTGGATGGCTTTTCTTTCCGTGTACCGAAGCTCCCTGAAATGATCGGTGGTGGCGCCGAGGAGGAATCTCTCAAAATCGACGCGGGCCTTTGAGTCCGTATAGTCCCCGCCTTCCTCCTGCAATTCCCCCAGGCGGGTCCGGTAGAGATCCACTGAATCGGTGAGGGTGGTGAAGAGGATGTCCCGCCCGTCCATCTCGTAGTAGCGGGCGGTTTTAATGGTAGCAAGGAGGTTGCAGATGCCGGAGATCCCCAGCAGGGGTAGGAGTTCCACGGTTCCCATCGGGACTCCCATGGCCGCGAGGGCTTCCTTTCCTGCCTCCTCGTTGAACAACCTCAACAGACGCATGGTGGCTTCGTCGTCGATGGCTGTTATTACGTCCGTATTCCGGACGTTGTGGATCCAGGGAATGTGTTTGTCGCCGATCCCCTCGATGCGGTGCCCCCCGAAACCGCACATAAGGAGGGTCGGGCATTGCAGGGCTTCTGCTGCAGTGATGCGGGATCCAGGAAAACGCTTCCGGAGGAAATCCCCGGCGGCCAGCGTGCCGCCGGATCCGGTGGCACCCACCCATGCGGCGAAGCGGTCTCCCGGTCCGGCGATCCTCTCAAAAACAGATTCGGCCGCTGGACCGGTGACGCCGAAGTGCCAGAGGTAGTTCCCGAACTCATCGAACTGGTTGAAGATCACCGCCTCGGGTCGGGTTCTACGGATCTCCCAGCACATATCGAAGATCTCTTTGACATTGCTTTCGCATCCTGGGGTGGCGATGACCTCGGCCCCGATTTTCCTGAGCCACTCGAAGCGTTCGCGGCTCATCTCCTCGGGAAGGATCGCCACCGCCTGGCATCCCAGGAGGGCGCTGTCGAAGGCCCCACCACGACAGAAGTTACCGGTGGAGGGCCACACGGCTTTGTGACTGGTGGGGTCGAACTCTCCTGTGACCAGCCTGGGGACCAGGCAGCCGAAGGCGGCGCCCACCTTATGGGCTCCCGTGGGGAAGTGCTTTCCAACCAACCCCACGATCCGGGCTGGGACACCGGTAAGCTCCGGCGGAAACTCGATGTGGTTCACGTCCCCGAAACCACCGGTTCCCGGGTCATTGCGCCAGGTGATTCGGAATAGGTTGAGGGGATCGAGGTCCTGCATACCTATGCCGGAGAGGCGCTCCAGAAGGAGGGGATCGATGCTGGCCGGGTCCCGCATCTGGGCGAAAGTGGGGATGACTATTCCCCGCTCCCGGCACCGCTCAACAGCCCTACTCCGGGCCTTTTCGTTGACGATCTCGACCACGTTCGAATCTCCTCAATGGGAACGCACTTCCCTGATGGGAATGGCTGGATTCCTACAGTGTGTGTCAGGGCGGGCCCCTCTGCAATACGCTGAAATTAAGGAGTGCCGAGATCCGGGGGAAACCCTTTGATCTTCAGGATTGTGGGCGGCTTTCTCCATCCTTGCGAACGGGGGTTTCATGGCCCACCCTACCTGCATTATGAGAAACTCAAATCTGATTGGCCCGGCTTTCCTGTTCCTCACCCTGCTCATCGGCTGCGGCGGGGACGCCCCCGAACAGACAGAGGAGCCTCCTCAGAATCCTCTTCTCCAGCCGGAGAATTTTGGCGCGACGGCTCCCGAGTCCTTTGTTGCCCGACTTGAAACCACCAAGGGTGTGATTCGAATCGAGGTGACCCGGGAGTGGGCCCCTCTCGGGGCCGACCGTTTCTACAATCTGATAAAGGGTGGCTACTACGACGGAGTCACTTTCCACAGGGTTCTCCCCGATTTTATGGCTGAGTTCGGGATCCACGGAGATCCATGGGTAAACCAATTCTGGCGTCAGGCCACTATGGATGATGAGCCGGTGAGAAAACCGAACGATCGGGGGCGGGTGAGCTTCTCCAAAAATGAACCGAACACCCGCACGGTTCAGGTATTCATCAACACCGATGAGAATCGGAGCCTGGACGGACAGGGGTTTTCTCCATTCGGTGAGGTCATCGAGGGAATGGAAGTTGTGGAGTCCCTCTACTCCGACTATGGGGAGAGCCCGACCCGGGGGGGAGAAGGGGTTTATCAGGCCATGGCTATCGCCAAGGGCGACGAGTACCTGAACGAAGAGTTTCCCCTCCTGGATCGGATCGAACGAGCCGTTGTTGAGGAGTCCGGGACAACAGGGTGACAGGCTCCTGGGTGGTCCGGTAAAGGGTCCCCGAAGGAAAAGGCTGGAAGCATCAGGTAGGTTCTATGTAGATTGCTTGCGGGAATTGGGTTCGCAAGCGAAAAGTTTCTTTTCTTTTGAGAGGACGGAACATGTCCGACAGCAAATTTTCCCGCCGAGACTTCATGAAGGTGACGGGTGCCGGGACCGCCGGGTTTGTTCTTGGTGGGAAAGCTCAGGATGCGGCGGCAGCCGAACTGTCCGGACCTTCCGCTCCCCCTCCCATGCCGGAACGCCCCCTTGGAAAGACCGGCCACGCAGTCCGCCTCTTCAGCCTCGGCGGCCAGGCCACTATCGAGAAGGAAGGCACGCTGGACGAATCAGTGGCCATTATCAACCGGGCCATCGACCTGGGGGTGAACTACCTGGATACGGCAGCGTCGTATGGCCGGGGCATCAGCCAGAAGTACTTCGGAGAGGTCATACCTACCCGGCGGAATGAGGTGTTCCTGGCCACGAAGACGCACAACCCCACGAGGGATGGTTCTTTCGAACTGCTGGAACAGAGCCTTGAGTCACTTGGGACGGACCACCTGGATCTCTGGCAGATGCATAACGTCAGGTCCATGGAGGACCTGGAGACGCGGTTCGGGCCCGACGGATCCATTCATGCTCTCCGGGAGGCGAAGGAACAGGGGATCGTGAAGAACATTGGAATCACGGGTCACGCCGATCCCGATGTCTTGATCGAAGGCATCAACCGGTTCGACTTCGATACGATCCTCATGGCGTTGAACCCTGCCGACAAATACCACCGGCCGTTCATGGACAAACTCCTGCCCCTGGCAAACGAAAAGGGGATGGGTGTGATCGCCATGAAGATTCCGGCCCGCAGCAGGATCTTCAAGGAAGGCGGCCTCACCTCCATGAAAGAGGCCCTGAATTGGACCTTCAGCCAGCCCATCAGCACGGTCATCGTCGGATGCGACAACGTGGCTCAGCTCGAGGAGAACATTGCTGCGGCGGCTGAGTTCCAACCTCTCAACAGCGCCCAGATGGCGGCCATCGAAGAGAAGGTTTCCGGGTACCCCCTGGAAGCATCCTTCTACAAGACCGGAGCCAGTGGTTTCAATGAGCCGGACGGACAGGAAGACGACCAGCAGATGGACGCCTGATGAAGAAGGTGTACAAGTGGGCTTTTAGGCTGGTGATGTTGGTCCTGATCCTGATCCAGTTCGTGCCGGTGGATCGGACGAACCCTCCGGTAACCGGAGAGATCGTGGCCCCGGACCCGGTCATGGAAGTCCTGCGAAGCTCCTGCTACGACTGTCATTCCAACGAGACCCGGTGGCCCTGGTACAGCCGGGTGGCCCCGGTTTCATGGCGGATTTCCGAGCATGTGCGGAGAGGGCGCGGTGACATGAACTTCTCCGAGTGGCAAGCCCTGGATGCGGAAGACCAGGACCACGCCCGGGAAGAGATCTGGGAGAAGGTGGAGAGGGGAGCCATGCCCCTCTCAGACTATCTGAGGATGCATCCCGAGGCCGTGCTCACCGACTCGCAGAAAGAAGCCCTCCGCCGGTGGGCGGAGGGGCAGGCCCAGGCTTTCCCGGACTGGAACTAGGACTCCATCTCCCGGTCCCAAATCTTCCGCAGGTCTTCGAACTCGGGCTTCTCCTTCAACTCCTCGCCTGAGGTGGTGCGACCGACCTTATAGGAGACCGGGCCGCCCCCCGTTTCCCGAATGACCTCTTCCCTAGTCAATGTGAATCGATCCCAGCGGGAGTAGCGGACCCCGAAGCTGGAGGTCTTTCGCAACAGGAAGTCCGAGACCCGATGTAGGTCCTCCGGCCTCACCAGAAACGCCAACTCACTTGCGGGCCTTCCCTTTTTTCCGAAGATCGGGGTCACCCACCCATCGAGGGCCCCCAACGCCATACCCTTCTCCATCACCCATGCCGTCCTTTCCCCGGTCTGATCATCCACGTTGCACCGCAACTCGATGACCTGATCCGTGAGATATGGGAGAGTGGAAGCCGGGGCCTCGGGAATCTCTCTTTCGCCTGCGACCGCGATCGAGGACCCCACGACCGGCGACTCCTCGAACAAGGCCACCCGGAAGACGTTGGGGTAGTCCCCGAGGTCCATGGTGCCGGCGCCTGAGCCCTGAGCCACCAGGGTGCCGGACGGCCATGCCGTCGTAAACTCCGGATTCAGAGCCTTGAGAATAGCCAGGCCGGTGGGGGTGGAGAGTTCAACGTTATCCCGCTCGATAGCGTCTGGGACCGGTGCTACGGGCATGCCTATTGCCAGTCGGGCAGATGCCGGTGGGGGCACCGGATAGGTCCCGTGTTGGATCTGGATCGTCCCCCTGCCCAGCTTCACCGGCGATGAGAAAACCCGCTGGGGAGACACCGCCGCCACGCAGACGCCGGCCATGGCCACGTCCACGACGGAGTCCACGGCGCCGACCTCGTGGAACGCGACTTTTTCCACCGGAACCCCATGGGAATCGGCCTCGGCCTCGGCCAGAAGCCGGAAAACCCGGAGAGCGAATTCGATGGCGGCCGAATCCAGATCCGATTCCTCCAGCTGGCGCACCAGAGCCGGGTAGTGGTAGTGGTGATGCCGGTGCCCCAACCCCTCTCCGTGGTCGTGATGCCCCTCCCCCACATGGTGATGATCACCATGGTGACCATCATTGTCCTGGTCTCCTCCAGGAGTGATTACCCGGACCTGCTTGAAGCGGGCGCTGGCCCGCTGGCTATCAACAATCTCCACCTCCACCCCATCGGCCTTCAGGAGCCGGGGAACGGCCCGGATCGCCTCGGGATCCACCAACCCAGCGTCGAGAAAAGCAGCGGTGAACATGTCGCCGGCGATGCCGGCGAAACTTTCGAGAAAAAGGGTCCGATGGCTCATCAGGAACTCTTCGGTTCAGAGGTTGCTTGCCGCCGTAACCGCCCGGGCCACCCGGGCCGCGGCGATGCCGGCAGAGAATCCGTTGTCGATATTGGAGACGGTGACGCCGGGAGCACAGGAATTCAACATGGCCAGAAGGGCGGACAAACCCTGAAAGTTGGCTCCGTAGCCTACCGAGGTAGGAACCGCAAAGACCGGAGTCCGGACCAATCCCCCCACTACGCTGGGCAGGGCTCCCTCCATTCCAGCCACTACAACCACAGCCGCAGCCTCCTGGATTGCATCGAGCTTCGACAAGATCCGGTGGAGGCCCGCCACCCCCACGTCGTAAACCCGGTGGACAGGAACGTCCATGGACACGCAGACCTCCACGGCCTCCTCAGCTACTGGAAGGTCGGCCGTCCCGCCTGAGACCACGGCAACATATGACCCGGGATCATCAGCACCTTTTTCCTCGGGGGGATGGATCAGAAAGGTCCTGGCCCGGTGGTTCGAACGCCCTTGGGGAAAGCGCCCTTCCAGTGCCTTCATCTGCTTCTTCCCGAGGCGAGTGAGGAGGACCGGGACCCCAGGGGCGGAGAGACGTTCACCAATTGTGAGGACCTCTTCCTTGGTTTTTCCTTCACCATAGACCACCTCCGCCAATCCCTGCCTGAGATGCCGGTGGTGATCCAGATTGGCAAAGGGCAGCTCGTCGGTCCGAAGGGGCCCGTCCTTGAGCCTCTTCAACCCCTCCGCCGGGGATACGCCTCCATC
>CAYOVN010000166.1:0-7361 GCA_964407425.1 uncultured Gemmatimonadaceae bacterium
GGCCTTGGGAATCAGGATCTCGAAGGCTTTTCCCTCTGCATCTTCGAGGGCCAACCGGACTTGATTGCCAGAGGGAAAGTTCGACAGGATGAAACCAGATCGGTGAAGGCGCCAATCGAAGGTGTCCTGATACGTCCGGACCTCCGTGGATTCTTCCCTGGGACCCAAAGGAAAGACCCCCTCCAGGTCATGGAGCAGCTCATTGGCCGTAAGATCTGATCTCAAAACAACCACAGACACCGGACCCTCATGGCTCAGTCAGGGTTCTACGAGAAATAAAGCTCGTGCAGAGAATTCTGGTAAACACTAGTTTATAATATGGGGGCATAGTCCTCATTTTACAGTGACTATCTTTCCGCCGGGTTCCATCCAGGGTCCTGGCGGCTGAGGCGGAGCCTCCGGAAGTTTCGGGGGTGCTCTGTTCAGAAAAGCCTCTGAGAGGGTCTTTCCAGGGTTTAGTGGTGGAAACGGAGAAGGTGGGACCATGGGCGAAAAAGTAGAACCCAATCTCGAGGAAGCAGGAAACACCCTTCGGATCGTGAGGGCTGACGGTCCCAAGGCTGACCCGGTTTCCCAGCGATCCGGTTCTCAGGAAGAACTGGAAAAAGAGGAGACTTCGACGAAAGGCGAGGTCCCCCGGGGACGGGGCTATATGACCCCTCAGGATCCCACCCCGCTCCCGGTCCCGGACGAAAAGGGAGAATTCGATTTTTCCGACGCCGAGTGTTACCTGAATCGCGAGCTCACATGGCTGAACTTCAATTTCCGCGTTCTCCATGAGGCACGGGATTCCCGGTCCCCTCTTCTTGAAAAGCTAAAATTCCTGGCCATCGTGGGATCCAACCTCGATGAGTTCTTCATGAAACGGATCGGGGGACTGAAACAGCAGCTCGGAGCAGGGATCAGTCACACCACGGTGGATGGCCGGACCCCGAGGCGACAGATCACCGAGAGCTATGAGATGGTCAGGGATCTAGAAGCCCTTCAAAGGAAAACCCTGGAGGAGGTAACTGAGCTACTGAAGAAAGAGGGTGTTCTCCTGGGCAATTACGGGGACCTGACCGAGGGGGAGAGGAAAGAGCTTCGAGAGGAATACCTCGAAAACATCTATCCGCTGGTTACCCCCCAGGGGACCGATCCAGCCCATCCATTCCCCTTCATCTCGAACCTGTCCCTGAATCTGCTTGTGTGGATCCGGAACGAGGTGGGTGTCTCACCCTTTCTGGCCCGAGTTAAGGTACCCGTTGGTGCTGGGACTCCCCGGTTCCTTTGGCTCAAGGAACGCCGGGTCGCCGTTCCGCTGGAAGAAGTGATGATGGAGAATCTCGACCTCCTGTTTCCGGGGATGGTGGTCGAGAGTTGTGAGCTCTTCAGGGTGACGCGGAATGCCAACGCCGAGTTGGAAGAAGAGACGGCGGAAGATCTTCTCTCCGTCATTGAGAGCGAGCTCCGGGGTCGTCGCTTTGCGCCCATCGTTCGCCTCGAGGTGCCGGTGGACATGGATTCTGCCCACCGAGGAATGTTGGCCGCGGAGCTGGGGTTGAACGGGGAGTCGGATGTTTTTGAGAAGGAAGGTCTCCTCTCTTCCCGTGACCTGATGGAGATCGCCGGGATTAACATTCCCGAGCTTCGGGACCCGCATCACCAACCGGTGGACCATCCGGATCTCTCCCTTTCCCCAGATCGATCCATTTTCCATGTGATCCGGGAACGGGGAAGCTTACTGGTCCACCACCCGTACGAGTCGTTCGCCTCTTCCGTTGAGAGATTCTTGATGGAGGCGGCCCGGGACCCGAAGGTCCGGGCCATCAAAATGACTTTCTACCGGACCTCGGAGGACACGAAGGCCCTGGACTACCTGGTGGAGGCCGCCAAGAACGGAAAACAGGTGGCGGTGGTCATTGAGCTGAAAGCCCGGTTCGATGAAGAGGCGAACATTCGATGGGCGAGCCGTCTGAGTGAGGCTGGGGTTCATGTCACCTACGGGGTGGTGGGGCTAAAGACACACTGCAAAGTGATTCTTGTGGTCCGGCAGGACTTCAACGGAATCCAGCGCTACGCCCATATCGGAACAGGAAACTACCATGCCGTGACCGCACGGCTCTACGCCGACCTGGGGCTGTTCACCGGGGATCCGAATATTGGGCATGATCTCACGGAGTTGTTCAACTATCTCACGACCGGATTCAAGCCCAATAGGGCCTACACGAAGATCCTCAAGGCGCCCAAGGGCATGAAGAAGGAGCTCCTGGAGAAGATCGACAAGGCCATCCGAGTCCACTCGGACGAATCGCCCAGTCTCCTTCAATTCAAGATGAACGCCCTGGAAGAACCCCGCATCGTGCGGGCTCTCTACGAAGCTTCTCAGGCCGGTGTGAAGGTCGACCTCATCATTCGGGACAGCTGTCGGCTTCGCCCCGGAATCCCGGGGCTGTCAGAAAATATCCGGGTCGTCTCGGTGTTGGGTCGCTTTCTGGAGCACTCCCGGGTCTTCTACTTCAGGATTGGTGGGGAAGAAGAGTATTTCATCGGCTCTGCCGATGTTATGCGGAGGAATCTCTCCAGCCGGGTTGAAGTCCTTGCCCCGGTGGAGGACGACCGGTCGAGGGAGGTCCTGAGACTTATTTTCGACACCCAGCTGCAAGAACGACGGTCGGCCTGGGAGATGAACCCGGACGGGAGCTATCGACAGCTACAGCCCGGCGGGGATGGCGATGAGGACGGCGGGGGCATTGCGGAGCCCGGCGCTCAAGAATACATCATTCAATGGACCGAACGCCGAGGCCGGCAAGCCAACAAGGTTCTGAAGAAGAAACCCCAGGTCCTGGGCCCTCGGGCGGGCTCCCGTCAGGTTTAGCCTGCGGTTTCTTATGTTCCCGTTAGGCATTGGACTCCGACATCAGCCCATGGTCTCTTCTACCAAGGGAGGTTGAGGTGAACGACGGAGGAGAGTTTCTACTCTTTCCACTCCTGATGGGTCTGTTCGGGGGGCTGGCCCTTTTCCTCTTTGGCATGGACCAGCTGTCCGAGTCCCTGAAATTGGTGGCGGGCGGTCGGATGAAGAGCCTTCTTTCCCGCCTTACCACCAATCGCCTCACTGCCGCTTTTTCCGGAGCCCTGGTCACGGCCGTCATTCAGTCGTCTTCGGTGACCACGGTGCTCCTCGTGGGTTTCATCTCCGCTGGCCTCATGACCATGGTCCAGTCGGTGGGCGTGATCATGGGTGCCAACATTGGCACGACCATCACAGCCCAGATCGTGGCATTCAAGGTGGAGGAGTACGCCCTCCTCCTCATTGCTTTGGGCTTCGCCGTCCGGTTCTTCACCAGTCGGGAACGCATAAGGCACCAGGGCATGATCCTCCTTGGCCTGGGCTTGATCTTTTTTGGGATGGGAGTCATGGGTGACGCCATGAACCCCCTCCGTTCTTCACCCGTCTTCCTCGATCTGATGAAGAACATGGAGACCCCGGTTCTTGGGATCCTGGTCGGGGCCCTCTTCACGGCACTGGTTCAGTCCTCGTCCGCAACAACGGGGGTGGTCATCGTATTGGCGACCCAGGGGTTCATCACCCTCCCGGCTGGAATCGCCCTGGCCTTCGGCGCCAATATCGGTACTTGTGTAACGGCCCTCCTCGCCTCCCTGGGAAAACCCCGAGAGGCTCTCCAGGCGGCAGGGGTCCATGTCCTTTTTAATGTCCTCGGCGTGGTGGTCTGGCTGGGCTTCATCGATCAACTCGCCGGGTGGGTGGTCGCCATATCCCCGGTGGCGGAAGGTCTTTCCGGGGTCGATCGTCTGGCAGCCGAGACTCCCCGGCAGATCGCCAATGCCCACACGCTCTTCAACATCTCCAACACCGTCCTCTTCCTGCCTTTCGCCGGCCTATTTGGCAAAGTGGTGGAGCGCTTGATCCCGAAAAGGCCGATACCGGACAGTCTCCTGGTTCGGCCCCGCTATCTGGACGACGAACTATTCCGGACACCCACCCTGGCCATCGACCGAGCCCGTCTCGAAGTTCTTCATATGGGAGACCGGGTCAGGGCCATGATGACCGAGGTCCTGCCGGCCGTGTTCGAGGGGGAGAGCGAAGAACTCCTGGAGGTTAAGGCCCAGGATGAAGGTGTCGACCTCCTCCACGGTCACATCGTGACCTATCTGGGGCGTTTGAGTCAGGAAAACCTCTCGGGACAGGTATCCCGGGAACTTCTCAGTATCCTGGAGGCCGCAAACGACCTGGAAGCCATTGGGGACATCGTAGAGACGAACCTCGTTGACCAGGGGTTCAGTCGCCTCGAAGAGGGGGTCCGGGTGAGTCAGGTCACACAAGAGGTCCTTCTGGACTTCCAGAAGGTGACCTTCCGGGCTTTCGACCTGGCTCTTCAGGCCGTGAGTCAGAAGAGTCGGGAGGCTGCCCAAGCCGTTGTCGACATGAAGACAGAGGTCAACCAGATGGCTGAGATGGCCTCACTTCACGAGGTGAAACGGCTGGTGGCGGACGAACCGAGACGGTTGGAGACCTATACGCTGGAAGTTGATGTCTTGAAATACCTGAAGCGGGTCTACTATTTTTCGAAGCGAATGGCCCGGGGGACCTTGGAGGCCTCCAAGGCGGACTGATGGCATGCCCCCCCCGGGGGCTCTGGCGGGGTATCAGCTTTTTCCTCGGGGCTCATCCCCTCCCCGAAATACCTGCTCAAGTTGGCCGACAAGGGTTTTTGATCCGGCTTTACTCCCCCCGAAGAGACCGTCTCCGGTAGCCTCTCCGTCCGCCAGCGCTCCATGAAGGTTCAGCCAGAGGTCGAACCATTCCCCCAATCTCATTACCGAGTAGAAGAGCTGGGCCCGACTCCCCGTCAGTAGGTCGATGATGACGGCCACAATGGAGATCTGGATCAGAATAAAGTCTTTGAAGCTGTCCAGCCAGAGTTTGAGCCAGAAGATCAGGAAGTCACGGATCAACACACCTCTGGAGGGCTTCATTTTCGGGTTTCGTCCTATTTCGGTTGATAGCGTAAACGTCATGGGAACGTACGGAAGACCAGGTCGGGTTGATTCATGAGCCGGGCGTAGGGCGGCCGGATCCCGACCTTCATCCCCCAACAAGAACCGTATTCATTTGATTGACATCAGGGAAGAGGAAATAGTCCCGGAGCCGGGATCAATCGCATCGACACAAACAGACAGAAGGATTGAGTGGCCCATATGCTGAAGCCCGTAGAATCCCGAGTTCTGGACCTATTGGATTTCCAGGGCATGAACCGATTCCTTTGCGAACTTGTCCGGATCCCCTCCATGGGGGGGCATGAAAGCCCCGCCCAGAATCGGGTCGCGGAATGGATGAATGAGGTGGGGATGGAGGTGGATACCTGGGATCTGGATCTTGAAGGGCTGCGTCAGCACCCGGCCTACAGTGCAGAGATCGACCGGGACGTGGGGCTAGGGGTGGTGGGAATCGTCGGAGCCAGCCACGGGGGCCGGGACCTCATCCTAAACGGGCATGTGGATGTTGTGCCCCCCGGAGACGAAGGAGCCTGGAGCTTTTCCCCCTGGGAAGGGAGGATCGTCGAGGGCCAGGTGCGGGGCAGGGGGTCTTTGGATATGAAGGGTGGCCTCGCGGCGGCCCTTTTCGCTGGAAAGGCCATCCTGGATGCCGGGGTGCAGTTGAAGGGGAGACTGATCCTGGAAAGTGTGATCGGTGAGGAGGATGGTGGTGTAGGTACTCTGGCGGCCCTCGAGCGGGGGTACCGAGCCGATGGAGCGGTGATCATGGAACCGACCTCCCTGGCAATCTGCCCGGCTCAGGCGGGAGCGTTGAACTTTCGGATAACGGTTCGGGGGAGGGCTGCCCACGGGTGTGTGAGAGACCAAGGGGTGAGCGCTCTAGAGAAGTTCGAAATGGTCCACAAGGAGCTATTGGCGCTGGAAGGGCGCCGAAACCATATTTGTTCAGATCCCCGCTTCCAGGACTATGGGACCCCCTTTCCTATTTCCGTTGGTGTCATAGAGGGAGGTGACTGGGCTTCCTCCGTTCCTGACTGGGTTCGGGTGGAGGGTCGGTACGGGATCCGACCGGGAGAGAGCCTTGAAAAAGCCAGGGAGGAATGCCTCGGGGCTTTAGTTGAGCTGGAAGCTGCCGATCCTTGGTTTAAGGACCATCCTCCGGAGTTGGAGTGGTGGGGAGGATGTTTTCATCCAGCAGAGGTGCGGGATGAAGACCCCATCGTTCTGGGTCTGCAGGATTCCTTTCATGTACTTGGGATGGATCCCGGTGCATTAAAGGGGGTGACCTTCGGATCTGCCATGAGGTTGCTTGTCAGGGAAGGTGCCACCCCAACGGTCCTTTTTGGCCCCGGGGACATTCGGAGGGCCCATGCCGCCGACGAGTCGGTGTCTCTGGAGGAGTTACGGGTTGCAGCGAGAATTCTGGCGCTGACTGCGCTTCGCTTTTGCGGATATGAGGATGAGCCGTCTATTTGACATACCGTCTCCACCTGAATCCATCCGGGAGTTGGATCCCGGGTCCTGGAATCCCCGTGAGATTCTGGGGGATGTGGAGTTGGTGCGGCACATTCCCCTTCGGGCACTATGGCTCTCCTTCGCGGCTCTGACTGTACCGGTTCTTGTCGCTGTGGTCTTCCCTCGTTTTGCAGGGGCCGAGGCCGGACTCCTCGTTTGGCTGACGGCCCTGCTCCCGGCTTTTCTCCTTACATACTACAGGGGCTGGCAGGGGGCCTCCCTGGCCCTGGCCATGGGTATGGCCGCCCTTGCTCTGACTCAGATCGCCCTCTTGCTGGCAGGAACTCGAGTCGGCAACTGGGGGCTGCTTAGTGGGATCGTTCTGGTCTATCTGGCGGTCAGCCTGGGGATCGGGTGGGTGACCGAGCTGCTTCATGTCGAGAGGAGACGGGCAGAGAGACTGGCCCTGATGGATCCCCTCACAGGGATGCCCAACCGACGGCACTCGGTGGTGTTTGTTGAGGCGGCGTTCGCGGCAGCGAAGAGAGGCATTCCTTTTACTGTCGTGCTCTTCGATGTGGATAAATTCAAAGCCTTCAATGACACCAAAGGGCATCTGGCCGGGGACGAAGCTCTCAAGAAGATCGCTGAAGTTCTGGTCGGCTCTACCCGAAAGATGAACCTGACGGCCCGGTGGGGTGGTGAAGAGTTCCTGAGCATGCTATCCGATACGCCCCTGGACGGCGGGCGGATCTTTGCTGAGCGGGTCCTTTCAGAGGTCCATCAGACCTTTCCTGACGGCTCGGTGACCATGAGCGCCGGTGTGGCCCGATACACGGACGGAATGGACACCCCCACGCGCCTCCTTGCCGCCGCGGACGAGGCCATGTATGCGGCGAAAGCAG
>CAYOVN010000167.1:0-7320 GCA_964407425.1 uncultured Gemmatimonadaceae bacterium
TACTCAGAAAATGGCGTGTATGACCCTCCTGAAGGTGAAAAAATTCCGTAGCAGCTTCAGAGCGTCATTACGCAAACAATTAGACACCTGGTTAGCGGCTGAGGAGCCAAAATATTCCAGTCCATTTTCATTTAAACAATGGAATGGCCTGATCAATGCACATATCCAAATGAGAGCCAGGATATGGGACAAAAGGGGGTATTAAAAAATGAGTTTTGCAGAAAAGAAAAAACACGGGAGCATGGACGCCGCATTTGAAGCCGGGAAAAGAAAAATGAACATCGAGGACACCGTCTGCTCTGACTTATTGCCGAGCAACAGCAAGGCAATGATTAACAGGTTGACCGAACTACTGGATGAACACAAAACCAATTGCCTGCAATTTCGTCCGTGCCAGGATGATACCAGGGTCCGCAAGGTTATGTGGCTGCTGATGTCACAAGTTTTCGGACAAATGGCAACCATCGAAATGTCCAATTTATGGGATGAATTATGCGCCGATGAAATAAGGCGGCGCGCAGAACGCAAACAGGCTGAGCGTTTGGCAGCCAAAACAAATGGAGGGTGAAATGCAAGAAGAACGAGGATTGTTTAAAATCGACAAGCCAGTGGTGGTAGGACCCGAACGGGCCGTCGACCAATGGCCGATACTGTACGGATTAACCAGCGCCAACAAAATCAAACAGTGGCTGGTTTATGCGGTCCGTAATGACGACGACACGGCCTCACTCTGGAAGGAACACGGCCAGGTCGGTGGCCAAATCCAGCGTAATGAACGGGTGATCAAGACCGGCAAAAATCTCGGCAAGGCTAACGCGACAACGGCCTATGAGCAGGCCTGCCTGGAGGCTGAATCGGCATACAAAAAGAAGATCGACAAGGGCTATACGGAATCGGTTGACGGCGAATCGGACGTCTATTTGCCCATGTTGGCACAAAGGTTTGCTGAAGCCGGTCATCATATCCAATACCCGGCCATGTGCGAAAAGAAATTCAATGGTGTCCGATGCTTCGCTAAAAAGATGAGCGAAGTTGAGATAGATTTCTCCTCCCGCAAAGGCAAAAGCTACAATGCCACCTTGCAGCACTTAACACCGCATTTGTTACCGATCATGCAAGTCGGCGAAATCTTTGACGGTGAAATCTATATCCATGGGTTTTCCTTTCAACAGATTCTGCGATTAGTGAAAAAGTATCGGCCTGGCAAAACGGAACAACTGCAATTTTGGATCTATGACATCGCCGATCCTGAATCGACGAATGAAAAAAGAAAAGCCAAACTTTTCAATATATTTGGCAACGGGGCTGTTTTGGCAGATGCACCGTTGAGACATGTAAACCGTGTGCTGGTTGATTCTCCCGATGGTGTTTACGAATGTCACAGAATGTTTGTCAAAGAAGGTTTCGAGGGTGTCATCATCCGCAATCTTCAGGGGCTATACAAATTCAACCACCGCAGCCAGGATCTTCAAAAGTACAAAGAGTTTTTCGATAAGGAAGTCACCATCATCGGGGGCAAAGAGGGCGAGGGGCTTGAAACCGGCTGTGTGATTTTTGCAGTCCGTGACGAAAACGGCAACGAATTTTCATCCCGGCCCAGGGGCTCCCGTAAGATGCGCCGCAAATGGTATGATGAGATCGACAAGCTGATCGGCAAGGAGCTGACCATCCGTTATCAGGAATTGTCCGAAGACGGTGTGCCGGTGTTTAACGTGGGCATAGCGATCAGAGATTACGAATGATTTAATTAACCACAAAACTGCTTGTGGCTCATGATTCGTTTAATATGAGCCACAACTTAGGAAAAATAAAATGAGTACAGGTTATGAATGTGTTTTTTTCAATACCGGAAACAAATGGTATTATTTGTTACAAGATTGGAACTGTCCAGTAGGCGCTTGGGATTGGAGAGAATACGCCACATGCTATGGTTCATTCGTCAATGAGGCTTTAGCTCAAATGCATTTAAGCCTGCATCATTGTAACCCAGGAGGATGGTCGACAACAAAAGATGTCGATTTATCTGAAGACCCTGTTCTAAAAAAATGTGTTTTAAATTGTCGTAAATAATAACTGAAAAGGAGAAAAGTATGGGATGGGATTATGGGCCAAGACCACCGGACATTGAACAGTGGATCAAGGATCGATTAACTTGGGGAAACCAGGACAGACGCACTCGCTGTCTGGAAGTCAAAATCCAAGACAAACAGGTTTACGCTGCTGTTGAATCGAAGCACCTGGGAACCGGCAGGTGCGAAGTCTGGGCCGCCGTAGCACTAATTGATCCAAGAGGCGATGAGCTTGGAATCAAGGAAATGGATGAAACAATGGTCCCATTTTATTACAATTGCCCAGAGAATATCCTGAACCTTTTAACCCCCACCGATGACAGTGGGGCAAACAAATGGCGTCAACAATGTTGGAAAAAGATCGGCAAAACACCCTGGCGTCAAGCCGATCTGCCGAAACAAACGACTATGTTTTAGCACCCTCGCCCTGCAAATCATTTCACCACATCAAATTCAAACAAAAAAGGAGAAACCCGTATGGCTAAATCTGCAACTGTTCTCAAAATGAAGAAAAAACCGGTGTTCGCTGACATGCTCAAAGCTACGGCCAAGCCCAAAAAGGCCGCGGCTAAAAAAAGCACAGTCACAACCCTGGACGCACCCGAAAAGGTCCGGGAAGCGGTTGATAAGGTCATCGAGGCCAAGAAATCTGAAAAATCAGCCAAGAGCACCATCAGCGTGTATGGCGCAATTGTTATAGATTTTACCCGGACCGCACAGGACACTGATGGGTTCAAGAAAAAGTTTCAAAATTCGTATGCGGTCCCCGGCACCAAAGAAGAAAACGTACTCAAATGCATCAGTTCCAACCGCTTTACCATCAACGCCGAAGATGACGAGGCCCTCCAGGAGCTGCTCGGGAAAGACTACGAGGATTGTATTAACAAAAAATACGGAGTCAAATTGACCACCGAGGCCATGGAAGATGAGGCTTTGATGGCCGAGTTGATGGAGCTGGTCGGGGATCGGTTCACTGATTTTTTCGAAACCACCGTGGCGTTGTCCGTCAAAGAAAAGTTCAACGAAAGAATCTATCACGTCCTGGCTGCCGAGGATCTGCCAACACTCCGAACGTTTGCGAAACAATATAACCCATCACTGAGGTAAATGATATCCCGGACCGGGAAGCGGCACCGTTGATTTCAAAGAAAGGAAACCATGAAGATTACCAAATTTAAATATTTTTACCCCGAAAAACCGCAGCTGCTGCTCATTGACGATTCAATCACCCGTTGGTTGAGCAAGGATTCAGACTGGATCGCTGAACGTAAATACAACGGCAGCCGGCTGCAGCTGCATTATCTGGACGGCAAATTCCAATTTTGGAATCGTCATGAAGCCCGGTTTAATTATACGCCGTCGCCCAGGTTGCTCGAATCCTTGCAACGGCTTGATCTCAAGGGCTATTGCCTGTTTGACGGTGAGCTGCGGCACAATAAAACTAAGGGTGTCCGTGACATGATCATGCTTTATGACGTGTTCATCTGGCAAAGCAAGCTGTTGGTCAACACGCCTTTCTGGTATCGCCGGGGTATCCTGGCAAACATGATGCTCCACGCGGTTAACGGTGAACCATTGGGGATCACCGAATGGTTTATGGAGGACTTTGACGCAACTTTCAAAGATGTCATTGAAAACCCTGAAATCGAGGGCCTGGTCCTCAAAAAGCGTGATGGTATGTTGACCCTGGGCCGATCGGCGCCGGCCTTGTCAAAATGGATGTACAAAATCCGGAAGCCATCCGGATCATATCGTTATTAAGGAGGTAAAAGTTGCCAATAATAACTGACACAATTCATGTTTGTGATAATTGCGAAAAGCGTTGGCTCGACGAGCAGCTTGAATTCCAATGGCCAGACATTGAAGGCCTGGGAACTCGAACAGAACCGGGCTGTGAGATTCCAAGTGGCGCATGCCCCGAATGTCATGCGCTGACATATCTTCAAAAGGAGTTGGTGGAGGTACCAAAATGAAGCATGTGCATGGTGAAACAAGAATCACCGACAAATTTTTTACACAAGACACCTGCGACAGGTGCTTAAAGTCCTTAAAAAAAGTGAGGACCATGAGTTGGTTTACCAAGGAGTGTTTATGTCTTGAATGCTCCGAAATAGAGGAGAAAATCAAGGCGAACATGAGGGCTGCCGGTGTTGATCCCTTGGAGTTTGAAGGGTGCGGTATTGTACCCAAAAAATATAAGGAGGGATAAATAGAATACCTAAACGATACAACATTTTAAAAGGAGGAATAATTTTGACAGAAAAATTAAAAGTTACCAAGGCGCTCAAGAGTGCAGTTAATGCTTACCTGATGGCAAGGGCAAATGCCGAAGTACACCGGGAAAGAGTCAGCATAATCTCAAGAAAGATCCTGCAAAGGGCATTGTACTACACTGACACCAACAAATTCCCGAGACTTGTGAAAGAAAGAATTACAGATCCTGAGCTGACATATCTCTTGAGTGATGAACAAGCGTCTGAATTTCTAATCACAGTCAAAACCGCACTGTTAGACGCTGGTTATGATATCAAGCCCATCAAGGGCGAACCACAACACATGTACACCTGCCCGGCCCTGGTTGCTGAACATTTACAACACATGACAGAAAGGGTCCTGATCGAAACTGCGGCTGAAATCTTAGGAGAGGACAAAGAGTTTATCAGCGGGTTAGATTTAGATCACTACCACAAATTAATTGATTTGGTAGTCGGCCTGGTGGTCAATTTACCGGGGTATAAAAGCCCCATTCTTCCAAAAAAGGAAACTAAAGATGAAGATTGAAGGTCTTAATGTTGATGTTGAAGCATTGGGCAAAGGGATCTATGAGTTGTTTGACGAAACAGAACAGTCTATGATCGCCATGGGAATGTTACCAGGCGTTAAGATGGAATCTCTTGAAAAAATGCTTGGCCAAAAATTTGAAGAGTCCGCAAAAGACCAGGCCAAAAAGTTTGGGTTCAACACGGATTATGATGTCGCTGATCAAGAGAAAAAGAAAAGTTTCGTCCGTAAGGCAACCCATGAAATTTCTGTTCAGATCTATAAGCATGCGGATTCGATTGGCAGAATGATTGTTTAAAATAACCCAAAAAGAAAAACCCAAAAAGGAGAAAACAATGTTTACAAAAGAAATCAACAACAAATCTTTCACAGTTCCTGAAGTCAAAGATCTCCTGGCCGCCACTGATCTGGGCACCGATCACACCGTTGAAGACTGGCCCTATGGCCGCCAGAAAAGATGTTCAATGCGTTTTTACGTTGAACACAAGGGCCGGTTCGGCGAGCGGCTTGTCAAACAAAGCACATTTAATGGGCGTGTCAACAAACCGAAGCCCGGGACATACGCGACCAAAGTTAAATTGATCCTCATCGATGACCGGATAGCCCATGTCAGATGGTCGAAAGATTATGGTATGCTCGAAGTTTCTATCGAAGACGGCAAATATCTCGGACAAACATTCTATTCTGACGAAGCTATCGAATTGGCTTGGCATTTTTTTAAGATATAATTTTTATCTTGACAAAAATTGCAACCCACATTAAACAAATAAAAGTTGACAACGAATTGCAACTCTGGGAGCAAAACATGACAGACAACATTATCGAGTTATCCGACGTATTTTTTAAGCTCAATCGAAAGGTTAAAGGCCGGAACAAATCTGCCGGCCTGATGGCACTTGAGGCCATGGGAGACAAGACCGCCTCTCTAATCATATCTTTTATTCTCAGCGTAGTGGAGACGGAGGTCAATCTTGGGTTGCACCTCATAGATGACAACGATCAAGATCCTAAGTTGCCTATTTACGAAAGGATCAGCGCCCTTTATGAAGAGGCCTCCGGTGGTTGTTACTTTTGCAGTGACGAGTACGACCCCAACGCTGACGAAATCAATTCTGACACAATTTTTTGTATGATGTGCAAGTTTAAACTAAGAAACTTTGTCCAAGCCCTGGGACTTCATCCGGGCGAAATCTTCCATGGGATGCGATCGTCAAACTGTCAAACCAGTACAATAAATCGGAGGAAGCATGGCAAAGATATCGAAAAACCAATTAGTTGAATGTTGTTCTAAGGGAATGACGGTAAAGCAGATTGCACAGATCTTTAGCATTTCCCACCAAGCAATATACCAACGGCTTTCAAAGTTAGGCATTTCATCACCATCAGGTGACTCAATCGGTCGTTACTACTTGTTGAGCACTGAGACTCTCGCCTTTATAGACACGCTTAAAACTGGCAAAGGTACCGCCAGTGATGTCATTAAAAAAGCTGTCGAGAATCTATATCTGGACAATCAAAATCTATAAGGAGAATGATTGCTATGCCAGAATTCGAAGGTGTCTTTGTTGGAGGCAAGCCCTTACAAAATTTTTTAGAAGATTCTGAACGAGATAAAAAATCACATGAAATTGAGTTTGTGCGCAAACAGTTAGAAGGGGAAAAACGTACCAAATTCACTGTTGTATACGCTTCCGACAAACTGCAGGAAGACACCCGCAAAGTCGCAAAGCGTGTACGGCGCTTTACTAAACGTGAAATCAGAAAGGAGTATGGAATCATGGCGAAACCATTTCAATCACACGCAGAAAATGCAATTTGGGCTATTATGGAAAAGGGGCCGATAAATGTCAAACAAATCGGCGTTGAGATCGAAAATGAAGGCAAATACAACACGTTGTCAGCAATGGTGGCGACTATCTGGACCCGGTTGGGCAACAAACACGAGGGAGCTGCGGGTATTCTCGACCGGCAATCCGAAGCGGGTGTTTATTCTTATTTCAAAGCAAAAGGTGTTGATATTTCAGTTGAGGCCGCAATCGAGAAATACAAACTAACAGGGAAAAGCCAGTACCAGTCCGCACGTCTATTGATGAAGACAGGCGATGGAGACACGAACGTATCGACTGCCAAAATCGCAGTGGATCCTGCCATTACCACCATAATCCCTAAAACTTTTGGCGTTGATATCAAAGTCAGCGGCCAGATCGATATTGTTTTCAAGATTGATCGAGGATGATCTCTCGAGTTCATCGCGGGGTCGAGCAGCGGCCGCTCATAGGTCTCATAAGCCTACTACGTGGGTTCGATTCCCACCCCCGCTTCTTTGTATTCATTGAAGAAACCAAATAAATGAAAGGAGGATTCTCACTGATTGAAAACAAACCTATATCTGCTTAAACCTTCGAACACCACCGACGTTTCAGACCTCATTAATTCTTTTCTCGAATCAGATCATTGCAGATCATTAGCA
>CAYOVN010000168.1:0-7318 GCA_964407425.1 uncultured Gemmatimonadaceae bacterium
GACCAGGGTGCTCCTCCTGGGGGGCGCTCTCTTTCTTGTAGGAACCGGGCTCCTTCTCCTTTGGATGGAGAGGCAGACCAGGCTATTCCTGAGCCTCGGACTAGGTTTCCTTTGTGTTTCCGTTCTCTGCCTTCTGGTTGCGGGACGGTGGATGCAGGGAAAACCCGATCCGCTGGAGGCCCGCCGAGAACAGAGACTCTGGAGAAGCGGCCCCCTTGGCCGATGGTGGTTGGACAGGCGGAAGAGGAAACCCTGAAGTAAACCCAGGAGCTTTGAATGCCCGATACTTATCAGAGCTTCCAAGAGTTGGAATCCTGCGAAAGGGAAGGGGAGAGCTGGGCTCGGGAATATGTCGACCGACAATCCCGGATCCTGGTCATGGCCCCCCATGGGGGATGGATCGAGCCCTACACCTCGGATCTGGCCAGGCTGGTGGCGGGCAACGACCTCTCCTTCTACACCTTCAAGGGCCTGAAAGCTGAGAATAACGAAACTCTCCATCTCACCAGCCACCTCTTCGACGAGCCTCTGGCCCTGCGGGCTGTGTCCATGGCCACCTGGGTCCTTGCGATCCATGGTGAACGCAGCTCGGACGGGGCCTTCGTCATGGTTGGGGGGCTTTGGGGAGGTTTCCAGGAGAAGATGGCAGCTGTTTTCCGGAAATCGGGGATCCAGGTGGAAAACCCACGGGCGGGCCTCGGTGGCGTGCACCCCCGGAATATCTGCAATCGGGGGCGGGCCGGTGCAGGTGGGCAATTGGAAATCAGCGAAGGGCTCAGGAGACAGCTTCGAAAAGATGAGGACCTGCTGCTGCATTTCACCGGAATAGTAAGGGATGCGTTGGTGGAACTCGAGGCGGAGGCCCTGAGGGTGAGACCCCGAGGGTGAGAACCCAAGTCATGTCCTGAAAATGGCTTGGCTCATGCGTGACCAGGGGACGCACGAAGGAAGGCAGGTAGCCTTCGAACTCATCGAGAAGCGGCCCGATGCCCGACGTCTCCTCAAGACCCGGGAGGTGCTGCGTCTGGGCGAGGGAAACGACAATTGGGCCTCGGTGGACGCTTTCTGCAGGAGGGAAGTGGGGAATAAACTCGCCACCGGGAAGAAGAACCCGAACCGGTAACCAAACCCCCTGAAATCAATGGTCTCCTGAACGCACAAAGCGGCCCGAGGGGGTGTCCCCACCCCTTCGGACCGCTCGTTCCTGGGAAGGCTATCCGGTAATTTTCAGCCCTTCGGAAACCCTTCCATAATGAAGTGCGTCACGGCATCGATGGCCTCTGCCTTTAAGCCCGCCATACCCCAATGGGGCATATTCTCCAGCGTTCCGACGAATATTGCCTGCCGGATCGCGGCTTCATCTCCGGCCATCCGCCAGGTGGGCTCCCGGAAAGAGGGCGGTACTAGAGCATCTCCGTCCCGGACGAAGCCACCGTCGCCCAGTCCTTCCGGGCCATGGCATTTATTACAGCTGAAGTTGTAGACCTGTTCTCCCCGGTCCATACGCTTCTGGGCGTCTTCCCACGTGATGGTGTCAAAAACCGACGCGTCAAAAGCGGCTGAGGCCGCTTCCATCAGACTGTCCTGAGCAGCAACTTGGGCGGCGGCGGCAGCGGCCGCCATCTCCTCAGGAGTCGGACCGCAGCCCGATAGAACCAGGGAGCCAACCAGAGCCAAAGGGATCCAACGCATACTTTCCTCTCAATCCCGGAATTCCCGCATTTGGAACTTCCTGATGCACGGTGCAAGATACGGCGGCAGGGAGCATTCCTTCAAGCCCACCGTCGATTACTGAGGTAATGCCCTATTCCGCCCGCTCGGGCGCCGACGTCGGAACCTCCAGGCGAGCCCCGCAACGACGGCAAAACAGGGCGTCCCTTTCGTGCTCCTTCGCCCCACAGGAGGTACACTCGGCCGGGGTATCCGTCAGCCTCGCCTGATGGGCCAGTTCGACGGTAACGATCCCCGTGGGGACAGCAATAATCCCGTACCCCATGATCATGAGGAGGGCGGCAAGCGTCTGCCCCACGGCGGTAAGGGGAGCGATGTTGCCGTAACCAACTGTAGTCAGGGTCACGATGGCCCAGTAGACGCTTCGGGGGATGCTGTCGAATCCCGCTGCCGACCCCTCGATGAGGAACATCAAAGACCCGACTACCACCACCACCGTGAGGACTGTAAAAAGAAACACGGTGATCTTGTATCGGCTGGCTCGGAGTGCCGCTCCCAGGGTTCTGGCTTCTCCCACGTACTGGGCCAGCTTCAGGACCCGGAAGACTCTCAGGACCCGGAGGACCCGAATGACGATGAGATACTGTCCTCCGGGAAGAAGAAGGCTCAGGTAGGTCGGAAGGACGGCCAGCAGGTCAACAACTCCGAAGAAGCTGAAAGCATACTGTGACACCCGCCTGACCGTAATCAGGCGAACCAGGTACTCGATGCTGAACAGAATCGTGAACACCCACTCGGCCCACCGGAGGATCCCGCCGAAGCCTTCGTCAATACTCTGGACAGAGTCCAACATCACGATGGCAACGCTGATCAGGATCGCGCCGATCAGGGTTACATCGAAAGTCTTCCCGGCTGGGGTGTCGTGGAGGAAAATGACGTCATAGAGCCAGGATCTCCATCGAGGTTCCTGGGGGGGCCGCCAGTCTCCCCTTGACCCGGTGTTGGTCATGGAGTGATGTCCGCTCGGTATCGGGTCATGAAGCCGAAGAACTTCGATACCTCCACCATATCCTTTCCGGTGAACCCGATGGTATGACTATCCACCCGGTGAACCGTGGGGAGGTAGGCCAGAAGTTCGGCGGGCAGGTAATTCTTGAATGCCACCTCCACCTCGATGGGGCCGTCCAGGCGATACACCTCGAAATCATCCAATCGAGCCAGGGCCGACGAAACGGTCTCGTAGATGATCTCCCGGCTCTCCTCGGGAGTCACGGTCATGGCGGAATGAAAGCCGTAGTTCCATTTGAGGGTTGCACCCTCGATATCCCCAAGATGATGCTGGGCCTCGGCGATGATGGCATCGTCCCCTGAGATCATCACAACGGGGACCCCGAAATGGCCGGCGATGGCTGCGTTGATGACGGCTTCAGGGACTGCAACCCCATTCAGCCTGACGGCGGTGAGGGTGCTGCTGGACATGGTATGGGCCCTCACGCCGGCCGGATTGGTCGTGCTGGCGTGATAGCCGATGAAGATGGCTGCATCGAAGGTCTCGTCGATGCCCTGCATCATTCCAAGGGGTCGTGGCCAGGATCGGACGAGCCGAACGCCTCTCGGAATCTCGTCCAAGAGGATGTTTTCTCCGTTTCCGTGGGAGTCACTGACCACGATCTCTGTGGCGCCGGCTCCCATAGCAGCCCTGATGGCGGCGTTCACCTCATCGGTCAGCCATTCCCGGGCTTTCTGGTACTCAAATCCCGTGGGCCCCAGATGGTCCCCGGTCACGACACCCACCACACCCTCCATATCGGCGGAGATGTACACCTTCAAGTTCTCCTGCCCGACGAGAGGGGAGGGGAGAAGGCCAAGAAGGAGAAGTGGGACCAGGGGCAGGAGGCGCCGCAAGGGAGTGTTGGACAAAGTCATGGTAGATTCCTCAGCTTTTCATAAGGGGGCGAACTGGTCTATTGTACCTTTTTCACCAGACATGGGCGATGGTTCTCCCGTACGTTTCCCACCAGACATGGGCGATGGTTCTCCGGCGAAGGGGCGTAGGTGGGTATGAAATCTGATCGGTTCGAGTATCTCATTGATGCTGAGGACGTCATCGTCGCTGTCAACGAGCGATGGATCGAATTCGCGGAGGAGAATGAAGGGTCGGGCCTTGGGGATGCCGTCATCGGAACCTGGCTTTGGCAGCACATGGCCGGGCTGGAGGTCAAGCATCTGTACCGAACTTTGTTGGAGAGGCTTCGGGAGACGGGGAGAGAGGCTCGGATCCCTTTCCGCTGTGACGCCCCAGGCCTGGTGAGGGATATGGTTCTGGAGGTGACCCCACTCAAGGATGGCTCCATCCGGTTCTCTTCATGGATCGACAGCCAGAGAGCCCGGCCTAACGTTCGAATCCTCGAGGTGGATCGGGAGGTGGATCCTGAGCGTTTCGCCCGGATGTGCGCCTGGTGCAAAAAGATCGACATCGGCAAGGACGATTGGAGAGAGTTGGAAAAAGGCCTCGTTGAGGCTGGCCTGATGACGCTCGATCCGGTTCCCAAGATCACCCACGCCGTTTGCTCGAGCTGCCAGGACCTCTTCCTGCAGGAGATCTCGGATTCCGAGTAGGACGAAGACCCCGGGTACCGGCACGAAACCCCTCGGTTCGATGCGTCTCCGCTGGATTCTTCTGCCCATCTATTCCCTGGATGTCCCCAGGCACAAAAAGAGGCCCCGGGAGCCGTTGAGGATCCCGGGGCCGGTGAGCCCTGAAGGGCCCGGAGGAGATGATTCTGGGTTCAGCCAGCCTTCCCGGAAACGTGCTCCCCGACCAAAATCTTCCCGATCTCATCCCGCTGAATCTGGTTGGTTCCTTCATAGATCTGGGTGATTTTGGCATCCCGCATGTACTTCTCGACGGGGTAGTCCTTCATGTAGCCGTACCCGCCAAAGACCTGGACCGCATCGGTGGTGACTTCCATGGCGATGTCCCCGGCGAAGCACTTGGACATGGCCGAGTACTGGGTCACCCGGGCCTTGGAGCCGGAGTCGATGTGCCGGGCCACCGAGTAGATCAGAGCCCGAGCGGCTTCCACCTTCATAGCCATGTCGGCCAGCATGAACCTCAAGCCCTGGAAGGAGGAGATGGGGTGGCCGAACTGGCGGCGTTCGATTGAGTAGTCCACGGCCAGATCGAGGGCGCCCTGGGCGATCCCCAGGGCCTGGGCTCCTACGCCGGGCCTGGATGCGTCGAAGGTCTTCATGGCAGTGATGAAGCCCGTACCCTCCCGGGCCAGGAGGTTCTCCACCGGAACCCGGCAGTCCTCAAAGTGGAGTTCCCGGGTGACGGAGGCCCGGATTCCCATTTTGTCTTCTTTTTTCCCGAAGGTGAATCCCGGGGTGTCCTTTTCCACCACAAGGACGCTGGCGCCGCGAGGACCCTTCTCCGGGCTTGTGAGGACGACAACCGTGTAGATTTCCGCCTCACCGGCGTTGGTGATCCACTGCTTGGTTCCGTTCAGGATATAGTGATCCCCGTCCCGAACGGCCGTGGTACGCACCCCACCGGCGTCTGAACCGGCTCCGGACTCGGTGATGGCGAAAGCGCAAAGCCTTTCCCCGGAAGCCACGCCGGGTAGGAACCGCTCTTTCAACTCCGGGCTCCCACCAATGAGGATGGGGAGGACACCCAGGGCCGTGCCCGCAAAGGCCAACGCCGTTCCACCGCAGGCCTTGGAGAGTTCCTCCGTGATAAGGCACATGTTCATGGTCATGGTCCCACCAAACCCGCCATACTCCTCCGGCACCAGAACCCCGAACAGGTCCACCTCCGCCATCTTCTTCACGATGGGCCAGGGAAATTCCCCGGAGATGTCGTATTCGGCGGAAACGGGCCGGATTTCTTCATCTGCGATGGTCTTGGCCAAGTCGCGAATGGCTTCCTGTTCTTCCGTCAACCCATAGTCAAGCACGTCATTCTCTCCTTCGTATTCGGCAAGTTTTTATGTTATCTGAATTCTGTCTATCGGTCGATTTCCGACCAGAGGAGCGGGTGCTGTACCCAGAGTCTCCCGTCTTCGAAAACAAAGCGCAGCCGTGATTCCGGTAGAACCGTCCCAAAGGCCGTGACTTCGAACTGGCCCGAAAGACTCCTGGGATCCGCCACCTCCCTGAGAAGATCGATCAAAGCTGATGCGTCCAGGTTGACCTCGTTCATGGTCAACTCCACCCCGGAGCCTCCTGCCGCCCGGGCCACGCAATCCCCCTCGGGATAGAGGCCTTCATAGGTGTCCGCCAGGTCCTGGAGAGCCACGGCGGCACTCTCCGGCGTCTGGGACTTAAAACTAACGGCACCGTCGAGGCGTTGAACCTCAGGATCGATCGTCAGTTCCCGTCCACCCATATAGGGGCGTCGCAGAGACCGTCGGAAGTCCGGATGGGCCCATTGGAAATGGATCACTCCACCCGGTTCGACCCGGATCCTGACCAAATGCCCGTGCTCGTCCTCGGTATGGACGAACAGGTCCCCACCCGGAATTTCACCATGCAGCTCGGCCGGAACCTCCGAAAAGATCCTGATCAGCTCGAAGGCGATTGCTGGAAGGTGGTGGGTCGACGTCGGCTCCACATGCCGAACGACCACGGAACCGGTTCCCGGATCGAATTCGAGCCACTCACCTGGGATGGCCGCCAAACGTTCGGCTAGCCCCTCAGGAATCGGACCCAACTCGACCCGCCCTACACACCCTTGATCGTAGAACATTCCCTTTCCTCGGCTCTTGTACCGTTCGAAACGCCGTAAGGATATCCACTCGCCGGCAACCTGTCACGGTGGGACCGGTGGAAAGGTTGGGGAAAGAGGGGTAGATTCCTGTCCTTCCAACCCCGAAACCCTATTTGGATGGTGACAAGTGAGTGATCGATTCGAACAACTCTTGCAGTCTATTGTAGGAAATGACGCGTTCAGAGTTGGGGCCCTCCTGAGTGAGGACCCCAGCCTCGTGAAGACCCGCGATGCTGAGGGCCGGACGCCGATCCTTTTGGCCCTCTATTTCCGTCAGGAGCCTCTGGCCCAACTGATTCGGGAAAGAACCGAGGCCCCGGACCTCTATGAAGCTGCCGCTATGGGTGAGACCGAACTGGTCCAGAAACTCCTGCCGGAAAACCCCGATGGGGCCCAGGCCTTAGCTCCGGACGGATTCACGGTTCTGGGCCTGGCCACGTACTTCGGTCGTACCGAGACCGCCAAACTCCTTCTCGAGGCTGGCGCTCAACCCGACACGTCATCGGCCAATCAGTTCAAAGTCTGGCCCATTCACAGTGCGTCAGCCCACCGAGATCCAGCGGTATCCCTCGAGCTGGTCAAGTTGCTCCTGGAATGGAAAGCCAATCCCAACGTAACCCAGGCCGGTGGCTGGACTCCTCTTCACCAGGCCGCTGCACATGGACGAGAGGAATCGGCCAAGGTCCTCCTCGACCACGGGGCCTCATTGACCATTAAGAGTGATGACGGGCGGACTCCTCTCGAGATTGCCAGAGCCAAAGGGCACGATTTCCTGGAGTCCCTTTTGGGCGGGTAGCACCAGCGGGTAGCGCCAACGGGTAGCGCCAACGGGTAGCACCAAGAGGCAATCAGCAAGAATGAGACGTCGGAACT
>CAYOVN010000169.1:0-7236 GCA_964407425.1 uncultured Gemmatimonadaceae bacterium
GGAGTTGCGCCTGCGTCTTGTTTGTTTACAGCAAGGGTGGGATCCTATGGAACGAGGTGGGCAGGATCCGGCCGCCCATCACCCCAGGCCAAGATCCATAGAAGATGCTTCGCGAATGAAAGTCGAAGTTGAGTTCCAACCCCTTGGAAAACACGTAGAGGTCGAACCCGGCGTTACGGTCCTTCATGCTGCTCAGGAGGCGGGCGTCGGCATCTCTGCTATTTGCGGAGGTATCGGTTCGTGCGATTCCTGCCGTATCCGCTTGAACGATCAGAACACGGTCAGCGAGCCAAGCCAGGCCGAAACCGATGCTCTCGATGCCGCTGACCTGGCTGCGGGCATACGGCTAGCCTGCCAGACCGGGATCCGGGGTCCCGTCCGGGTCGAGGTGCCACCTGAGTCCATGACGGCAACACAACGCACCCAGGTGGAGGGGGAGGAGATCGGGTTTGAATTCGAGTCACCAATAAAGGTCTTGGACCTGACCCTGTCCAAGGCCGAGGCCACCGATCTGAAGGCGGATTTTGAGCGGCTCAGTGCGGCCATCTCGAAGGACGGCGGGCCTCCTCTGGAGTGCCGGCGACTCACCGTCCTGAAACAACTTCCTGAACTCCTTCGGAAGAACCAGTGGCGCGTCCGAGTTGGACTGCGGGGCGACGAACTTGTCTGCGTCACGGCCCCCGGCACCCCCCTGCTGGGAATGGCGGTGGACATCGGGACCACCAAGGTGGCCGGTTACCTGGTGGACATGGCCAACGGCAGGACCCTGGCCATGAAAGGCATGATGAATCCCCAGATTGCCTACGGCGAAGACGTGCTGGCCCGGATTACCCATTGCATGAGGAACGACGATGGGGGGGACACACTGAAGGGGGCCATCGTCGATGCCCTCAACCAGCTGGCCCGGGACCTTTGCGCTTCTGCCATAGCGGAGAATGAAGGAGACGGGGTTACCTATGAGCCTTCCCAGATCGTGGAATCGGTCATGGTGGGAAATACCGCCATGCACCACCTTCTCCTGGGGCTTCCCGTCGAGCAGCTTGGTCTTTCTCCCTATGTAGCGGCCGTGTCGTCACCCCTGGACGTGAAGGCGGACGAACTCGGCTTGGCTTTTTCCCCTGGCGCCACCGTTCATCTGCTGGCCAACATCGCCGGATTCGTAGGGGCCGATCACCTCTCCATGCTTCTCGCCACGGATACGCATAAGAAAAAGGGCGTGGTGGTCAGTCTCGATATCGGCACCAATACCGAAATCACTGTCGCCGCCAACGGTCGCATGATCGCCTGCTCAACTGCGTCCGGCCCGGCTTTTGAAGGCGCCCATATCCGGGACGGAATGCGGGCTGCCGAGGGTGCCATCGAGCGGGTCCAGATTACCGACAACAAGCTCGCCATCCAGACCGTCGGCCATACGGCCCCTATCGGGATCTGCGGCTCAGGGATCCTGGATGTCATCGCTCAGCTCAAGCTGTGCGGAGCAATGAACAACAAAGGGGGCCTGGATGAAGACCACCCTCTGATTCGCCGGGGTGAGAAACTTCTCGAAGCCCTCCTGGCCTCAGCCGAGACAACCGGGCACGGGAATGAAATCGTGTTGACCCGGGGTGATATCAATGAAATCCAAATGGCCAAGGGTGCCATGCGGGCGGGCCTGGAGCTCCTGTTCGAAGCTTCAGGCGTCTCGGCGGCCGACGTGGATGAGTTCATTATCGCCGGTGCCTTCGGTACCTACATCAATGTAGAATCTGCCATTGCCATCGGGATGTTTCCGGACATCCCCCTGGATCGATTTCGCCAGGTGGGCAATGCTGCGGGCATCGGTGCGAAACAGGCGCTTCTCTCCACGACCCGGCGGGCTGAAGCCGCCGGCATCGGCCACCGGGTCGAGTACCTGGAGCTCACGGTCAGCCAAAAATTCCAGGAAGAATTCTTGAAGGCCATGTATATGTAGGCCTCTCAGCGTACTTTGCTTTTCTGGACCTTTGTTGTCCATAACCCCTCAGGAGGCGAGATGCCCAGGTTACCGATTCCAGTCCTGGTTGCCGGCGCCCTAATCTCACTATTGGTGGGATCCGAATCAGCTGCCGCCCAGCAGACGGTTCCGACACCCGAGTCCGTCTTAGGGTTCGCCGTCGGTGATGATTTTCAGCTCGCATCCTACGATCAATCTATGGCCTATTTTCGGGCCCTGGACGAGGCGAGTGATCGGGTAGAACTCGTTGAAGTGGGTCGGACCTCGGAGGGACGGGCCTGGTACGTAGCTCTGATCTCCAACCCCGAGAACCTGGCGAACGTCGAGCGTTATCGGGAGATCTCCCAACGCCTGGCCCACCCTGAAGGGCTCACGGATGCCGACGCCCGAGCACTGGCCCGGGAGGGAAAGGTGATCGTCGCCATCGACGGTGGCCTGCATTCCAGTGAGACGGCCCACGGACAACACACCATTCAGCTCGCCTACGATCTGGTCACGGAGAAAGACGGGGACGTGAGCCGGGCCATTCTGGAAAACGTGGTTCTCCTTCTTTGGCCCTCCCTGAATCCCGATGGCCAGGAGATGATCGTCGACTGGTATCGCTCGAACCTCGGCACACCCTACGAGCTTTCAAGCCTCCCTGCGCTCTACCAGAAGTACGTTGGTCACGACAACAATCGGGACGGATACGGACTCAACATGATCGAGTCCCGGGCCTCGGTGCGGGTGAACCGGCACTGGGAGCCCCAGGTCATGTACAGCCACCACATGACGGCGCCCTTTCCGGCCACCATCTGGCTGCCGCCCTACGCTGATCCCATCCACCCCTACGCTCATCCCCTCATCAACCGGACCATGAGTATGATGGGCATGGCCGCCGCCCAGATGCTGGACGAACGGGGATTCCCAGGGGCGACCCACATGGGCACGGGGTATGACGCTTGGTATCCCGGGTATATCGACTTCGTCAACCTGTTCCATAACGTCGTGATCATGTTCAGCGAGACCGGGCTGCACGGGTACGCTACGCCCCGGTTCTACACGGTGAATGACTTTCCCCAGGAAGACAGGGCTCTCAATCCGGGCACCCTGCATTCCAGCCTCTGGAAGGGTGGATGGTGGAGGCTGAAAAACTCCGTGGACATGATGCTTACCGCATCCACAGCCACCCTCGATGTCGCCGCCAAGTACAGGGAGAACATCCTGTACAACCGCTATCAAGCCGGTCGGGATGTCATAGCAGTGCATACCGAAGGGCCACCCTACGCCTACTTCATCCCCCAGGAGCAGAGGGACCCGGTGGCAGCTGTCGAGTTACTCAGGCGCCTCGCTTTTCAGGATGTGGAGATTCAACAACTGGGTGAGTCGGTGGAGTTCCAGGGGCGGACATTCCCTGAAGGGACCTGGGTAATACCCATGGCGAGGGCCAACGCCAGCCTTCCTCATGCCCTTCTCTCGGTCCAGGACTACCCGGAGATCCGGGTCCACCCGGACGCTCCTGCGGATCAGCCGTACGATATCGCAGGTTGGACCCTCCCCTACCAGATGAACGTCCGCGTCGTGGAAGCCGGTTCCCCTCTGAGCGACGAGGTGCTTTCGGCCCTGGAGCCGCTCCAGGGCGAGGCGACCCCCTGGGCGTCGGAGGCCGACGCCGCGCCCTTCGACATGGTGCCGGGTCCCGGGTTCAACACGAATGCGGGAGCTGCGGCCATCCTGCCACCGCCGGGTCGAATCAGCGGAAGCGGCTCGCAGCTCTCCCTGGATGCCGTTCAAGTCAACGCGTTCCGGGCCCTCAATCGGGCTTGGGATCAGGGCGCCAGGGTGAGCTACGCTCCCGGTGAGGCGGGTGGAGAGGGCACCGCAGGAACCGGTGGCCGTTACCTGGTGAATGGCCTGGGCGACCGGGCGATGCAGTCTCTGGTGTCGGATCTGGCTCTGCAGGCGGAACGAACGGGACGCACCGGCTCAGGTATCTCCCGCCCTCGTGTCGGACTGTTCCGCCCCTGGCGAGCGAGCATAGACGAGGGCTGGACTCGCTGGCTCCTGGAAATGTTCGATTTCGAGTTCCAGAGTCTTTATAACGCTGACGTAACCGCTGGCGAACTCAGAGACCGGGTGGACGTCATCATTTTGCCCGACATGCGTGGAAGGCAGATTCTCGAGGGCTCCCCACGGGGCACAGTTCCCCCCCGTTATGCCGGGGGCATCGGTGATGTGGGTGTTCGTGCCCTGGATGCCTTCGTTCAGGCGGGGGGCACCTTGGTGTGTTTGAATCAGAGCAGCACCTTCGCCATCGACCAGCTTCACCTCCCCGTCCGTGATGTCGTTGCCGAGCTGGACAACGAAGAGTTCTTCGTGGGTGGCTCCATCCTGGAGGTTACGGTGGACCGGTCCCACCCCGTCATGACAGGGATGCAGGAGCGGTCCAGAATCATGATGGCCGGAAGCCCTGTCTTCACCGTGACTGAAGGATTCAAAGGCACGGCCCTGGCAAAATATCAGGACCTTGGTTCACCTCTGGTGAGCGGGTATCTCCTGGGCGAGGAGCACATTCAGGGCTACGCGGCAGGACTGGACGTTTTCCACGGTGATGGGCATGTCATCTTGTTGGGGTTCCGGCCCCAATGGCGAGCCCAGTCGTATGCCACCTTCCCGGTGTTGTTCAATTCAGCGCTGTACTCAGAAGAAGTGGCTGCAGTTACATCAGGAAACCTTGAGTTCTGGAGTGCGCCAACGCCACCGGAGGAGAAGGAGAAGGGGGAGGGCGGCTAGCGCCCCCGAAGGTCGGAGCCGTGGTGCCGACGGAACTGGGTGGAGGAGTACTTGGCCAGCTTCCAGTCGGGCACCCGGCAGTCGGGGCATGCTCCGGTGAACCACTTGTTCCTCAGCCAGCGGGCGGCTCTGCTGTTCCTCGAGTTGTTGACCAGGAAGGTCTTGTCGCAGTGGGTCGTGATTCGGGCGACCTCTCCCATTTTCTCCACGGTTCGAATGCCGTGGAGGAGCCCCGTTCGCGAAGGCCAGAGTTTGATCTTGTCGATCAGCCTGAAGAGTTCAACTCTCTTCCTGTAGTACCGCTTCTTAGCTGATTTCTTTATTTCGTTCATGTCTCTTCGCCCTCCCGCGTCCCCCGGGGTTCTACCAGCCGGGCAACTGCCTGTACAGCCATGGTCGCCGTGCCGATCTCCAGGGCATCGTGGAGGACGCGGCCTCGGTGCTTCTTCATGGCCTCCCGGGTGAGGGCGCAGGGCATGCCCGGTGCCGCCACCATCGATTCGGGAGTCAGATGGGCCGACTCGATGAACGATCCCGAATTGGTGGCGTCGAAGATCAGCGCATAGCGTCCGAGGGCGGCGGCTGGGGTTTCTTCCATCCGGAGTCTGTTCGAGGCGTTTCCTCCGAGGTCCCCCAGGGCAACCAGGGCCCGTTCCCTATCGATATCGCAGAGGCCCACTTTGGCGCCCCGGGCTATGAGGGTCTTGGCGGCGGCCACACCCACGGGTCCACAACCCAACACCAGAGCCGACTGGCCCGAGAGCCCCCCCTTCATCAACTCGAGACCCGTTACAAATCCCAAAGCCGTGGCCAGAGAATTATCCACCACGAGGTCCTGTTCCGGCACAAGGTCGCCTTGGGGCTCTTGGGGGCTCCCGGGCCCCGGGGCTCGTCCGGGAACAATGGCGACGAACCGTTCGTCGTCAGCGAACATCAGGATTTCCGCCCCCCGCTCGATGCCCTCTACCATGCCGGTGTCGTCACAGCTTTTGGTCACGAAGGTTTCAAAACCCAGATAGGAAACGATGGATGCAACACTTTCAGAGAACCCACCGATTAGGCCGAGGCCACTGGTAATGGGTACTGATGCGATCCGCACCCGACCCAGGGCTCCGAGAACCACGGCTTCGTCGAGGCCAGCAGCCTTGCAAGCGAGTCCACGGAGGGAGACGCCCGTCATCCGCCTCAGGCGGGCATCGTAATCATGAAGCCCCCCGACAACGTGGGCGATATCGTCTTTCAGGAGGCGCGTCATCTTATGTATTCCTCCCGCTCCCCGGGAGATTCATCGCTGAAGCCTGTCAATCCTAGCCGGCTTCTAATCTCATGGATGACCCGGTCCCGACGTCCAATGGCGTCGTCGAGATCGGATCCTTTGATCATCAGCGTAGCCACCCAGTCTTCGTTCCCCGAGTCACGATTGGTCAGTGCCTCGTCGGCGCCGAAGAAATCGACCTCGAGGTGCAGGGGCCCCTCTCCCGCCATGACCTGCTCCCCGCAAACCGAGAGGTGCCCATCCCGGACCCTGATATGTTCGAGAACCGACCCTCCCGGCTGCGGACTGGAGACCGAAACAGGATCGTTCGGGTCGGGAGTGAGGAACACGTGGGTCAGGCGTTCGACCATGTTGATGCCCGTCGAATGGTAGACGGCAATGGGTGTCTGACTGGGAAACCTGGCGTCGATCTCCAGAATCTTGAGCTTGCCGTCATGGAGGACGCACTCCACGTCCATGATCCCCTTGAGCTCCACGGCTTCTGCCAGCCTGACAGCCATCGTTTCGAACTGGCCTTCGAGCCCCTGGGAAAGCGAGCCCGGGGCAAGCACCCGCTTGCAGCCAAATCCCTGGTCCATCTCGAGATTCGTGGTCTGGAGAGGAGTGTAGTCTCCGGGGCGCCCTATGACCTCGATGGAGTAGGAGGGACCGGTCAGGTAGGCCTGGAGGACGCGCCCCGGAGGTGGAAGCACGCCGAAACGCGCCTCAATTGCATGGAGGTCGTCGAACACCTCCACCTCCTTGCTACCGCTCATGTCATCCGGCTTGGCAAGGACGGGAAAGGCGCAATCCGGCCACGGGATTGGAGCCGGGATGCCGAGGTCTCGAAAAAGGGCGTCCGAAACGATTTTTGAAGAAGAGACGGCGTAGGCACCGGGATCGAAGGCCAGTGGAATGCCGTTCCCATCACACCATTCGACCAGGCTTTGCAGGGCGGCCGCGTCTTCCACTGCTGGAATGACCAGGTCGACCGACCCGAGGGCCTTGGCCAGGGCTACGTGGTCCGTGAGGTCGATACAGGCGAACCGGTGGCAGATTCCGGAGGCGGGAGCATCATTCCTCCTGTCCAAAAGGAGGGTTTCGAATCCGGCCTTTTTGGCGAGGTAGGTGACCTCCAGCCCCTGAAGGGCTCCTCCCGCGATGGCCACGGAGCTCTGTGGCACCATCGCCCGGGGATTCCGGAAACTAGGCCCCAAGATTCTGGTCCATCCTATTT
>CAYOVN010000170.1:0-7214 GCA_964407425.1 uncultured Gemmatimonadaceae bacterium
CAGAAGGCACCCCGAAAAGGTGCGCATTTCCGCCGACCCCAGCGTTGAATCGCAGGAAGTCACCGGCATGGTTCCACTCGGGAGCGCCCGGTCGAAGATCCCAACCGGCGGTGAGGTTCTGAGGAACCCCCCGAAAGCTCCCGTCGGAGCCAATCTCCACGACCATTAGGTCCGTTTGCTCTCCCCGGGCCGGAGTGGAGAGAAAAGCCATTCGGTTCCCGTCCGGAGAGATGGCGGCGCTGGATTCGGTCCCAGGGTTGGTGGTGAGCCGCCCGGCCGGTCCACCGGTCACAGGGACGGTCCAGAGATCCCCGGTATTCTCCACCTTCAACTCATCATCCTCCTGTTCATCTCCGGAGAAGAAGAGCTGGCGACCGTCCGGCGCCCAAACCACCGTACCCACGTTAAAGGGAGGGTCCGAAACGGCCCTGGCCGCCCCTCCCCCGGAGGGCACCACGAAGAGCTGCCTCTTCTCCGCGGTGGCAGGATGGGGCTGGAGAGTCAGCACTCCATCCCTCTTATACCGGACAGAGGTGATCACCCTCCCGTCGAACCGTTGAGCATCCAGGGTGGAAGTAACGGCGTCAGGAGCAACCCAACCCTCCCGGTCATCCGGGTCCTCGTCGGAGTCGGTAGCGCCTGGGGCTTTTGTAAAGGCGATGAAATCACCAACGGGGGACCAGACGGGAGAACCCTCAACCCCTTCGATATGAAAGGCCTCTCCTCCGGGACCATCCACTCTCAGAAACCAGACCGTATTCCGGTCCTCCCCCCTTTGGGAGGAGAAGGAAAGGAGCCCACCGTCGGGAGACCAGGAGGGCGACGAAGATTCGGCAGTAGGGTCGGTGATTCGGAAAGCCTCACCATCGGGGCGCCCAAGGGTCAGGGGCTGAAGCCAGATCTCCTGATGTCGGGTATTCTCCGACTCCTCTACGGTCGTGACCGTGAAGGCTACGAAATTCCCGCTTGGGGACATAGCGACCTGGGCCACAGATACCAGGTCGTAGTAGTCCGCGGGCGCAAGGCCCCGGTCCTGCCCAACCAGAGGAGAGGAGGCGAAGAGCACAAGGCAAAAAACCGCGACTGGCCGAACCATTCAAAACTCCGGTTGTTGAGACTCCCCGGTTTCGTCATCTTCTTCACGCCGAATCTACCGGTCCCCTATATAACTCCTCAAGGCGATCAAGTCCTCAATATCTGAAAGAATGAATCGGGCATGAGCCTTTCAAACGAGCTCTTCGGGATCGCCGAACCCCTCTGGGGCAGGCAACTCCAGCACCCCTTTGTTCAGGGCCTGGGAGACGGAACCCTGGAGGAGAAGCGTTTCAAGCGCTGGGTCCTGCAGGACTATCGCTACCTGAAGGAGTTCGCCCGGGTGTTCGCCTGGGCCGTGGCGAAGGCCGACCGATTGGAATCCATGGCTTGGTATTCCGGGGTTTTGGACTTGACCCTGAACACAGAGATGGAGTTACACCGCCAGTACGCCGCCCGCTTTGGCATTTCAGCAGCCGACCTGGAGGCGGAGCCCATGTGGCCCACGACGCGGGCCTACACCGACTTCCTGGTCAGGACCGCTGCGGATGGGGACATGCTCGACCTTCTGGCGGCCCTTCTACCCTGTGCATGGGGGTACGTCTACATAGCCCGGAAGCTGGCGCAGGGTGGTCCTCCGGAAGATCAACGCTATGCGGACTGGATCGAGCAGTATGCTTCCCAGGAATTCGCCGACGCTTTGGCCTGGCTCCGGGCCGAGTTGGATCGGCTTTCCGACGGGATCGGCAAGGAGAAGGTGGGTCGGGTGAAGGAGATCTTTCTCACCTCCACCCGGTATGAGGGCCTCTTCTGGGACATGTGCTGGAAAGGCGAATCCTGGGACGAGTGACCCTCCAGGAGAAGGATCTGGAGTAGGAGGACTCCGGGGGGCCTACCCCCGGATGTTGCAGAGGGCCGAATCCCAGCGTACTCCCAATGCGTTGACCACAGGCCTTTCCCCGTCCGCATCAGAGGGGTGGCTCACAGCCTCCCCTTCCAGCACCATCACCGACGACCCACCGCCATCCAGGTTGATGGCATCCTTCACCCCCAGGATTTCAAAAAGGGTGGCCAGCTCGGGTAAGGTCATCCCCATGGAGTAGGCTGGTTGCCGCCCATCCACGACCACGATCCACAGAATCTCCTCCTGGGGATCAAATCCCACCGCCGTCCGGGGGTGTCGCTCGGCGGCAAAGGACGCCCGATCCCCCACCTCCAGATCGCCGACCCGCTTCCCATCCACCAGGAGAAGGGGAAAGCCGCCAATAGCCTGAGTTTCTCCGTCGCCGCTGGAGCGGGGAACCTTCCAGCCCAGGACCAGGATCGAGTCCCCCTCAGTTCCGGGAACGCCCATCCAGGGAGCAGCATCGGGGTGCCATGCCAGGGCCGGCCGGCCCCGGATCCTCCGGGCCGAACCATCCACGACCTCAGTTCCGACCGGCGAACCCTCAGGGGTGAAGAAATCCCCGTTTACCCCGGCAATCATGCCTTCTCCCGCCTGGGCTACGAGCTCTGAAACCCGGCTTCGGCCATCGTCTCTCCCATTTGACACGGGCGCTTCCAGAACCTCCAGGCCTATCTCGCAGCGACCGAGCTCAACCCGGAGGAGATGGGCAGCCCAGGGCTCTGACAGGTTCCTGAGGCCGTAGTAAACGAGGCCGGGGCCCGCCGGCACCATCTCCACCTCCGAGGCCCCCAGGAATTCCACCAGAGCCTCGGAGGGGGGAGGGGGCGGAGTTTCTCCAAAAGAACACCCCGTTAGGAGAGCCATTGCCCATATCAGGGGCCCCGGGCCCAAGGCAGCCCGCCCCAGGCAGGAAGAGACTCGTGGCTCTCGTATTTTTCTCACCTGGCCCTCCGGGCAGGAAAAGGCATATTCTACACCCATCATGCGTCTCTCTTCGGTCCTTGTTTTCGTCCTCGCTGCCCTGGCGTTACCCGCCCCGGCTGTTTCCAGTGCCTATGTTTCCCAAGGCTCCGGGCCCGAGCGGGCTCGAATCGGCATAAGCTTCGGTGGCATCAGCTTCATGGGTTTGATCATGGAGTACCAATGGGATGACCGAAGCATAGAGATGAATATAGGGACATGGACGTTCCGGGACCTCTCCGTCTCCGTGGTGGGGAAGCAGTACTTCGGGCCTGGTGACTTTCGGCCATTCGCCGGGGTGGGCCTTTGGGCAGTCCTGTCCCCGGCCGGGGACGATGACGAACGAACCGGCCTGGCGATTCTGGCCAGAGCCCCTATTGGTGTCGAATGGAACATCGATGCCGCCCACCATTTGGGAGCCCACCTCAGCCTGAACCGAGGCCTCTGGATCCGAAGGAAAGACCCTAACGACGATTCTCCACCATCGAGTCGTATCGTACCTCTCCCGGGATTCTACTACATCTGGAACCGGTAGCGCCCGGGCGGGGCCCGAACCTGTCAGGACCGGACTCCGTCCCTAAGAATTCCCACTCAATCCATCCCGTCAGGACGCTCCGTACTCCCTCTCTTGCTTTCGAGAAGGAACCCGCCGGCCAGGAGTGAGGCCGCCGCCGGGAGAAGAAGCCATGGTGGCGGACCCTGGTTCGGATCGGAAAAGCGGTCGAGGATCCAGGGTGAAGAGGAAAGGATCACGATGCTTCCGTTGTTGATGAAGTGCATGAGCATCCCGGTCCAGATGGAGCGACTCCGTAGGACGACCCAGGTCAGGAGCATACCCAGGATCGCACTGGGCAGGAATCGAATCACCGTGGCTCCCGGTACATGAAAGGCCCCGAAAATCAATCCATTGACCAATACCGTCGTCAGGAATGGAATGCGCCCACGGATCCCGGAGAGGAGGACCCCCCGGAAGAGGACCTCTTCACAAACCGCAGGGGTGAGGGCCACCAGGAAGAGGAGCCAGAGAATTCGGGACGGGGTGTTGGCCGTGAGAAACTCCGACATTCCTTCCAGGAACTCCTGAGGCACGGGAAGGATGAAGCCTTGGGCCCAGGTCAGGAACCAGACCAGGGGCGTTCCACCTCCAATTATCAGCACCGCCGCCAGAAGGCTCCGGGGGCTGGGCGCCCGAAGGGAGAGGGTGGGTGATGCACGATATCCGCCAATGAAGATGAAGAGAAGGGCGGGTATCAGGATCAACCCGACCTCCGTGGCAAGGAGACCCGCCTCCCCAAGTGCGACCTGGAATCGAATCGAACCGTAGAAGAACAGGACCCCCAACAGTGCGATAAAGGTCAGGGTCGGGGCAGGCCGAGGAAGGTCCCCCTTGGCGCCTGCGGGCCACAGTCCCTTGAGGAATCCTGCTTTCCCCTCCCCTTCCCCCAAATCCCCTCCGACTCCGAACAGCACTTCCTCTCGGCCGAACGAATGTGCGGCGAAGATCAGAGCCAGAGAGGCGTACACCAGGGTGGATAGAAGGGCCACCAGGCCGAGAATGTAGTCGACATTCCCTGCCATCAACTCCCGAAACAGAAGGGAAACACCCGCAACGGGAACCAGAGCGAGGACCACCCCGAATTCGATGCCGGGGAAGAGTGGCAGGAGAGCCGGGAGAATCATGACCATGTAGACTGGGGTCAGGGCGTTCTGGGCCTCCTTGAAGGACTGAGACCGGACTGCGATTCCCAGAAAGAGGGCCCCGAAGAGGACCGCCAGGGGGAAAAGGGTCGCAAAGATCACGACAATGGAGGTCCAGGGGAGGGAGAATTCGATCTGAATCGCCTGACTCAACTGGAAGAGGCCGGTCTGAAACGTCAGAAGCATGGAACCCAGATTCAATGCCGCTGCCACCAGTCCGATTACCGTCACCGTCATGAACTTCCCGGCCACCACCTGGCCCGCCGGAATCGGCGCCGTCAGGAGGGTCTCGAGCGTGCCTCGTTCCTTTTCTCCCGCTGCCAGATCGATGGCGGGGTAGAAAGCCCCCAGGAGTGTCATGACCACCAGGAGCATGGGAAGGAAGCGCCCAAGGGCGTACCCCCCCAGTTCCTCCGGCCGGGCCACACTCGAGTCCGCCACGACCAGGGGTCTCGCGAATCCGACCGGGAGGCCCTGTTCCGAAATCCGATCTACCAGGAGGCTGTCCCCCCACTCGCCCAACGCTCGGGCCAGAACCTCCCGCCCCCGACGGGACTGATCGTCCGCAGCATCGAAGAGAAGCGACACGCTCCGGTTTTCACTTCCCCCGGAGGGAGAGAGGAAAACGGCCACCGCCGAGACGGAGTCGGACCGGACGGCGTCTTCAGGATCCTGAATGTCCAGGAGCCGGAGATTCTCCTTGGTTCCGATAAAATCCAGGAAGAGAGAGTCCACGTCCCCAGCCACGGCCACTAACGCCGGGTCCCGCTGCAACCGCCGTTGGCCGAAGAGGGCCAGCTGCTCGGATGCGATAAGGATGGCGGGGTAAAGAAGTACCGGGACCACAACCATGATGAGCAGGGTCCGGGTATCCCTCAGGGTCTCGCGAAGCTCCTTCGCAAAAATAACCCGGGCGTCCCGCCATCCCCTTCGACCGGAGGCCCTCATTCTTCCCCACCCCCTTCGAGTCCCACCGGATCCGGATCAAAGTCCCTTCCCATGGGCCGGTGCCCGCCTCCGTCCACGAGGGCGAGAAAGGCCCTGGCGAGGTTCCGGGTCCCGGTTCGTTTCACCAACTGGTCCACTGTTCCCTCGGCCACCAGGCGACCCCTGCTGAGAACTCCGACTCGATCCGCCAGAAGCTCGACCTCCGCCATCTGATGCGTGGAGAAGAGGATCGCCTTCCCCCGGTTCCTCTCTTCCGCCATAAAACGGTAAATGGTCTCCCCGCTCAGGACATCCAGTCCAAGGGTCGGCTCGTCGAGAATTAGGGCCGAAGGGTCTTGAACGATAGCCCGGGCCAAGGCGACTCGTTGCCGCTGGCCAGTGGAGAGACGCCCACAGTAACGCCCCCGAAAATCGTCCAATCCAAAGAGAGCCGCCAACTCATCCACTCTCTCCTCGAGCCGGGCCTCATCGAGACCCTGGAGGCGACCGAAGTAGGCCACCATTTCCCTGGCCGTGAGCCTTTCATAGAGGCCCATTGAGGCCGACAGGAACCCAATCCTGCTTCTGACTCGTAAGGGGTCCTGCAGAACATCAGCCCCACCTACCGACGCGGTGCCGGCAGTGGGCTTCAGGAGTGTGGACAGACACCGCAGGGCCGTTGTTTTTCCTGCACCGTTTGGCCCCAGCAGGGCGTAGATCTCCCCAGGCCGAACCTCGAGGGAAAGGTCCGACAGGGCTTGGATATCTCCGTAGTGTTTTGTGAGTCCTTCGAGGACTATCATAATCAACCGTGGATCAGGAAACGGAACGCCTAGTCTAAGGCCCCGGGGGCCCAGAGCCTAGGGCCCATTGTTTTGGCCACCCTCAGGCAACCCTCCGACCCCCGGGCCCCATCCTATCCGTAGACCTATGAAGGGCGGTAAATGACGGAAACCCAGCTAATCCGGCAGGCTTGTGAAGGGGATGGCCTGGCTGTACGGGCACTCTATGAGCGCTATGCGCCAAGGGTATTTGCCGTGGTCCGTCGGATCGCCGGGGAGGACGACCTTGCGCAGGACTACGCCCAGGAAGCGTGGATTCGGGCCATTCGAGCCCTTCCCACCTTCAGGGGGGACGCACGGTTTTCGACCTGGCTCCATAGAATCGCCGTCAACTCCGCCCTTCAGGCCCTTAGGAAGGCCGAAACGAGGACCCGGAGGGAAGCACCTATGCCCGAGGCCGTTCCTGTGAACCCGGTGGAAGGGGATGTCCTTCTGGGGGATCTCCTGGAGCGGGCCATGGATTCCCTCCCCGATGGCATGAGGCAGGTCCTGATTCTCCACGATGTGGAGGGCTATACACACGAAGAGATTGGGGAATTCCTGGGGGTGACCTCCGGGACGTCAAAATCTCAGCTCTTCAAAGCACGTTCAAAAATGAGGGATGCTCTCCGCCCCCATGAAGAGGGTGGAGAAGATGGAAAACGAGGAGTAGAAGCATGGGGCATATAACTGGTGAAGGCCTGGCCCGAATCGTAAGTGAGGGTCCAACGCCCAAAGAAGCTGAGCACCTGGAAGCCTGTTCCGCCTGCAGGGGGGAACTCAAGGCCTTGGAGGACCAAACCGAGGCAGTGGGGTCCCTTCCGGACCTCCGCCCCCCTTCAGGGGATTGGGAGGCCCTGGAAGCCCGG
>CAYOVN010000171.1:0-7207 GCA_964407425.1 uncultured Gemmatimonadaceae bacterium
CGTTTTTGTGGATCTTCGGTTCGGGGAGGCCGACCTGCATCGGGTTCGACACCATTTTTCTCTCCGAGCGACTGACCAGGAATTGGCCATGGTGGTTCTGGTGTCCCCCGGATATGAAAACGTCCGAACCGGGCCGGAGCCCGGGCGGACCCTCTACCTGCCCAAACCACTCACCCGGCGTGGCGTCGCAGGGGTATTACAGGAACTTCAGGGGAAAAGAGTGGCTGCAGCCGATTACCTCGAGCCGGTTCCCGAGGCCGCCAAGGATCTTGCGGGGCTCCGAGTCCTCCTCGTGGAAGACCGAGAGGAAAATAGACAGTATCTGAGTCGGGTGCTTGAGGGGGCCGGGATCCAGGTCGATACCGCCTCGGACGGGGAAACCGGGCTCATCCAGTACAAGACCGGCCAATACGACCTGGTCCTGACCGACCTCGATATGCCAAGGCTGGACGGATTCCGGCTCCTGGAAGAAATCCGACGGGAAGAGGGGATTGAAAACCGGAGACGTGTGCCTGTCGTGGCCGTCACCGCTCATACAGACGATGCCACCTCTGAACGGTGCTTCAGGACCGGCATGGATGCTTTTGTCCTGAAACCCGTTGCCAGAAACGAGCTCCTGCAGGTTGTGGCTGATCTGGCCCGGACCCGCCCGCTGATCCTGATCGTGGAGGATGATCCCAAGAGTCAGGAACTCGCCTGCCAGATCCTGATTCAAAAAGGCTACCGGGCCGAGGGTGTGGGTACCGGGGAAGCTGCGGTACGCCGGGTAAGGAAGAGGGGCGTTTCAGCAGTTCTCCTGGATATGAGTTTGCCAGACATCTCGGGCCTGGATGTCGTCCGTCGGATCCGGAACCTTCCTCAGGCTGCCGATCTTCCCGTTATTGGGGTCACGGGCCATGTGGGGGCCGACCAGGCGGACTTGTGCAGGGAGGCCGGTTGCACTGCCTTCGTGGAGAAACCCGTCCGGTGGGAACAACTCACGGAGACCCTTGAGGCTCTCCTCTCAAGGGAGAAACCTCCGGTGTTTTCATCCCTTTTGGAGGGATTGGCTCGCCTCGAGGCCGCAAAAGGAGGGACCCGGACAGGAGATAAGAGTGCCGAAACTGGGCCTATGGCCGCGGGGGCCAAGGCCTCACCCTAAATCAATTTCAGGACATCCGGCGGGATTCACTTCGGGCATCGTCGAACCCCCCCTTCCGGCTCCCCTCCTGCCCTACTTCTCCAGAAGCCAGTGGGAAAACCAATCTCTCAGCCGCCCGAGGCGATCCACCAGCAGCCAGGGCTCGCCGCTCCTGGAAAGGTCATGGGTAGATCGGGGATACCGCATGAACTCCACGGGAACACCCTGTTTCCTCAATGACATGAACCACTGCTCGGCGTCGGTCATTGGAGTCCGATGATCTTCTTCGGATTGAACGATCAGCGTGGGGGTGGTGACGTTTCCCACATACCGGATCGGCGACAACTCCCAATACAGCTCCGGGCTGTCCCAGGGTTTCCCAAAGAACTCAAACTCCGTCAGCCCCTGGGCCTCCGACGTGCCATACCAGGAGAACCAGTTGGAGATCATTCGATCGGCCTGAGCCGCTCTGAACCGATCTGTTTTTGTGGTGATCCAGGCAGTCATGAATCCGCCATAGCTTCCACCGGTCACACCCAGTCTTTCCGGGTCTACATCCGGCCTTTCGATAGCGATGTCCACTGCCTTCATCAGGTCTTCATAGTCTTCCATCCCCCAGCGGCCACGGGTGGAATAGGTGAACTCCGCTCCGTATCCGCTCGATCCTCTGGGATTGGTGTAGAGGACGAACATCCCAGCCCCGGTGAGGTTGTGGAACTCGTCGAACCACCCCTCTCCGTAGGACGAATGGGGCCCTCCGTGGATGTAGAGAACCAGAGGATACCGTTTTCCTTCTTCATACCCGTGGGGGTATTGGAGCCAGGCTTCGATCTCCAGCCCTCCCACCGACTCATAGGTGAACCGCTCGGCCTCGGGCCAGGCGATCTCGGCATTCAGTTCGTCGTTGAAGCCGGTGAGTTTCCGCTCGTTCTTTCCGTCGATGGTGGCAAGGAAGAGTTCCGTGGGTTCGTGAACCGACGTGGCGACATAGGCCACCTTTTTGTAGTCTTCGTCATAGCTGAACCCGCTGATCCGTCGACGCCCGGAAATGACCTCCTCCATCTCTCCCGAGTCCGGATCAACGTGGAAAAGGGCCGTCCGACCTCCGATTGAAGCGTTCATGAGAAGCTTCCCGTTGGGCAGCCATTCCGCCCCGCCCGGCTCGTACTGCCAATCCCCCAGAATGCTTCTGGGCTCGCCCCCCTCCAGGTCCACAATCCAGAGTTGGTTGTTCGTCATCCGCGAGAGCCGGGATGAATAGAGGATGTGTTTAGAATCCTGGGACCAGAGGATACGCCCCTCGCTGCCGTCCTGGGTCGTGATCCGTCGGGGCTCGCCACCTTCGGCGGGGATAATGAAGATGTCGCCGTCATTCCGGGGTGCCTCATCCCTCGTGGCATCGTAGGGGAGCCGGGCAATGGAGTCCCGTTCCACCCGGGCCACCGAGTCCGACCGAAAGCCCGGGTCGGCGATGAAGGCGATCCAATTCCCGTTCGGGGAAACCGTCGCACTCCGGTGAGAGAAAACCTCATCCGTCAACTGGACCTCAGCCGTGTCCCCATCCATCTGCTTCCAGATTTGGGTGGGGTTGTACGTCCGGGGTTCCCTCGGGTTGGGCGTGAAACCTGACCCGTTCCGCTTATAGGGGAAGTCCACGATGTGACGTCCGTCGAAACGCCGGGCATCCACGGGCTCTGTAACGCTCCCTAACGGCGGCCTTGCCGTAGGAGGCATTCTCGCGAATGGATCATCCTTGGCCTCCCCGTCCTCCTCGTCTCCGTCGTCTTCATCCTGCCGACCTTCCGTCCAGACTACGAACGACCCGTTCTCGGGTTCCGAACCCCTTCTGGCCTCCTCCATCTGGAAGGCCTCCCCCATCCTGGAGCCGTCCATCTTGAGGACCCAGGTGCTTCCGCTTCCCCCTTCCCGGCGGGATGAGAAGAACAAGTGCGCCCCGTCCTCTGACCACCTTGGATTCGAGCTCTCGGTTCCGGGAGAAGTGAGCCGGATGGGCTCCCCCCCGTCGGTCCCTACCATCCAGACTTCGGAATGCCGGGCGTTGTTTTCCTCGTCTATGGTGGTGACCGTGAAAGCCACGAACCGTCCGTCGGGAGACATGGCAGGGCCCGAAACCCTCGACATCCGATACCAGTCCTCGGGAGTGAAGGCTCTCCCCTGCTCGGAACCGACGCCCTGTGCGTTCAGGGGGGCGAAAAGAAAAACGATGGAGACTACGAGCAGACTGAGGTGACGCATGGCCTCTTCTCCCACGGCGAACAGGTGCTCTGCGGAACCTCCGCAGAATCGGGCCTGAGGATAGCCGGAGGGGGGCTTGAGCGTCAACGAATGGCCTTTGCCCGAGGACCTTGGAGGAAAGGGTTGAATCGGCCCTGACTTCCGGGGACTTGTGAAGGCCAAAGCCCCCCTCTAGCATGCGGCATCGTTCATCCACCCCTCGGGAGAGAGATCATGGCCGGTCGGACCCTCATCCAACTGATGGAGACCAGCGCCGAGCGTTTCGCCGACGAGATCTATCTTCTCGAAAAGGCTGGCGACGATTACGAGGGAACCACCTACCGGGAGACCCGGATCCAGGTCCACCGTTTTGCAGCGGGCCTCCTCGCCCTGGGGATCGAAAAGGGTGAGCGCATCGCAATCATCAGCGAGGGACGCAACGATTGGGTCATCGCGGAGCTCGGGATCTTTTACACGGGGGCCATCAACGTTCCAATCTCCGTGAAGATCAACGAGGCCAATGAGTTGAAATTCAGGCTGGCCCACTCCGGGTGTCGGATGGTTGTGGTCTCGGGGAACCAGGCTCCCAAGGTGGAAGCCATCAAGAGGGACCTCCCTGATTTGGAGGCCATCATCCTCCTGGACGGTGAGGCGAGGGACGACGAGGAGCTGGCGGTCGACAAGCTACTGGCCCTGGGGGACGGGTGGCTCGCGAACCATGGGCCTGAGTTCGAGGCGACCTGGCGGGGGGTCGGAGAGGACGATCCGGCTACCATCAGCTATACCTCAGGAACCACTGCGGATCCGAAAGGCATCATCCTCACACACCGGAATTACACCGCGAATGTCGAACAGGGTGCCGAGATGGTGAAGGACATCAGGCCCCACTGGCACTCCCTCATCATCCTTCCCTGGGATCATTCATTCGGTCATACGGTTGGCATCTACATCATTATGTTCTACGGAGCGAAACTGGCTTCCGTCCAAGCGGGCAAGTCCGCTATGGATTATCTGCGAAATATGCCAGAGAACATCAAAGAAGTCCGGCCCCACTTCATGCTCACCGTCCCGGCTCTGGCGGCGAACTTCCGGAAAAACGTGGAGAAGACCATCAGGCAGAAGGGACCCCGGGTGGAGAAGCTCTTCAAAAGGGCCTTGAAGAATGCCTACGCCTACCAGGGCGAGGGGTGGAACAAGGGAAAGGGCCTTCGGGCCTTACGCGCTCCCCTCCACAAGATCTACGATCGCCTGCTTTTTTCGAAAGTTCGGGAAGGGTTCGGCGGCCGCCTGGAGTTCTTCATCGGGGGGGCAGCATTCCTGGACATCGAAGTGCAGCGGTTCTTTTTCGCAATCGGGATCCCCATGTACCAGGGGTATGGGCTGTCCGAAGCCGCCCCCATTCTCTCCGCCAACGGCCCCAGAGCCCACAAGCTCGGAACCTCCGGCCAGATCGTACCGGACCTGGAGATAAGGATTTGCGACGAAGATGGGGTGGATCTCCCTCTGGGGGAGAAGGGCGAGATCGTTGTCCGGGGCGAGAATGTGATGGCAGGCTATTGGCGGAATGAAGCGGCCACCGCCGCCACCATCAAGCAAGGGTGGCTTTACACCGGCGACCTGGGCCACATGGATACCGATGGCTACCTCTATGTCCTGGGTCGGGTGAAGAGCCTCCTCATTAATGGCACTGGGGAGAAGTACAGTCCTGAGGGGATTGAAGAGGCTCTCGTCTCCGGGACTCCCTTTATCGAACAGGTCATGCTTCACAACGACCATGACCCCTATACCGTGGCTCTGATCGTCCCCAATCGGGAGGCTTTACGGGACTGGTTCCTTTCGGAAGGCCTCAGTTGGAGCTCACCCGAAGGACAGGAAACCGCCATAAAGCTGTTCCAAGCCGAGATCGACTCGTTCCGGGACGGGGGGTCCAGGGATGGCCTCTTCGAGAAGGAATGGCTTCCGGTGGCCTTCGCCATCCTGGGGGAGGGGTTTACTGAAACGAACCACCTCCTGAACAGTTCACTGAAGATGGTCCGCAGGAAGGTCCGAGACTTCTACCAAGACCGCCTGGACTACCTCTTCACTCCGGAGGGAAAAGACCCCCTCAATAGGCGGAACCGAAGAATCATCTCCCGCATCGACGAATAGTGCCTTGACCGACGAATAGTCCGTCAACCGACAAAAAACCATTTAGCCAGTGAACCGGGGAAAAATCGCTATGCCCGATCGAAATCATGCCGTCGCTCTCCTCCACGAGTGGGTGGAAAACGAAGGCCTCAGAAAACACATGTATGCAGTGGAATCAGCCGTTCGCTTTTATGCGAGGAAAATGGGTGCGGACGAGGAGGTATGGGGCCTGGCGGGCCTCCTCCATGACCTGGATTGGGAGAAGAATCCTGACGTCCATCCCATGAAGGGTGTGGAGGCCCTGGAAGAGGCCGGATACCCTGAAGAGGTCATCCATGCTGTACTGGCCCACCGGCCCGAATACACCGGAGTCGAGCCCGAGACGGATCTTGATCGGGTCCTTTTCGCTTGTGACGAAATAAGCGGCCTGATCCACGCAACCTGTCTGATGCGCCCAACCGGGATCGACGACATCAAGCCCAAGTCCGTAGTGAAGAAGCTGAAAGACAAATCATTTGCGGCCGGTGTGGATCGAGAGCAGGTCGCCACCGGGGTGGAACTCATCGGCCTCGAAAGAGCCGAACACATTCAGAACGTCATCGAAGGAATGCGGGAGGTTGGGGAGGTTCTGGGTGTCCGGGGGGAGGACATCCGAAAGTAGGGTGTCAGTCCGCAGGCCCAAAACGAAATCGGCCCCAGGGCTCATCAAGCCCCGGGGCCGAATCGTAGATGTCGGCTTCCGCCTGAGTCCGCGAAAAAAAACCGAATCCCTGTGACTATCTGCCCTTCTCAGGCTCCCGGCACGATCTCAGAGAGTCTGGCGTAGATGTCATAGATCTTCCTCTTCATGCCCTTGATCCGAGCGGAGTCCTCTTTAGTGCTCCACTTGGGTTCGTGGATGGAGAAGATCTGGTGGTTCATGTCATCCAGGAGGGCCCGGGCGTTGGTGCACCAGGTCTCCGTGCAGTTCATGGGCATTTCGGCGGCTTCGTTGACGGTCTGCTCCATGGTCTGCATCGAGGCGAAGAGGTTTTCCATATAGACGTGCCAAGCATCGTCCATCGGGGCCTCTACTCCACCCTGGATTGCATCGTCGAGTTTGGACATCTCGGATTCCTTTGTTTGTCGACCTTCGGTTCTGGTTCCCGCCCCTGCGGTTCCCTGTCGAATTCCCGGTCTCGGATTACGTGTTTTGGGCCCCAGTCAGCCTCTGCGCCGCAGGGCCCGCATTGCCCCTTTTCGGGGAGGCTCTAAGTTCGAAAGAAGAGAGCCGGATAATCGACGGGACACAAGAGGGTCCCGGGGGAAAAGTGGCACCGGCTGCCCACAGATCGGGAGATCCATGAAAACCATCATTGAACCCTTCAAAATCAAGGTAGTGGAGCCCATCCGGATGACGACCCGGGAGGAGCGCTTCGAGTACCTGAAGGCCGCTGGCTACAATGTGTTCAAGCTCCGATCCGACGATGTCCTCATCGACCTCCTGACGGATTCAGGCACTTCAGCCATGAGTTCCCAGCAATGGGCGGGCGTGATGCGAGGGGATGAGGCCTATGCCGGGAGCCCTTCCTTCTTTCGCTTCGAGGATGCCGTCCAGGATATCTTCGGATTCGATCATGTGATACCGACCCATCAGGGGCGGGCCGCGGAGCGGATTCTCTTTTCAACGGTGTGCCAACCGGGCCACGTGGTGCCCAACAACACCCATTTTGACACCACCAGGGC
>CAYOVN010000172.1:0-7198 GCA_964407425.1 uncultured Gemmatimonadaceae bacterium
TCAGGGCTGGGAGGGGGGATGTAGCCCTTCACCTTCGCGGCCCTGCTACCGGTGGAGGGGCTCTCTTTCTCCTTGCCGACGCTCTTCAAAGGGAAGCCCTCCAAGCGGGCTCCTTGGTTTTTCTGAACGATCGGGTGGATGTGGCCCTGGCGGCCGATCTTCCTGGTGCCCATCTGGGCCAGCGCTCCATTCCCCCCGAGATGGCGAGAAAACTACTCGGCGCTGAGAAGCTCCTGGGGTTGTCCGTTCACGGAGTGGAGGAAGTGGTGGAAGGAGGGAACGAAGCCGTGGACTTCTTCCTGGTGGGTACCATCTTTGATTCTCCATCCCATCTCGGTGGCCGACCCGGTGGGGTGGCTCGGATCGAGGAGGTTCGGGGTAGAACCGATCTGCCACTTCTGGCCATTGGAGGGATGACGCCTGACCGGGTGGGATCGGTCCTGTCCGCTGGGGCACAGGGGGTGGCGGTTCGGGGAGGGATCTGGGATTCCGAGGACCCTGCGGGGGCCACCCGGGCATTTTTAGCAGAACTCCAGAAGGGGGAAGGTAAATGGATGTGATTTCCAGCATCCGGGTCCGGATCAACGGAGATGACCGGGAGATTCAATCTGGACTGTCCGTGTTCCAGCTCCTGGAAACGCTGGACCTCAGTCCGTCCCTGGTCGTGGTGGAACTCAACCGGGAAATTCTGGATCGAGCGTCGTATGATGAGACCTCCGTGGGAGAAGGGGACGTTTTGGAGTTGGTCCATTTCGTAGGGGGGGGCTAGGGTCGGGGAAGGGAAGAAGCTGAGGTCTTCGGCAAAAAGAACGAGCAACCGAGGGACGGAGAGTACCAGATGGACACGCCTTTTGTTATTGCTGACAAGGAGTTTTCCTCCCGCCTCATCGTGGGTACGGGAAAATACAAAGACAATCCGACCATGATTTCGGCGATCCGGGCGACGGGGGCCGAAATGGTGACGGTGGCTGTACGCCGGATTGACCTGGATCGAACCAAAGATGAGGGAATCCTGTATCATCTCGATCCGGATGAGTTCCTGCTCCTGCCCAATACCGCTGGCTGTTATTCCGCTGAGGACGCCATTCGGTACGCCCGTCTGGGCCGGGCCGCCGGGTTCACCGAATGGGTGAAGCTCGAGATCATCGGAGACCAGGAAACCCTCCTTCCGGATACCCACGCAACCATCGACGCAGCGAAGGTCCTGGTTGATGAGGGGTTCAAGGTCATGGCCTACACCAACGATGACCTGATCGCTGCACTACGCCTGGAAGATGCGGGCTGCGTGGCCGTCATGCCCCTGGCCAGTCCAATCGGGAGTGGCCTGGGGGTCGTGAATCCCTATTACATCCGTGAAATCAAACGGAGACTCCAGGTGCCCATCATCGTCGATGCCGGGGTCGGCACGGCCTCCGACGCCTGCGTGACCATGGAACAGGGCGTTGACGGTGTCCTCATGAACACCGCCATCGCGGTTGCCGACGACCCGGTGGCCATGGGCGAGGCCATGCGCCTGTCCATTCAGGCTGGTCGGTTGGCCTACCTGGCTGGCAGGATGCCTTCCCGGGAGATTTCTGTGCCGTCGTCCCCCTCGTCGGGAATGCTGGACTGAGGAGGAAGTCGAGAGCGGGAGGCGGTCCTGGACGGGCATGACCCATGACTGATGTGACGGAAAGCCGCGAAGCTGCTGGAGTTGTTCTCAGGTCGGTCACCCGGGGAAGGCGCCTGGACCTGGCCCTGGATGACGCCGCTCGCCGTATTCCCCAACGTGAACGGCGATGGGTTCAGGAGGCTTCCTACGGAGCCGTTCGCCTCCGAGGGCGGCTGGATTTCTTGCTGGACCAACACCTGCATAGTGGACTGGCGAGCGTCTCCCCTGCCATTCTCGATCTACTGCGTCTCGGGGCGTACCAGATCCTGTATATGGATGGGGTGCCCTCCTATGCCGCCATTTCCCAGACCGTGGAACAGATCAAGCGCTTGGCTGGGGGCGGGGGCGGACGTATGGCCAACGGCGTGTTGAGGAGTCTGGAGCGTGAGGGGGGGGAGGTGACTCGGTTCCCATCCTTCCAGGAAAACCCGGGAAGACACCTCTCCACCTGGGGGTCTCATCCGGCTTGGATGATCGAGCGTTGGTTGGGACGATGGTCCCCGGCCGAGGTTCTGAAGTTGGTGAACCTTAACAACTCCCATCCACGCCTCTCTCTCCGTCCTCTGGGACTGCCATTGGAGGAAGCTCTTTCACTCCTTTCGGAGGCAGGCCGGGAGGCCCGGCAGGCAGGGCCGGGGATTCCTTGTCTTATCCTGGACGATGGCACCGATCCTGCACAAATCCTGGAACAGGTGCCGGGAATCATTCAGGATCCGGGGGCAGCGATGGTGACGGTTTATGCCCAACCTTCCCCGGGGGAGATCTGGGGTGATTTGTGCGCTGCGCCAGGGGGAAAGGCTCTCGCCCTTGCTGGAGAGGGAGCCTATGTTCTGGCCGCTGATCGCTCCCTGCCTCGGCTTCGGCTCCTCAAACAGGGGTATGAAAGGGTAGGGGGAAAGGTGGGTCTTGTTGTTGCTCTGGCTCAGAACCCTCCTTTCCGTGAGCTTCAACACTTGTTGCTGGATGTACCCTGTACCGGCACCGGGACACTGCGGAGGCATCCGGACGCGAGATGGAGGTTGAGCCTGGATATGATGGAAAGGCTCGTACGCCTTCAAGGAACAATCCTCCAGGAGGGTAGTCGGCTGGTTCCTAGAGGTGGGGTCCTGGTTTATTCGACCTGCTCTCTGGAGCCCGAAGAGAATCGGGATCAGGTCGAGGCGTTTCTGTTGAAGAACCCGGGGTTTTCCTTGGCAGATCCGGGGAAAGTCAGCCCGGAGTTCTTGGACGAGAAGGGATATTTAACCGTGCTTCCTCAAACTACTGGATTTGATGGTGCATTCGCCGCTCGTCTGGTGCGTGATTCATGAAGCTGGGTAGCTCTATCCGTCGACGCCGGGAGGGCGATGGGATCGGGTTCTCCCTGAGGAGTCTTTTCCCCGGAGGCAAGGGGGGGGGCTCCAAGAAGAAGAAGTCCGGCAAAGAAAAGGGTTCCGGCAAGCAAGGTCGATGGTGGACCTCTCTCGCCGAACCCCGGGTCCTTGGGGCGCTCTGCCTCCTGGCGGCCCTCGGATTCGGAGGTGGGTATCTCTTTTCAACCAAGGTCATCTATCCCCTTCCGCCCCCTCCCGGAGATCTCAATCCGGTTCCAGACCTGGCTGGTGAGCGTCCGGAAGAGGCAGTTGATTCCCTTTCTGCCTTGGGGTTGGTCCTCGGGTCCGTCGATTCCCTGGCTCACCCCTCAATTCCGGCCGGGACCATCGTTGGCCAGAGCCCCCTCCCCGGGCAACTCTTTCTGCCCGGAGATACCGTCAGAATCGCCCTGAGCACAGGGCCGGAACGACGACCTGTCCCTGATGTCCTGCGCCTTCAGTGGGAGTGGGCGCGGACCATCCTCGAGACCTCGGGCTTCGTAGTATCCGTCGACTCCGTCCAGTCTGATGATCCCAGAGGCGGTGTGGTAGGGATGGCGCCGGAGGCGGGGACGGCGGCCACCATTCCTATGGAGGTTCGAATATCCGTAAGTATGGGCCCTCCGGAGTTTGAGATGCCTCTTCTTCTGGGACTCCCGGAGGAGCAGGCCCGATCGGTTCTGGACTCTCTGGGCCTCCTGCTAAGGGATGTGGGAACCCGGTTCCGTTTCGGACGGGACCAAGGGATGGTGGTCGAGCAGGAACCCCCGTCGGGTACCAAGGTTCAGGAAGGCTCGGACGTGCGTCTGGTGGTGGGGCGACGAGGTCTGTAATCTGAGGGTGGTATCCCCAGGAACAAAAGCCCCTTGAGACCGTAGAGTAGCTGAGATCTTTCAGAACCTTTCAGGCCCGTGAATATGCCCAAGAAATCCTCCTGGATCCCCTATGGCTCGGCTGTTGTTGTGGCAGCCCTGGTGGTCCTTTTTGCCTGGTTCACCAAGGACCAACTGAGCCCGATCGGGGCAGGTCGGTCAGCGCCGGACTTCTCTGCCTATGATCTGGGAGGGACCCCCCGGAGCCTCGACGATTATCGGGACAAAGTTCTATTGGTGAATATCTGGGCGACATGGTGCCCACCCTGCCGGGAAGAGATGCCCTCTATGCAGAGGCTCTACGAGGAAATTGACGATGACCGCTTCGAGATCGTAGCCATCAGCATCGATGCCCCCCTCGGTGAGACGGATCCTTTCGGTAGGGTCGGGGGGGACCTCGTCGCCTACGGGGATTCCCTCGGCATCACCTTTTCCCTCCTCCATGACCCGTCGGGGCGGGTTCAGCGAACGTTCCAGACCACCGGGGTGCCCGAGTCCTTTGTGATCGACCAGAATGGCGTGGTCTTCAAGAAGATCTCCGGGTCCACCCAATGGGACGCACCCCAAAACGTCGATCTGGTTCGACGCCTGCTGGGGAGGTGATCATGTTTTTCTTGCCGACGATCCTCTCCAGGAATTGGCAGTTGAAGGTATTGGCTCTGGCCATGGCCGTTCTCCTTTGGACCGTACCCCGCTTCGACGCTCAGAGCAGCCGGGTCCTGGAGGAAATCCCCGTGGTTGTCCAGCTGACCGATCAGAACTGGGCGATCGTGGGGGATCCGAATCCTGCCACCGTAAGTGTGACCCTTTCCGGCCCCGCCCGGGACCTCATTGCCCTGGGGGTGGAAGCTCCTCCGGTTCTGGTCCCCGTAGACCAGGTGTCGTCTGAGGACACCACGATATTTCTCCGGGATTCCTGGTTCCGAGGTTCGGGTAGAGAGGGTGTGGTCGTGGAGGATATTCGGCCCGAGGCCATCAGCCTCAGCTTTGAAACGAACCTTCAACAAAGGATTCCCTTTTCTCCGTCCATCGTTGGGGAGCTTCCACCGGGGATCTCCTTGGCAGGGCCGCCGAGGGCTGAACCTCGGGCAGCGGAGGTCTTTGGCCCTTCCAGCCGGGTCCAGGCATTGGACTCGTTGAGGCTCCTGCCCATTGACCTGGCGTTGGTGGATGGATCGGGATCTCTTGTCAGCGCTGTGGATACTTCGGGTTTGGGGAGCTTGAGCGTCCAACCTCTCCAGGCCATGGTTACCGTTCCTACGGAACCGACCGCCGCGAGGGAGTTTGAGGCTCTCACTCTCATCTTGCCCGTGGTGGATTCCGACCCTCAACTCCAGGCCCGGCCAACTTCCATTTCCGTTGTTCTTGTGGGCCCCCAAAGCCTCGTGGAGGGGGTGGAGGTCGGGGACCTGAGAGTTACGATCCCCATGAACCGAGCAGGCCTTTCCCCTGGGCAGGAGGAGCAGGTCGTTCTGGTCGTTGAAGGTGTGCCGGAATATGTGGAGGCCAGGGCAACCCCGCATTTTGTGCTCCTCCGACGCCCGGTAGGACAGTGAGTTCCCCACTGATTCTTGGAATCGAGACCAGCTGTGACGAAACTTCGGCGGCTCTCCTTTCCGGAAGCGCCGGCCTCCTCGGGCACGTGATCCATTCTCAGGACATTCATGTCCTGTATGGGGGCGTGGTGCCTGAATTGGCCGCCCGGGCCCATCTGACCCGGATGGATGAGGTGGTGGGGGAGGCTCTGCGGGAAAGTGGGCATGAGCGATCGGACCTGGATGCCATCGGCGTAACGGCGGGGCCTGGGCTGATAGGGGCTCTTCTGGTCGGGGTATCGTGGGCCAAGGGTGTTTCTCTCTCCCTCGGGATTCCGCTGGTGCCTGTTCACCACATGGAAGCCCACCTCTTTGCGCCCTCCTTGGAGGACCCGGAAGCGGTTCCTCCCTTCGTGGCTCTTCTTGTTTCCGGCGGGCACACGCTTCTCCTCTACGTCCCGAAATGGGGGGAGTACCATCTCCTTGGAAGTACCCGGGATGATGCTGCGGGGGAGGCCTTCGACAAGGTGGCCAAACTCCTGGACCTCTCCTATCCGGGAGGACCTGCGGTCCAAGCTCTGGCGGAGGAGGGGGATCCCAAACGCTTTCGCCTTCCTCGGCCCATGTTGCGTGGGAATCAGAAACCGGACGATAGCAGCTACTTTGACTTCTCTTTCAGCGGTTTAAAGACCGCTGTCGCGAACCTGGTGCTGGAGCTGACCCAGGCCGGTTCGCTTGACGCGGAGAAACCTTCGGTGGCGGCGGCCTTTCAGACGGCCGCGGTGGACGTCCTGGCCAGCAAAACCCTCAGGGCTGTACGGGAGACGGGGTGTGATCGGATCCTGCTGGGAGGTGGAGTTTCGGCAAATGGAAAACTCAGAGAGGAGGTTGGCCGTCGGCTGGGGCCTCGGGGGCGCCTGTTTGTTGCCTCCCCCAGGCTTTCCATGGACAATGGGGCCATGATTGCTCGGGCAGCCCGGTTCCGACTCGAACGAGGAGAGACGGCGAGCCCGGACTTCTCTGCTCAGGCAAATCTCCCCTTCCCGAACCTTCGAAGGTGGGCCGCAGGGGCCTCCGCCCCGGGGGCGTGACCTGCCGTGTACCCAAACCTCTTCAACTTTCCGGAGTGGCTTCCCCTGGTTGGAGGCCAGCCGGTCACCTCCTTCGGCCTGATGATGCTCCTGGCCTTCGCCGCGGGGGGTTCTGTCCATCGGCTGCAGATGAAAGAGAAGGGCGCTGGGGCAGATGCCACCTGGGACCTCCTCTTTATGGCCGTCGTAGGGGGAATCCTCGGGGCAAAACTCTACTATCTGCTCCTGAACTTCCCCCGGCTGGTCGAGGATCCTTTCGGCCTTGTCTTTGCCCGGGCGGGCCTTGTTTTCTACGGAGGATTCATCGGCGGACTACTACTGGTCGTCTGGCAGATTCGCCGGAGTGGCCTGCATCTGCCCACCCAGGCCGATCTCGTGGCGCCGAGCCTTGCTCTGGCCTATTCGGTTGGGCGGATCGGGTGCTTCCTGGTTGGGGACGACTGGGGAAAACCCACAGGATCCTGGGTTGGGATCCGGTTCCCCGAAGGCTCTCCCCCTACACGTGTGGATATCATAGAACATGACTTCGGCATTCAGGTGGATCCCGACCTCATCGCCCAGTACGGGGAGATCGTTCCGGTCCACCCCACTCAGCTCTACGAGGTTGTCCTTTCGTTTCTGATATTTTGCCTGCTTTGGCGTTTCAGGGGTCATTCCAAGGTCAAAGGCTGGCTATTTATGGCCTGGCTGGCTCTTG
>CAYOVN010000173.1:0-7004 GCA_964407425.1 uncultured Gemmatimonadaceae bacterium
GACCGCTACCGCCATCGAGCCCCACCAGGCCGCTTGGTCGCCACCCCAGTACAGCTCCGGAGACAGAGAGCCGAAGAGCCCGAAGAAGTCGAAGTTCAGGCCGACCGCCAGGGGCACGAGGCCAAGTGCCGTCGTAGTAGCGGTCAGGATGACCGGCCGGAAACGGGTTTTTCCGCCCTGGATCAGTGCCTCCCGACGATCCATCCCATCCCGTTCCCGAAGGATGTCGATATAGTCGATGAGAACGATTGCGTTGTTCACCACAATTCCAGCCAGGGAGATGATCCCCAGCCCCGTCATGATGATGACAAAGGGCATGTTGAACACCATGAGGCCAGCCAAGACGCCTACCGTGGACATGATGACGGAACTCAGGATGATGACGGGTTTGATGATGGAGTTGAACTGAGAAATCAGGATGAACCCCATCAGCGCCAGAGCCATGATGAAGGCCGTCGACAGGAACGCACTGGCTTCATCCTGTTCCTCACTTTCACCCGTGTATTGAATCATGTACCCCGGCGGCAAGGAGGTTTCAAATGCCGCCAGTGTCGCCCTGACTTCCACCAACGTGGCGGTGCTGTTGTATCCACTGGCAACATCCGAACTGACCGTGGCCACCCGGAACATGTCCTTTCGCCGGATCGAGCCCAGGCCTTCCCCTACCTCCCAGTCCGCTACCGACACCAAAGGCACCTGGGTGCCCTCATCCATGACAGTCAGGTTCTGTAAAGCGTTGAGTTCGTTTCGGAATTCCGGAGCCAGGCGAACGATGATGTCATACTCGTCGTTCCCTGTCCGGTATTTTCCGGCCTCGATGCCGTTGATGGCGCCCCGGACCGCCATGGCCACCTGTGACGTAGAGAGGCCGTAGAGAGCCGCCTTTTCCCGGTCCACAATGACGGACAGCTCCGGCCGGGCGTCGTTCAGGTCGCTGTCCAGCCCAACCAATTTCCGGTAGACCGGATCCCCCTCCAGAATCAGCATGGCCTGTTCTGAGAGGTCCCGCAGCACGGCCGGGTCTTCCCCGATGATCTCGATGTTCACGGGGTCACCGGTTGGGGCGCCTTCCGAAAGTTTGTCCACCGTGATATCAACTCCGGCCAACCCCTTCCCGACGGTAGCCTGCATCTGGGCCAGGGTCTCGAAGACGTCGGTGCTTCTGTCCTGATAATCGACAAACGCGATGTTCACTCGACCAGCCTCTGGCCCTCCAGGCCCCTCCTCCATCATGTTCCCACCCCCGCCACCGACGGTGGCCACCACCGATTCCGCATCGGCCATTCCATCGAACCCCTTGACCTCTTCCTCTAGAAGGGCTGTGATCCGGTTCGTGACCTCAGCCCGGGTCCCCACCGGGCCATCCACATCGACCCATATCTGTTTGGGCGGGATGGTCTCGGGGAAAAACTCCACTCCATTGTTGAAAACGCCGAAGGCCATGACGGTCAGAACCAGGACCGCACCGGACCCCATCAAAACAGTGACCCGGTGTTCCAAGGCCCACCGAAGTTGCTTCTCATAGAACCGGATCCACGTCGGGACCCCTTTGTTCTGAAACCAGTCCTCCAGCCTGTGGAGAAACAACTTGTGGGCGACCACGGCCAGAAGTGCGGTGGCCAAGAAGAGGGCTGCTGTCAGCCAATTCATGCCAGCAACGATGAGAAGAAAGAGTACCGTCAGCCCTATTGCGGTCCGTCTGGCAGCTTTGGTCAGTGGCTTTTTCGGGGCGTCATCCAGGCGCATGAACAGGGAACAAAGGGTGGGGATGATGATCACAGCCACGAAGAGGGAGCTGGAAAGGGTGATGATGAGGGTAAGGGGGAGGTATCCCATAAAATCCCCGATCATCCCGGGCCAGAACAGCAGTGGAGCGAAGGCGGCCAGGGTGGTCATGGTGGCGGCAATAACAGGCATGGCCACCTCGCCGGTAGCCTTCTTCGAGGCCGTAACCCGGTCCCATCCTTCTTCCATATACCTGTAGATGTTCTCCACGATGACGATGGCATTGTCCACCAACATCCCCAGGGCCAGGATGAGGGAGAAGAGAACGATCATGTTCATGCTCACTCCCAGAAGTCCCAACACCAGGAAGGAGAGGAACATGGAAGTGGGAATGGAGAGGGCCACAAAAATTGAGGTCCGGACACCCAGGAAGAAGAAAAGCACCCCGATGATGAGGAGGAGGCCCGAAATGACGTTGTTCTCCAGACTGCTCACCATCATTCGGATGTCTTTGGACTGATCCGAGGTGATCTTGGCAACCGTGGAAGGCGGGAAGTCGGGAGCCATCTCGTCAATGGCGGCTTTCACCGCATCGGCCGTCTCGATGATGTTCTCACCCGTTCGCTTCACGATGTCCAGGGTGACCACCGGGCTCCCGTCCAGCCGTGCGTAGGTCTCCCGCTCGGCGAAACCGAACTCCACATTGGCCACATCCCTGACGTAGACGGGCCTTCCTTCATCGGCGGTAACCACCAGGTCCTCGATCAGAGTCGGATCTTCGAACTCGCCGTCGATGCGAACGAGGTACTTGAAGTTCCCCACGTCGATGGTGCCGCCCGGGATATTCACGTTCTCAGATTGGATGGTGGCGATGACGTCCATGATGGCCAGGTCGTAGTATTTCAACTTGGCCAGATCCACGTCGACCTTTACTTCCCGCTCCAGGCCACCCCGCAGGTCCGCCCGCAGGACCGAGGGAATCTGTTCGATTTGATCCTGAAGGTCCTCTGCGATCTCCTTCAGGCGAACCAGGCCGAACTCGCCGGACAGGTTCACCTGCATGATGGGTACTTCGGAGAAGTTGAACTCCGTGATGGAGGGATCCTCGGCGTCCTCAGGGAGTTCGGGTTTCGCCAGGTCCACCTTCTCCCGGACCTTTTGCAGGGCTTCCTCCAGATTCACGGAGGTCTCAAACTCGGCCACCACGCTGGAGTATCCCTCCACCGAGGTGGATGTGAGCTCTTTCACATCTCCGATGGTGTTCAACTCGTCCTCGATGGGACGAGTCACAAGCGTCTCGATATCGGAGGGGGAGACACCCGGATACACGGTGCTCACCGCGATCATGGGAATCTCCAGCTCCGGGAAAGACTCTTTCGGAATCCGGTTGTAGGTGACGATCCCGGCGATGGCCACGATGATGAAAAGAAGGATCACGCTGGTGCTGTGATCGATGGCGAAGGAAGTCAGGCGGAATTCCTTGAATTCCTTTAGCTCTTCCTCGGTTTTTGGGGGCGTCTTGCCCCTTCTGGTTCCCGGTTGGTTTGTCATGATCGCTCCCTACCTCTCCCCCACCACCGATACGCGGTCCCCTGTGGCGACAGTCTGTTGGCCGACGACCACCAGACGCTCACCCTCCATCAGCCCCGAAAGGACCACTACCTGGTCTTCCTGGGCTGGGCCCAACTCCACAACTTTGGACTGGACCAGCTCCACCCCACCCTCGTTCTCGACTACAAACACCACATAGCCGTCCTCCACCCGGATCAGAGCTTCCTGAGGCACCACGATCACATCCTCCAGGGTCCGACGGACCATGTCGATATTGGCCACCATCTGTGGTTTGATGAGCCCACCTGGATTCGGGATCCGGACCTCGACGGGGAAGGTTCGGTTCCGGGGGTCTACGACCGCGCCCACGTAGTTGATCCTGCCACTGAAGTCCTCGTCGGGCATGACGTCGAAAGTCACCGTTGCCTCGGTCCCTGTCCGGACATCCTGGGCATACCTCTCCGGAACTCCCCCGGCGATTTTCACGGGGTTGATGTCCACGATTCTGGCCACCGGAGTCCCGGGGCCCACCATGGTTCCGACCTCGATCTCCCGGCTATCGAGAACTCCGGAGATTGGAGCCCGGATAACGGTCCGGGCCAGACGCTCCTCCAGGAGGTTGAGATTCGCGGCGGCTTGGTCGGCGGAGTATTTCGCCTCGAGGTAAGCCAACTCCGCGCCCACCTGGTCTTCTTCGAAGAGGCGCCTGCGGCGTTCCCAGGTTTCCTGGGCCAGGCTCGACATGGCTCTCGCCTGATCCACCTGGGCGCTCAGCAGTTGATCGTCGAGCTTGAACATGGCCTGTCCCGCCTCGACCCAGTTCCCTTTGTCCACGATGATCTCCCTGACCACACCACTTTCCTCGGCCGAAACCACCACATCCTTATCCGCCAAAACAACCCCCGTCAGGCGGATGGTCTCTATGAAAGTCTCGGGACCAACCGTGGTCACCTCTACATTCAAGACCCTCACATAACCCGTCTCGTCATCGGCTCCCTGGACTTCCCCGCCCCCGCACCCACCGAGGAGGGTAGGCAGCAGGACGACGGACAACAGGACCGCACTTTTTGCTTCAAAGCGGCTTTGGGACTTCCGGTTACGGCTTTTCATCGTATGAACTCGAGTGTTTGTGAACATTATTGGCGTTTCCTTGGATTCCTCTTCTGCCCGCCCTACCGGGAGGCCAGTCGTCCGGTCAACAACTCATTTACCATGGGCACCTGGCCCGTTGCTTCATCCAGTTGAGCCTGAAATACCAGGAAGTCGTAAACGGCCTGAGCATAGTTGAACTCACTCTGCCGCAGTGCGACCTCAGCGTCCCGCCGCTCCAGTTGGCTGCTCATTCCCTCCCGGTACTGGGCACTTGCGATCTCGAACCCTCTTTGGGCCTGGTCCACCGCCATCTGCTGCCCACGGGCACGGGCCAAAGCTTCTTCGGCCTGTTCTCGTATGGACTTCACCGAACCCTCTGCCTGGAGCCGGGCCAGGGCACTCTGGTTCTTGGCCTGATTCAGGAGGGCCCGCTTTTGGTCGATGCGGGAGTCCCGCCGGAATCCAGTGAAAATGGGTAGCGACACGGATATCCCCACCCATTTGGAGGTGGCTCTGGTATTCTCATCCCCGAACCAGTTCGGAGATCCGTTCTGCTGGGCATTGATCTGGTAGTTCCCGAACAAGGCGATCTTCGGGAAGTAGTCGGCCTGTTCGGCCCGCAGTTCGGCGGTCCGGAGCTTTTCGTTCAGCTCCAGCTGCTTCAGGTCCGACCGACCCTCCATAGCCACAGTGAGGACCTCGTCCATGGTGGAGGTGAGAGCCAGGTCGAGGCGGCCCAGTTCCAGAATCTCCCGGTTGGACGGATCGTTGTCCTCCAAACCGTAGAGATCCATGGCCGCCAGGCTTCCCGTAACTCGGAGGTCCTCCATAGCCTCGAGATTCAGCTCGATAGCCAGTTGCCTCCTGGCCTGGGTCACGGCGTTCTCCGCCCGCCTGAGATTCGGGGTAAGGTTCGCCAGTTCCACCTCGAGCCGAAGCACATCGTAGTCCGAGGCGATGCCGGCCCGATTCAGAGCCTGGGTTTCTTCCAGGGATTGCTGGACCCGGGACAGGGACTCGGTGATGAGCCGAAGGTCTTCCTGTCCCAGAAGGACCCCGTAGTAGGCAAGGCGAACCCTGGTCACCAGGTTTTGCGCACGCCCACGCAGGACCTCCTCCTGCAAACTCTTGAATCGGGAAGCCGCCCCCACGCCAATGAAGGCCTGTGCCTCGAAGAGAGGCTGATCCAGGACAAAGGCCGAGGACCAGGAGTTGTCGGCCCCGAACTGGACCTTCAGGAATTCACCCGGCTCGCCTCCGAAGATCTCCGCTGGAAGGAAGGACACCATAGGAGCGATGTTCCGGGTGTAACTCCCTGTGAAGTCGATCTTGGGCATCACGCTGGACCAGGCCTCGGACACTTGCTCATCGGCCTGTTCCAGAGCAAGGAAGGCGTCCCGGAGGTCCAGGCTCTGGCTGAGGGCCATCTCCACCGCCTGCCGCATGGAAATGGTCGCCGGGTCCGCTACCTGCAGCGGAGTTTCCAGGCGGATCATCGTCGGGAATCCCGTTACCAGGTTTTCTGTGGCCTGGCCCCTGAGGGGTCCCGGCGAAGCAACAGCGATCATGAGCAGGCCAAGGGGAACTAGTCTTGCCGCTAAAGTCATCGTATGGGCTCTTTTCGATTGTTCGGTTCGGAACACGAACTCCGAATTCGCAGGTTCAAGCTGAGGTTCCTTCCAGCAGTCTCGCATCGACGAACCGGGCCTGGAGTTCACCGGCCATCTCGGTCCCAACCCCCATCATCACACGGAAGAAGGACTCGGTCATTTCGGTCCGGAAATCCTCCAAGCTGTCGGCTGGAAGGAGGCCTTTGTGGTAGATGGAGATCATCCCGTGAGCGTGGGCCCAGAGGGTGTTGGCGACCCGATAAGGGTCCCCTTCCTTCAGGAACCCGGCGTCCATCATCTCCCGGACCCGGTCCGACCAGAACTGCCCAATGGCGCAGGCCTGGTCAGCCACCTCGGGATCGACGGATGACCCGCCAAGGATCTCCGTAGGCATGTAGATGATCTCATATAGTGCGGGCTGCTCCATGGCGAAGGCGAAATAGCTTCGCCCGGCCAAAATGAAACGCTCCGCCGGATCCCGGCCCTCCAAGGCTCGATAGAGGTACTGGGTGAAGAGCCGGTACGCTTCGGAGATCACGTCCCCGATGACTTCTTCCTTGCTTTCGTAGTGCCGGTAAAGTGCCGGGGCGGTACATCCCACACACTTCGCCAGTTTCCGCATGGAGAAGCCGTCTATGCCATCGGATAGATAGAGGGCACAGGCGCATTTCAGAATCTGATCACGTTGAATACTCATAGTGTGAACAACGTAAACAGGTCTCGAAAGGTTTCAAGGCTTTGCAGGCATTTTGGGAGCGCAGGTGTTTAGACCACCTGGTCTGAAGAGTCGTAAACCATGCGTAAACAAAAGGCTTTCCGGTCTCGACCACCCCCGCTAGCATGAGTTCTCCCAATCTCCCCTCTTCTGCCGGTGCTCCGGGCCCTACACTCCCACCATTCACACAAACACAGCGCTGGCACCAATCGTCATCCCAGGAGGCGAACCATGAAACGGTCGTCCGTACCCCTGCTCCTCCTTGCCCTTCTCCCTATCTGGGGTTGTGCCGGAGGTCACCAAAAGGCGGG
>CAYOVN010000174.1:0-6955 GCA_964407425.1 uncultured Gemmatimonadaceae bacterium
TCGCACGTCCAGCCGGAGGGTATCCCTGGGCAGGTAGGCGGGAGGAGGAGCCTGGGTGGTCAGTATGTGAGAGGCGCCAATCAGGGCCTCGGCGGTCAACTTGAAGGGACATTCAACCTCCAGGCAAAGTTCTGGAATCCCGTCTACGGTCCTGGGAATGTCCATCGTGAAAACCGACCTCCAGGCCGGGACCCCCCCAACGCGGATCTCCTCCTCCGGCGGGGCCGGAACGGGATCGTAGATGAAGGTCCGGAACTGTGAAGCCACGTTGACCTCCACCAGAGTGTCCGGGTTGGAACTCGGCCGGGTCTGGAGCGTGTAGGTCAGCCGGTATAGATCCAGGCGCGTCCCGTCTGTGAGAGACTCCAGGCGCAGGCCCTTTTCGGACGACGCAGTGTCCGCCATCACCTGAGCGCTGGCCGAGTCCAACAGGAAGACCACGGAATCCCCGTTCGCAGGGTCCCACGCGGCGGTCGAAAGAGGAATGGCCGGTCCCCCACCCCTCTCCTCCCAGGCCTCACTACCACCAACCGAATCGACCGCCAAGTCCCAGGTCACTGATCTCGCATCCCATGTTCTGGGGAGGGCAGTCAGGGCAAGATCCACCGGGCCATCATAGACACTGGAAATGGTGTCGAAATTGACGACGACCGTGGCGCCGATAAACGTAAGGGAGGAGTCGGGTCCAAACACCCCGAGGGAATCCCTGACCGTAGCAAAAACCGGGTAGGGAACCAGGGAGTTCAGGGTCCGTGCATCCAGTGTTTCCTCAAAAGCCCGGGCCACAATGTCCTGGGCGAGCTCGTGTGGCTGTCCATACCCACCCCATGCCTGCAGATCCCGAGCGAACTCATCGAAGGGAAGGGATATCTCGACCGTCAACGCCTCGACGGGAATCAGATCCCCGTCGAGTGTGGTGAGAACATCTTCCTGGCAACCTGAAAAGTGCCAGGAACCAAGGGCCAGTAGCCCTACCCACAGTGTTCGCTTCAACCCATTCGCCATTAACATTCGGGGATCATCCCCTTGAGATCTATAGCCGAAACGGGCGGGGGAGCAGCTCCGCCAGACACCACTCCTCCCGGCTTTCTCCCGCCACCGACACGATAATGAGGTCTGGATTGAACTCAGCCAGAACCTCCCGACAAGCCCCGCAAGGAGGAACCGGGTCCTCCCCACCAGTCACCAGCACCAAACGTCGGAACTCCTTCTCGCCGGCGGCAACCGCAGCGGCCAGCGCATTCCGTTCCGCACAAATGGTTAGACCGAAAGAGGCGTTCTCAACGTTGCATCCAGAAAACGTAACGCCTTCTCGGGTTTCAAGAATGGCACCAACCCTGAAACCCGAGTAAGGGGCGTGAGCCTTCCCCTGCACTTCCCTGGCCAAACCCAGAACTTCTTCAATACCCTTCATCGTCGGTCCAGATCCTGGGAAGCCTCTGGGTCAATCCAGTCAGAACCTCGTAATTGATGGTCTCTGCAATCCCGGCCACCTCTTCGAGAAGGATCTCACCACCGTCGGCCCGGCCAACAAAGGTAACCTCCTCCCCGACTTCCACCTCTGGGATCCCGGTGATATTCAGCACCGTCACGTCCATCGAAATTCGCCCGATGATGGGTACCCGCTGGCCATGGACCAGGGCCTGGCCCCGATTGCTGAGGAGCCTGGGCAGCCCGTCACCGTAGCCAATCCCCGCGGTAGCCCATCGCTCCTGGCCCTGGGCCGTGTAGGTGGCCCCGTAGCCAACGGTGGTTCCCGGATCGGCCTCCTTCAGGTAAACGATCCTGGCCCTGATCGATGCCACCGGAGACGGAGGCTCGAGCCCGTCCCCGGCCATTCCCCCGTAGAGAAATATGCCTGGCCGAACCGCGGCGCCCCCAAAGGTAGGCAGGCGGAGCGCGCCAGGGCTGTTACAGGCATGGACGAGAAGGTCCTCCGGTCTCGAACCCAGCTTTTCCACGGTGCCATGGAGGCGCTCCCACTGCTGAACCGTGGGCTCCGGATCGGCTCCATCCGCCGAATGGAAATGGGTGAATGCACCCTCCCATACCAGCTCAGGTCCGAGGAGGCTCTCCACTGCCGGACCCCAACTCTGGACTCGATGCCAGTCCAGCCCGGCCCGCCCCATACCCGTGTCGATCTCGAGATGGAATCGGCCGGCCCGGCCAGCCGTGGCACCGGCCTCCCGGAGATTGGCCAGCCCCTGGAGATCAGAAATACTCACGGTCAGTCCAGCTTCCACGGCGGCAGAATAGGACTCAGGTGAAATGGGGCTGCATACGAGGACTGGCTTTTCCACACCCAGCGCCCGCAGGGCGACCCCTTCGGAAACCGCGGCGATCCCGTATCCCCAGGGATCCAGAGGTTCCAGTGCCCTTACCGTCTCCGCCATCCCCAAACCGTAGGCATTCGCCTTGACCATAGGGATCAATCTTACGCCATCCCCTACCGAACCTCGGATGGTTCGGAGATTGTTCCTCAGGGCGGACGCTGAAACGTCGACCCAGGCCCGGGCTCTTTCGTCGGTTGACATGGTGGTCGAAAGATGCGAAAAAAGACCGGCGCAGCAAGGGGAGCCGAGAGGTCGCCCGGTCCCTGAAAACTGCTTGGTTGTGAGGACAATCCGGTCCGACTCGCGGAGCCCTCGTCGTCGAGCGGCCGCGTACTTTTTCTTTGGAGAGGACGACCTTGGAGCTGAAACCCGAAAACCAAACTCCGGTCCCGGTTCTGGACCGCGCTCTGACGCTGGTGGAATTCCTTCGTCAGAACTGCAACTGGGATGCAGAGCAGACACCAGAATCCCTTATTCCCCATCTTCTCGAGGAAGCCCAGGAGGTGGTGGACGCTATTCGCGGAGGGCAAAAAAACGAACTGGAGGGAGAGTTGGGTGACCTCCTTCTCAATTTGGCGTTTCAGATCGTTGTGGGTGAGGAGCAGGAGGACTTCACGAGGGAGAGCGTGACCCGCCGCCTGGAAGAGAAGATGCAAAGGCGCCACCCCCACCTCTACGGGCTCGGGAAAAAGGAAGATTGGGAGGCCATGAAGGTCAAGGAACGGGGGGAAGGAACCCGAACCCTCCACGGCTTGGCCAAGGGCCTCGATCCTCTCCTCAAGGCCCACCGAATCCAGGATCGGGTCAGCGGGGTCGGTTTCGACTGGTCCGAGCCGTTCGGGGCCTGGGAAAAGGTGGCGGAGGAGCTTGAAGAGGTCCGGGAAGCTCTGGACCGTGAAGATCAGGAGGCGGTTGAGGAAGAGCTTGGGGACCTTCTCTTCTCTGTCGTAAATCTCACACGCCTCGCCGGGGCCCACCCGGATACGGTTTTGGACCGGGCCAACCGGAAATTCCAGGCCCGTTTCGAGGCATTGGAAGATCTCGCAAAGGAGAGGGGGATTCTATTGCCGGAGGCCGGCCTGGAAGTATTGGACGGGCTCTGGGAAGAGCTGAAAAGGAACCGCTAGAAGCCGGCCTCTTTGTCCACCAGGTTCAGGAGCGTTTCCCCGGAAAAGAACCGACGGAGGTTCTCCACTATGAGATCCGTCTGCCTTCTCCAGAAACCACCGGTCACGGCCGATACGTGGGGCGTCAGGAGGACATTCGGCAGCTTCCAGAGAGGATGATCGGGAGGAAGAGGCTCCTGATGGTACACATCCAACCCGGCACCCCTGATTCGCCCCTCCGCCAGCGCCTCGATCAGAGCTTCCTCCACCACCAGACATCCCCGGGAGAGATTGATCAGAACCCCGGTTCCCTTCATCCGTGCCAGGGCCTCTTGATCAAGGATTCCTCTGGTCTCGGGGGTCTCAGGTGCCGTTAGAACCAGGAAGTCGCTTTCCTCCAGGAGGTAGTGGAGCCCGCCCTCACCATGGAGCATTTCCAGCTTGGGATCCCCCAACTCCAACGCACCGCCCAGGGCCACCCGCCCACTGAAAGCAAAAGCCTCGGGCCCCTGGTCATAGGCCAGAACCCTGGCATCCAGAGCCCGAACCCTCTTCGCCACTTCCCTTCCGATGCCGCCGAAGCCCAGAATGCCCACAGTGGACCGGGAGATCTCCGTCAGGGGGTGATCCGCCCGGTAATAGGGTTCCGTATTCCACCGGGCCTGAAGCTTGTTGGCCACAGCCGACAACTCAGGGCTCAGGCGGGACATCCCGTCTCCGGAGCCATCGGCCTCCGACTCCATCGTCAGCAACGTCCACCCTCCCGGAAGGGCCTTTTCGATCTCCTCCCCTACCCAGGGTGGTAGGGCCCAAGCCAGCCGACGGTCATTCAGGTCCAGAACAACCTTTGGCATGCGTTGACGTCCGCTCTAGGGATAAAGCCGGTTGATGAGGCGTGGGAATGGAATCAGCTCCCGGACGTGGCTTCGACCGGTAACCCAGGCCACGGTCCTCTCCAGGCCCAGACCGAACCCCGAATGGGGAAAAGTCCCGAACCGCCGGAGGTCCAGATACCAGCCATAGGCTTCCTCGGGAAGTTTCTCCTCCCGGATCCGAGCCAAGAGACGATCGAGATCGTCTTCCCTTTGACTGCCCCCAATGATCTCCCCGTAGCCTTCCGGAGCGATGAGGTCATCACAGAGGACCGTGGAAGCATCCTCCGGGTTCTCCTTCATGTAGAAGGCCTTCACTGCCTTCGGGTAGTTGTAGATGAATACCGGGAGGTCGTGGTCCTCTCCGAGGAGGGTTTCATCCGCCCCACTGATGTCCTCACCCCACTGGATGGAGCTCCCCTTCTCCTGGAGGCGCGTAACAGCGTCCGTGTAGCTGACCCGCGGGAAGGGAGGCCTGATGTTCTCAAGTTTTGAGAGGTCCCTTTCCAGAAGCTCCAACTGAGGCATGCACCGCTCCAGGGCCCGCTCCACAATGTAGGAAATCAACTCCTCCTGGAAGCTCATGTTCCCGGCCGAATCCACAAAAGCCATTTCCGGCTCGATCATCCAGAATTCGGTGAGGTGTCGGCGAGTCTTCGACTTTTCGGCCCGGAAGGTGGGCCCGAAACAGTAGACGTTTCTGAAGGCCGGGCAGGCAGCCTCGGCGTAAAGCTGGCCGGTCTGGGCCAGATAGGCACTCTCTCCAAAATAGTCCGTCTCGAAGAGGCTTCCCGCATGCTCCCCGATGGCCCCGCTGAGGATGGGCGTATCGACCCGAACGAACTCCCTGTTGTACAGGAAGTCATGAATCGCCTGCTCGATCTCGGACCGGACCTTCAGCCCAGCCCGCTGCTGGGATGAGCGTAGCCAGAGATGTCGGTTGTCCAGGAGGAACTCGACTCCGTGTTCCTTGGGTTGGATGGGGTACTCAGGGCTTTGGCCAATGACCTGAATCTCGGTCAAACCCATCTCGAAGCCACCGGGGGAACGGGGTTCCGCTCGGACAAGACCACAGACCTGAACGGAGGACTCCTGACCAAGATTCGTGGCGGCCTCCCACACGTCCTCCGGGAGTTCCTTCTTTACCAGGACCCCCTGCACATAGCCGGTGCCGTCCCTGATCACCATGAAAGCCACTTTCCCATGCACCCTGAGCTGATCCACCCATCCAGCCACAGTGACTTCATCTCCCTCATGCTGAGAGAGGTTTTTTACTTCCACCATTTCAACACCTCATCGCACAGGTTACCTGGCCCCGCTCCCTGTCGGCCTCCCGAAGCCCAGAACCTTGGTCCATTCCCGGGGGCGGGTCAACCCACTCCGAACAACCGGAGTTTTTCCTCGTGTCTCGCGTGAAGGAGGGCCCTGACCTTCTGGTTCCCGGGGTCGGACAACTCAGGATCCGCCGACACTCTCTCCCGGGCCCGAATCTGAGCCTCCCGGAGCAGATCCTCATCCCTGGTGAGATCCGCAAAACTCAGGATCGGGTCCCGGCCATGCTGCTGGGCTCCGAAAAGATCCCCCTGCCCACGAATATTCAGGTCGGCCCTGGCTATCTCGAAGCCATCGGAGGTCGCCTGGAAGATCTTCAGCCGTTCTCCAGCCATCTCTCCCGGTTGGGAAATGAGAATGCAGGTGCTCTTTTTCCCGCCCCGCCCCACGCGGCCCCGAAGCTGATGGAGTTGGGACAGACCGAACCGCTCAGCGTGTTCGATCACCATGACCGTGGCGTTGGGAATGTCGATACCGACCTCGATGACCGTTGTGGCCACCAGGAGGTCGATCTCACGATCCAGGAAGCCCCTCATGACGGATTCCTTCTCTGCACCGGGAAGCTTACCGTGAAGAAGACCCAGCTTTCGGTGGGGGAACACTTCTTCCGAAAGGCGCCGGTATTCCTCTGTGGCAGACCGAAGATCCAGCTTGTCCGATTCGTCCACGAGGGGATACACCAGGTAGCCCTGTCGTCCCGCCTCAATTTCCTTGTCCAGAAACCGGTAGACTTCCTTCCGTTTCCCGGGAGTCTTGAGTTTCGTGTCAATCGGTTTTCTTCCCGGAGGAAGCTCGTCCAGGATGCTTAGATCCAGGTCCCCGTAAAGGGCCATGGCCAGGGATCGGGGGATGGGGGTCGCCGACATGACCAGGACGTCGGGCCGGCTTTCCTTTTCCACCAGGGCCATGCGCTGCCGGACCCCGAACCGGTGCTGTTCGTCCACAACCACCAACCCCAGGTTTTTGAAATCGACACCTTCCTGAATAAGGGCATGGGTGCCAATTGCGATGCGGGCCGATCCGCTGGAAATGCCCTCCAGCGCCCCCCGCCGATCCGCCGCCGAAAGCCTTCCCGTGAGGAGTTGAATCTCCACCCCCAGGGGCTCCAGCATCTGCCTGAGCTTCCTTGCATGTTGTTCGGCCAGGATCTCTGTCGGGGCCATGAGTGCGGCTTGAAACCCGCTCTCCAGGGCCAGGAGCATGGCGAAGAGGGCCACCGCGGTCTTCCCCGACCCTACATCCCCCTGCAGGAGCCGGCTCATTCTCCGGGGGGACGCCATGTCCGAGAAGATTTCACGAAGGACCCGGGCCT
>CAYOVN010000175.1:0-6795 GCA_964407425.1 uncultured Gemmatimonadaceae bacterium
GTGAGGTTCCGCTGAGCCTCTGTCCTGCCCGCCTGTCCTTGGCCTCCCCCTCTACCGAATGCCGGAGCCGCTCCCAAAACCTCAGCGAACTCGCCTTGAAGGGCCTGAAGATCGGAAAGGAAGGCTTCCCTTTCCTCGTACTGGGCCTGGGTAAGGGGCATTTCCGGATCTCCCCTCACGTCCACGGTTGTGGAGGTAGTGGCCCCCCGGGCTACCAGGGTGACCGTGTAGGTTCCAGGTGACACGAAGTGGCCCCGGTTTTCGATGTTCCTCGGAAGCCCGTCTTGCCCGGTAGGATTCCAGGGCTCCAGGCCGGTGAGGGTCGAAGCGGGGTGTCGAAGATCCCAGTTCACCCGGTGCATTCCCTCCCGGTTGGGAGCCAGGTATTCCCTGACCACTTCACCGTTCTCCCGGGCGATCCGGAGATGGGCTTCTCCCGCGCCACTGCCCAGGGAATAGGTGATGATGGCTCCGTCCACCGGGTTCTCCCCTGCAAATTCCGCCTGGCCGCGATAGGAAGTGTCCTTCCAGTAGGTGAAGATGGTGGCCGGACCGACGCTGAAGATGTGGGCCGGTGCCGCCGCTGCCTCAGGGGTCCATTCAGCGAGCGGTCTGGTGTCGTCCAGGATCCAGATGCTCTGGCCGTGGGTTCCGATGACCAGGTCCTTCTCCCGGGGATGGATGACGATGTCATCGATGTGGGTCGTGGGCATCCCGGGCCACTGAGCCCAACTGGAGCCCGCGTCGGTGCTCACGAACAGGTGATGCTCCGAGCCGAGGAACAGGACGTTGGGGTTGTCTGGATGTTCGATCACATCGTTGACGGCTCCTGAGGGAAGGTCGGCCATGAGGGGTTCCCACGTTCCTCCGAAGTCCGTGGTTCGGAAGAGGTACGGAGCGAAGTCGCCGTCCCGGTGCCCATCAAAAGCAGCATAGGCGGCGCCTGCTGATTTGGCCGAGGGTGTGATGCGACTGACGTAGGTGCCTGATCTGATCCCCTCCACGTTCCCGCTGACCTCTTCCCAGTTTGCCCCTCCGTCCCTGGACATCTGGAGGTTCCCGTCATCCATCCCGACCCAGAGGACATTGGGGTCCACCGGGGACTCGCCGATGGTGACCGCTTCACCGTAGCTCCCGGTTCCATCATTCCGGGAGATGGGGATGTCTCCGCCCATGACGCCCATGAGGGGGACAGTATCGCGATCCATCTGCTTCGAAAGGTCCGGCGTCCGCTCCCAGCTCCCCCCGCGATCATGAGAGATAAACAAGCGGTTCCCTCCAGCGTACAGCGTCGCAGGGTCGTGCTGGGAAATGATGATGGGGGAGGTCCAGTCGAAACGGTATTCCTCTTCTCCCACCGGAGCTTCCGGGGCGATGTCCAGCATGTCCCCGGTTTCACTGTTGAGTCTGAAGTAGGTGCCGTCGTTGGATGTACCGTAGACATACTTGGTGGTGGTGGGGTCCGGCTGCCAGTACATACCATCCCCATAACCGACCTGATGCCAATCGTCGTTCACGATGCCGGTCCATCGCCGGGTTTCGGAGGGACCGGCGAAGGAGTGATTGTCCTGGAGCCCACCGAAAACCCAGTACGGATCGCGCATGTCCACGCCGATGGCGTAGAACTGGGCAATGGGGAAGTTGTTGATCTTCCGGAAGGTCACGCCCATGTCGTAGCTCTCATGGAGCCCGGCGTCGCCTCCCAGATAGAGGTGGTCTGAATCGTTGGGATCGATCCAGAAAGCATGGTGATCCGCGTGGACGCCAACGTCGTACGTGGGACGCACCGCGAACTCCTGGAAGGTCCTGCCCCCGTTCTCACTCTTGTTGGAGGAGGTCGCCAGGGCATAGACCCGATCTTCATTGCTTGGATCGATGAAGATTTCCGAGTAGTACATGGGCCGGATATCAAGCTCGTTCACCCGTTCCCAGGTCATTCCCCCATCTTCGGTCCGGTAGGTCCCCTGCTGGTCCGGGTCGGAGTGTTCGATGATGGCGTTCAGAACCCTTGGATTCGAGTAGGCGATGGCCAGCCCGATCCGGCCCTTGTCCCCCGCCGGGATCCCGTTGGTGAGCTCGGTCCAGGTGCTTCCACCGTCGGTGGTCTTATGAATCCCGCTGCCGGGCCCGCCCCCGTTGAATCCCCAGGCACGCCTCAGGCGTTGATACGTGGCGGCGTAGATGACGTCCGGGTTCGCGGGATCCAACACCATATCGATGACACCGGTGAACTCATCCACATACAGAACCTTCGACCAGCTCCGCCCCCCGTCTGAGCTCTTGAAGACGCCTCGGTCCTCGCTGGGAGCCCAAAGGTTCCCGAGGGCGGCGACGTACACCACGTCGGGATTGGTGGGATGGACTTCCACCTTCCCGATGTGCCTTGTCTCCACCAACCCGAGATGCCGCCAACTCTCGCCCCCGTCGTTGGACCGATAGACGCCGTTGCCCCAGGAGGTGCTCTGGCGGTTGTTCTGTTCCCCGGTCCCGGCGTAGACCACCCGGGGATCCGACGGGGCGATGGCCACGTCCCCGAAGGTGCTCACGGCCATGGTGTCGAAGACGTTTCTCCAGGTTATGCCCCGGTTGGTCGTCTTCCAGAGGCCCCCGGACGCGCTGGCCACGAAGATGGTGGACGGGTCGTTTGGTAAAGCTTCGATGTCGTGGACCCGGCCCCCTGTCACGGCGGGCCCGATGACCCTTGGCTGGAGGTCCAGGAGATTTGCCTCCGAAATGGAGGCTGTTTCCTGCCCGCTCAGGGGAGCGTTGGAAAGGACTGGTATCAACAGAGGGAGGACGGACAGGGGCAGGAAGGGAATCGGCCAAAACTTCGGGCGTCTGGACATTGGGTTTTTGTCCTCGTGGTGCCACGAGTTGGGGGGTGGTGAGGCCACTCGACGCGAAGAAGCGATCCAGGCGACCCCGCCGAGCTTAGGGGGATATCGTACTCCGTGGGACTCGGAAGGAGCAAGGACCTACCGGCCCAAGGGGTCCTGGGCCGATGCCTCCGCTGGGTCTTGGTTGAATCAACCGGTCCTTCTGGGCCGACTCCACCGGTCGTTCCGAGCCGACTCCACCGGTCGTTCCGAGCCAACTCCACCGGTCGTTCCGAGCCAACTCCACCGGTCGTTCCTTCAAAGTCCTCCGAGGTTCCAGCTCTTCAGAGGATCCCTTCGACGGCCTCCCGGACAGCCCTGAGAACTTCCTCGTCCATGTCGTCGACCCCCAGCATCCATTGGAGATAGTCCGGGGCGGTAGCTGCCACCTTTCCGAGGGGGGCCCCTTTGTGCTTCCCTTTTCGGAAGACCAGCTCCCCATCCCGCCGCTGAAACCAACGATCCAGCTCCGTTTGGTAGGGTCGGACCTCGTCGCAGTAGTCGTGGAGACCTTCGATGGACCTCGGGAGCTCCGGGTACCGCTGGATTTGGGCCGAAAAAACAGCCGCAGTGGTTCTGATGTCGCCCAGGGCCGTGTGGGCTTCTTCGTGGTCGCGGCTCAGGTAGAACTGGGCGGCGGCGGAAAGATCTCTCCGCTCTTCCCGGTGGAAAATGACCTGCGCATCGATGAGACGTCGACCCTGAACCTCGAAGGGTAGCCCCGCCCTCTTGAACTCGGCCACAAGGAGGGGTACATCGAAGCGCCGGATGTTGAAACCGCCCAGATCACAGCCTTCAAGGAGTTCTGACAGGGACTTTGCCCGGGAGGCGAAGGGGGGCTCCTCTGCCACATCCTCATCGGAGATTCCGTGGACTGCGCTGGCATCGGGGGCGATGGGGATTCCGGGATTGAACCGCCGCACCGCCTCCAGGACGTCACCCTGGGGGGAGATCCGAATAATGGCCAACTCGACGATTCGATCGGAGACCACACTCAGTCCGGTGGTTTCCAGGTCCAGAAAAGCCAGCGGTCGATCGAGCTCAAAGGGGAGGATCATGGGTTTCTCTCCTGCCGGGCTATCTGGCCCGGGTTTCGTCAACGGTACGAAGTACAGGAGGTATGCCGATCAGCGCCCACAAAAAAACCAGTTGTAAGAGCACGGCTCGCACACCATGGTTAGGGTAATCTTCCCTTTTAACCTCACACACCGGCGAACGATCCCAAAGAGGTTCAGATGAGCGAGTCCATGAGGGCGGTGGTGATCACCGAGTTCGGAGATCCTGAAGTCATGGAGGTTCGAGAGGTCCAACGCCCGAACCCCGGCCCCAAGGAGGTTTTGGTGCGGGTGGCTGCGTCCGGACTGAATCGGGCTGATCTGGTTCAGAGGGTGGGGAAGTATCCGGCACCCCCTGGGTCCCCCAAGGATATCCCTGGACTGGAATACTCGGGCACCGTCGTCGAGATGGGTGCAGAAGTCACCCTGTGGTCCGAAGGGGATCGGATCATGGGGATCCTGGGTGGTGGCGGCTACGCCGAATATGTGACGGTGCACGAAAGGACCGCGGTGCGGATTCCGGCGGGAGTAGAGACGGGCATTGCCGGGGCGATTCCGGAGGTCTTCATGACGGCCTTCGATGCCCTTTTCCGGCAGATGAACCTCTCCGAGGGTGAGACGGTCCTCATCCACGCAGTTGGGAGTGGAGTCGGGACCGCCGCGGTTCAGTTGACACAGTCGGCCGGGGTTCGTGCCATCGGCACCTCCCGTACTCAAGAAAAAGTGGACCGGGCCATTGGGCTGGGGCTGGACGTGGGAATCCTGGGGGACGGGGATTGGCCCCACCGGGTCATGGAGGCAAGCGGCGGGAGAGGCGTGGACCTCATTCTCGACCTCGTGGGTGGTGCCTATCTGGAGGGTAACCTCAAGGTCCTGGCCTCGGGTGGTCGGCAGATCGTGGTGGGAGTTCCCTCTGGCCCGAAGGCCCAGATCGACCTGCGGCTCCTCATGGGGAAACGGGCCCTCATCAAGGGTACGGTTTTGCGGGCGCGCCCCCTGGAGGAGAAGATCAGTCTGGCAAGGGAATTCGAACAGCGCGTCTGTCCCCTGTTCGCCGCCAGGAGGGCCCTCCCCATCCTCGACAGGACCTTCAATCCCGACGAGGCGCCGGAGGCCCATCGGTATATTCAGGAAAACAAGAACTTCGGGAAGCTCCTCCTGCTCTGGTAGTCGAGTAGACTCAAAGCGCCTGTCCCCTTGTAAGGCGCCCGGCCCCTTGTAAGGCGCCCGGCCCCTTGTAAGGTTCACCTTCCCGACGCACCTTGCCACCCGGAGTTTTGGCCAAAACCGTTTTCCGGGAGGCATCCGTGCGCCGCATATTTTCCCTTCTCTCAGCCTTCGTGTTTTCCGTCCTCACCCTTGGGACCCTCGGTCCGGTTTCTGCTCAGGACTCCGGCGTTCCTCCCCAGGTGGATCCGAGGATCTACGACATCATCTCTTCGGCCTCTGCCGACAGGGTGGAAGTCGACGTGCGGGCCCTGGCTGGCTTCGGTACCCGAAACACCTTCTCCGACACCCTCTCTGCGACCCGGGGCATCGGGGCGGCCCGCCGTTGGATCAAATCGGAATTCGATAAGATCTCCGCCGATTGCGGCGGTTGCCTGGAGGTGTTCTTCCACGAGAGCGTGATTCCGGCCTCCCGCCGGGTCCCGGAGGAGACGGGGATCGTGAACGTTGTGGCCATTCAGCGTGGCACTCTTTATCCGAACCGGTACGTCCTCATGGCGGGAGATATCGACTCCAGAGCCTCCAGCGGGAATGACACCGAAACGGATGCCCCGGGAGCCAACGACAACGCAACGGGGATGGCGGGGGCCATGGAAGCTGCCCGCCTTCTGACCAAGTACTCCTTTCCCACCAGCATCATTTACGTAGGCTTGTCCGGCGAGGAACAGGGTTTGCTTGGAGGGAAAGCTTTGGTCGAAACCGCCTTGGCGGAGGGGTGGGACATCGCGGCAGTTTTGAACAACGACATGATCGGGAATACGACGGGCGACGACGGGATCATGGACAACACCACATTCCGAGTGTTTTCGGAGCCCGTGCCGGCGACCGACGAGCTGGCGGACTACCAGCGGCGCCGAACCCGGGGCGGTGAAGTGGACGGCCCGTCGCGCCAGATCGCCCGTTATGTGGACCGAATCGCCGATCTCTATTTCCCGAATCTCGACGCCAAGATGATCTACCGGCTGGATCGGTTCGGCCGGGGGGGGCATCACCGACCGTTCAACGATGTTGGGTTCCCAGGGGTTCGAATCATGGAGACCCACGAGAGCTACATCCGGCAGCACCAGGATATTCGGGTTGAGGATGGCATCGAATACGGGGACGTGGTGGAGTGGGTGGACTTCGACTACACGGCCAAGATGACGGCACTGAATGCTGCGGTTTTGGCCTCATTGGCATGGGCTCCGCCAGCCCCAACGGGTGTCCAGATCGGTGGCTCCAACAGGCCCTCTGCCGTTCTCTCCTGGGAGCTTTCAGACGACCCGAACCTTGCGGGTTATAAGGTCTATTGGCGTGACACCACGGCCCCCCAGTGGGAGCATTTCAGGTGGGCGGGGAAGACGGACACCTACACGATGGAAAACGTGATTATCGACAACTTCCTGTTCGGCGTCGCCGCTGTGGCGAAGAACGGGAACGAGAGCACGGTCGTTTTTCCAGGGAACTGACCTAGCGGGTAGGCCCGCCCCTCCGGCAGGCCCCGCGGCTCCGGCTATGGCTGAATTGCCTTCCGCGCGGGCCTGCGTCGTCCGGGCGCCATAGAGTCGCCTTGGGGCCTGCCGGAGGGGCGGGCCCTTTCGGTATGGCGGAGTGCCCCGTTGGTGGTCATGGGGTAGAGTTTGCTTGGGGGCTGGGGT
>CAYOVN010000176.1:0-6694 GCA_964407425.1 uncultured Gemmatimonadaceae bacterium
GGTCAGGGGTGGTCAGGGGCCCCCGCCGGGATCTCCCCCCATAAGGTCTGCGTAACCCTCCAGCCGGATCGTCCAGGCCCAGTCCCCCGGGATTTCTTCGTAGGGGATGAAGGATAGGTCAACGAGAATCTGGTCTCCCTCGACTCGCCACGGCAGTTCTTCGTCCAGCCCCATGAGTCGGATCGTAACCGGGGAGGGGGGAGGAGGAATGGGCAGGGCCAACTCCCCGTTCGGCCACGAATAAAAAAAAGCGAAGAGGTCTCCGTTCTTCTGCGTGTACGCCAGGTAGCGCTCCGTGGACCGGTACACGGCGGCCAATCCGTTTCCGTCTCGGCTCTCGTCTGACGGATAGAGTTGGGCTTGCGGAACGATCTCCCGTCGTTGACTCCTGCTGGACCAGAAAAAACGGACCGAGGCGTTCTGTTTCCCTTCGTAGTATTCGATCCGAATTGGGTATCTCTGCCCGGCCCTAAGCCGGATCCGGCCATCCGGAGCGGATTGGTCTGGGATCTCCATCTCACTGGCGGGTCCACCGATCCCCCAGTTGTCCAGGATCAGGTCGTCCCGAATCCAGAGCCGAAACCCATCGTCCGCCTCCGCTTCGAACGTGTAGGTCTCCGTGAATTCTGGTTCCAGAAAACCCGTCCAGGTCACCCGGAAGTCGTCCTCGCTCAGTTCAGGAATGGGGCTGTTCCGCACCCAGTCGAAGTCTATCTGGGGATCGATTCTCTCGAACCTCACCTCCCTGTCCTCACCCGTTTTGATCCAGGGTCTGGATGCGTAGATCGCCTCCCAGTTCACATCCATCCACTGGCCCAGTTGGAGGAGCCGCTCCTGCTGCAGAAGGGGAATTTGTCCGTCGGCCTTGGGGCCAACATTGAGGATCATACCCCCTCCGGACCCCACGGCCGTGGTGAACCGGTGGATGAGGTCCTCGGGTGACATGTAGGCTTCGATGGCCTCGTTCCTGTTCAGGCCGAATGATCGGCCCAGGCCCCGAACCTCGGCCCAGGGGCGAGACGTCTCCTCGATTCCGGCGGAATACTCCGGGGTCAGGAATCCGATATCGCTTCCCGCCCCCCAGCGATCATTCACTACGGCGTTCGGGCCCACGGTTCGATAGTACCAGTCGATGAGTTCCCGGGCGTGCCACTGTTCCGCGGTGTTGAGCCATTCGCCGTCGGTGAAGAGGACCTCCGGCTTGTAAGCAGAGATGAGCTCTTTGAACTGGGGGATCATGTACTGATCTACGTAGGGTCCGATGGAATCGGGAGGGTCCGTGTACCACCGATGGAGGGGGTTATTCCACTCCGCCAGTGAGTAGTAGAAGCCCATGCGGAGATCGGCCTTCCGAACCGCGAAAGTGAGTTCACCCACCAGGTTCCGCTCTGGTCCCACTTCCATGCTGTTCCAGCCGGGGGAGTATTCGCTGGGCCAAAGGGCATACCCATCGTGGTGTTTGGAAACCAGGACCACGTACTTGGCGCCAGCTCTCCGGAAAAGATCTGCCCATTCGTCGGCATCGAAGAGCTTCGCATCGAAAAGAGGTGCAAAGTCCTTGTAGGAGAAGTCCTCTCCGTAGTGTTCACGCATGAACTCGGTTCGTAGCGCGTCCCCCTCTTGCAGGCCCCTCAGGTACCATTCGCCATAGTCCTCCACCCCAGAATACGCCGGGACAGAATAGACACCCCAATGGATGAAAATCCCCAGCTTTGCATTCTTGAACCACTCGGGAAATGGTCGGGTGTTCAGTTCCTCCCAGCTCGGGGCGGCCTGGGAAGGAGTGTCTTGAGCCAGGGCTCCTTGAAACAGGGTGGCGCTGGAAAGGATCAACGCTCCAAGAATCATGAAGATCCTGAGCCTTCGTCCGGTGCCCCGTCTTGCCTGCAGTTTCATTTCTTTGGATCCCGTTTCCGGTTCATGGCAGGTTCAGAGAGAACAATGGTATGAGCTTCGGTTGGGGGCCAGTTCCGAGAGGGTGGCGGTCTCCCGGTCTTGGAGGTACCGTGCCAATCCCTGAAGGGAAAGAGGATACCAGGAAGACCATGACGGACTCCGATGTGATCAGCTCTCACGCCTTCTTCAACCGCCAGTCCGGCTGGGAGGACTGATGGCCAAGCTTCCAAAAATGCAACTCCAGGCCACGGATGCAGCGGCGGCCTTTTCCGCGGTCCGGGGTGAGCGTGCTTTCCGGCCTGAGCGGGCTCTTCAACTCGGGTATGTGGATCTGGGCGAGGACTTCCCCAGACCCGAGGCCGGGAAGACTTACGAAATCGTAAGCGCTTCCAGTAAGAGAGTGGGGGAAGTGCCCTTTCCGGAATCGGAGTTTCGGCGAATGCACATGGATCTCTACGATTTCTATGTCCAGGATCTGCCCGATTTTCTTTCGTCCAGAAACGAAGGGATGTTGAAGGTTCAGAGCAGTACCAAGAATCCCCGGGATCTTTCCGGAAGCATGACCGACGCAGCATTTGTGGCTGAGTTCAGTGCAAAGGACGGATCATATGCCCCGGGGTTTCTCCACCGGGGAGTCTTCAGGAATCTTCTGATTCAGGAGTGGGTGACCCTCAGCTTCGAGCTCTATGAGTTGGACTCCGACGCCTCGGAGTATTACGGGAAGATCAAGGCTGTGATCGAAGGTGTACCCGAGATCCAGAGCCTGGATATTCTGAAGGGCATCCCCTACCTGAACCTGGCCACCCAACTCTTCGACGGAATCATTCGGACTTTCGGAAGGAATGCCGACGATCATCTCTGGGGGGAGATCCCGATTCTGGAAATCCACCCCACCCCCGGCGGGGCATTCCTCCGAACCGGTATCTATCTTCTGGCCGAAAAACTCCGCAGCGGGAAGAAGGTCGTCGAACTTTCAGATCTTCAGTACAAAGACGGAAGGGTGCATCGGAAGAGGGGGAGGAAGCTGCCAAACCATCTTCTCTTCGGTGTGAGCCTTGTGAAACACCAGCCCTGAAAAGAGGAAGAGAGGGCCGGGGGGTTCCCGGCCCTCTCTTTCGCCTACTGAACTGAAGGCCTGTTCAGGTGGGTGATCCAGGCATTCCGTTCATAACAAGGATTGACACTGAGCAGTTTGAATGGTGAAGGTGACGCCGTCTTCATCACTCCCAGCGAGAGTCACCTGGCTCGGTTGGACCGTCGCCGAAAAAACCAACTCATCCGAGGTCAGGTTCAGGGACCCGACGTACCCGAGGGTGTATGAGCCTGCGTGAAGGAAATCGATTTGGAACTGCCCCCCAGCCTCGGTGGTTCCGGTACGCATTATAGGCTGGCCCTCTCCATCCAGGACGCCGTTCAGAGTAGCAGTGGGGATGAAGTCTGCCAGGGAACGGGGTGTTCCAACCGGGCATGCTGGGATCGTGACATCGGTCCCGAGGGCCACAGTACCGGAAACGGATCGGGCCAGACCGAGGTCGTCCAGAATCTCGCCATCTCCGTCAGCGTCCCCGACCAGTGTGCCATGGATGACGGGGTGCATGACCCACTTTCCGGAATTCCCGGCCTTGTGTCCAAAGCTTTGAGCCACGTCGAAGTCCAGAACCAGAGCTCCGGCTCCTTCCTCGACTTCCAACGCATCGTTGGGGACCTTCACCTTAATTCCACTCTGGGAGCAGCTAGGGCAATGGAGGTCACCCAACTCGGCCTCTTCAAGTCCCTCAGGGAGGATTGGATCTCCCTTTACATAGACCTTGCCCTCGGTGGATTCCAGAACGGCGTCACCGACGATTAGGCGAAGTTGACTGAAGGTCGTCGGATCGAGTTCGGTAACGAGGCTGAGAAGCTGAACCGTGCCTACCAGGTCTGTTAGGAGGACCAGGTCCGTGGGTTCATCGAGGAGTTCCACCGGGCCTCCCTCTCCTCCCTGGGCCGTTACCCCCAGGAGTTCCACCCATACCGCCTCGACGTCGCCCGGGGCATCCGTCAGATAAATCGCCAGTGAGGCCGTGCCATCTTCCGGGCCGGCCATGGAGGTGTCTTCACAGGCTGTGGGGGTGAGACCGAGAGCCAGGACTACGATGAGGGGTCGTAATTGGCTGAATCGCATGACGGGGTCCTTCTCTGGTTCAGGAGGGAGGGGTCTCGCACATACCGTCGACCCTGAGGTCCATTTCGACATCTAAATAGCAAGTTTTGTTCCGCCTTTCTGCTCAGGCCGGATCCGTCGGGACGCCCTTCGATTCCGAGGTTACGACCCACCTGTGTGTCCCGGAGACGGGAAAATTGTTTGGATAACCGAGCAAAATATCCCGGTTTTCGGACTCAGGTCTTGATTTGTGTTCTGGTGGGTTGAAGTCTTCCACTGACCTGGAATGAAACGCTTTGATGTCCGTTTCGTAGTTCATCTACTGAGCGGACCGTGGCAATCCTCAAGATCGAATAGTGTGGTGGAGGCCTCATGAAGACCCAAGTCGAAAGAAGCCCTTTCCGATGCCCATCTACGACGGTGACTAAATCCGGACTCCTCTCGATCACCGCCGCCTGTCTGGTGCTCCTGGTGTCGGGAGGGCCTGCCGGTGGCCAGGAGGTCCTTAAACCGGACCTGAACGGGATAGCCTCCGGGGACGGCTGGACGGTGGTGAACAGACTGCCAAGGGTCGAGAGCGTGGATGGCCTCACCCGGGTGATCTTTGATGCCCAGGTCGGTGACGGAGCCGCCTGGCTAGACGGAGTCGATTTTCAGAACGGGACCATCGAGGTTTCGATTCGGGGGAAGAACAACCCGGGCCGGAGTTTTGTGGGCATCGCGTTCAGGGGGTTGGATAACCAGATTTATGATGCGGTCTACTTTCGGCCATTCAACTTCTTTGCCGACAACGCACTCTCTCTGAGTCACATGGTTCAGTACGTCTCCCACCCGGAGCACACCTGGTCCAGACTGAGGGAGGAACACACTGATGTGTATGAGAGTGGCTTTCCTGATCCACCGGATCCCGATGGGTTCTTCAGGGCTCGCATCGTGATTGAGAAGCCCGTGATTCGGGTCTACATCGGGGAAGCGACGGAGCCCTGCCTGGTGGTAAACGAGCTCACCGACCGCATCGGTGGCCGGGTAGGCCTCTGGATGGGGAACGGGTCCGATGGTGACTTTGCTGAATTGGTGATCAAGCCCTCGGGGAAGCCCTGAGGTCGGCCCACCGTCTCCGTGCCGACGACTCCACCTATTTGACCTTCACCTTCAGCAGCTTCACGCCGCCCAGTCCGGCGGCAACCATGAGCCAGTTCCCCTTGTACTCTATGTGGTTGGCGGACTGGAGATCCCCAAATCGGAGTTTGCCCAAGATCGTGATTTGTTGTGGTGCGCATCCGGATTTCTCGAAGTGCTCGGCGCCCTGGGCCACATAGATGCCGGCTTCCCCGTTTGAGATGAACATCAGGTCGTGGTCCACCGTCACGGCGTTCGTCATCACAACCGCAGGATCCAGCCCGAGTTGACCCGGGTCGGGCCGGGGAACCGAGCCAATGACCTGCCCGTTTTCAAGACAAACGATCTGGACTCCATCGGGGCCGGCCGCGACAAAGGCCTTGTCATCTAGGATCTCTACCGTGGATTTCGACTCGGCTATGTCTGCTCCCGGGAACGAGAACGTGTTCAGGAGACCTAGAGAACCCCCGGGAAACTGGTCGTCAGAGAACACGGAGAGCCGTCCCGGAGTGCCCTGAGCAACCACCACCCGGTCTCCTTCTTTGTCCCAAGCCACCCAGCGGGCATCGTCCAAGGGATACTGACCCAACAACTCCATGGATTTCTCGTCAAAAGCGAATACACCCCCCGTGTTTCCGGATGTGGCAAAGACCACCTTATCCGTTACGGCGGTGCTGGTGGCTACGTAGCTCGTAAGGGGGGCCCGGAGATTGTCCTCGAGGGTGAACTTGTCACCCTTGAGTCGCAGCCGTTCCAGGACGGCCGGGAAAGGAAAACCCTCGGCGCCGGTCGATTCTGCGGCGTACACATATTTCCCTTCCATGGATAGGGCGCTGACGTCAGAGTCGAGGAAGGTTGCCGATGCGCTGATGCGGGGCGTTTTCTTGAGTTTGGTAATCCAGTCGATGGCTCCTAGCCGGGGAGTTCCCCGCATGTTGTAGCTCACCATGACCTTGTCGGCGTTCTTGATGGAAACAGAGGTGGCTTGAACAACTTCACCCCCGACAGTGGGAGGGCTCACTTCTGAAACCAGAGTGATCTCGAACTCTTTCTTCTTGCTGGCCGCGAGAGGGCTCGAAAGGGATGGACCCTGAAACAGTGACGATGAAGGGGGGTCCACCGGTACAAGGGAGTTTGGATAGAGGATCCGAGCCGCGAGCGTCCCTTCATTGTTGGTGATGGCGATCCGGTCGTCCGCCTGGTCGACAGGATCGACGATGCCATCCCCGCTATCGCAGGAGGCGACCAGGGCCACGGTGGCAAGAGCCAACATCACTTTAGACGTGTTCATACCTTCTCATCCCTCACAAGCATTTTCCCGGGTGACTGCAGAGCGCAAGCCGTTCACGTTGGAGAAAAGCAAGGAGTATGCCGAAAGTTATCTATTCTAAGTGATGGTCTCACAACGCTTTACGATCATGATTGGAATACGAAACCAGGAAAACTTTTGTTTATCTGCACTTTCTGCCGCTTTTTGCGAGGTGCCCAAAAGAAAGGGGCGAGCCTGGCTCGCCCCCCCTTTTAAGCTGCATATCG
>CAYOVN010000177.1:0-6675 GCA_964407425.1 uncultured Gemmatimonadaceae bacterium
TGGCCAGGAGGAGGTCCGAAGCTCGGATGAGGATATCCGAGGCGGACCGAATCTTAGGTTCGTTCCGCGGGGCCCCGAGCAGATCGGTTCCCACTTCAGTATCCCCAAGCGTAGTATCCCCAACTGTCTTCATTGGCGCAGGCCGGACAAGAGTTCGTCCCGAGATGTCCCGTGACGCTCCATCATTCGGTACAGCGTAGTCCGGTCCACACCGGCCAATCTGGCAGCATCCGAGATGTTTCCTTTCGCCACCCGGACGATATGCTCCAGGTATTCCTTCTCGAACTGGGCGAGGACTGCTTCCCGGGCGGTGTGATAATCAGCGTCCAGGACGGACGGACTCAAGGAAAGGCCGGAGCCAGATCCGGACTCGGAAAACTCCTCATGGATAAAGGGGATTTCCCCGGGCTGGATCTCCGAGCCAGGAGTGGCCAGGACGACCATATGCTCCACCACATTCCGAAGCTCCCGGACGTTCCCTCGCCACTGCCAGTTTTGGAGTGTGGCCACGGCCGGGTCCGACAGGGTCGGAATCGCTTCCGAGGGATCCCGGTGGGTGGTCCAGAATTCCTCCAGGAAGGTGTTGGCCAGCATCGGAATATCCCCTCTCCGGTCCCTCAACGCCGGAATGTGGATGGGGACGACCCGAAGCCGGTAGTGCAGGTCCCGCCGTAGGGTGCCCTGCCGCACAGCTTCCAGGGGGTCGACGTTGGTGGCGGCGATGAAGCGGATATTCACCACGGCGTCCACCTGCGTGCTCCCCACCCGGCGAACCACGCCATCCTGAATCACTCTCAGGATCTTGGCCTGGACCGATGCAGGCATGTCCGCCAATTCGTCCAGGAAAAGGGTCCCGCCGTGGGCCACTTCCAACAATCCGGGTTTGGCTTTGGTGGCCCCGGTGAAGGCCCCCTCCGTGTGCCCGAACATCTCTGATTCCAGGAGTGGTTCGGGCAGCGCGGCACAGTTCACCGGCACCAAGCTCCGACTACTCCGCCGACTATTCTCGTGGATAAAGTGGGCCAGGAGTTCCTTCCCCGTTCCGCTTTCTCCCGTGATGAACACGGAGGCGTCGGTGCGGGCTACCTTTTTTGCGAGCTCGATGACATCCAACATGCCGGAGGAATCGCCCAGGATCGGCCGTCCACCAACCTCTGGGACCTTCGTCGACCTGGTCGGCACCACTGCCGCGGTCTTCTGACTCTCCCGGGCCACCGTGACGGCATGGGCCGCCCGGCCGATCAGGACCTCCAACTGGGTGGCCGAGAAAGGTTTTGGGAGATAGTCCCACGCACCGGCCCTGAGACCCTCCAGGCTGGTTTCAACCGAGGGATTGCCGGTCATGATGATGACCAGGGAATCGGGTGTTTTCTCCTGGGCTGCTGCCAGGATTTCCATTCCGGGTACCTGGCTCATGAAGAGGTCGACGATGATGATATCGAACTTCTTGCGGCCTATGAGATCCAGGGCGTCGTCTCCCCGGCCACAAAGTGTTACTGGATAACCTTCGGCCCGAAGCAGGGATGCACAGCTTTCCCTTAGGGAGAACTCGTCATCGACCACAAGGATCGAGACGGTTTCCTTCGCACTCTCCGGAAGGGTGAGAGGTCCATCGGATGGTTGGTCTGAAGGTGTGACGGGTGGACCCGCCACCCCTCCCTCTTCAGGTGGTCGTGAAGACATTCGTGTCCCCGAGGGGTTCAGTCGATCAGCGTGAGCATGCCAGAACTCTAAATCTCCATATGTTTACTGGCCATTGCAAGGGTTTTGTGGTGCGGCGGCAACAATCTCAGAAATGAGTGATGGGTCAGCGCCACGGATTCCAGATAATCCAGTTCACTGCCGACACTATCGTGAAAGGTGTATTTCGTCCGAGAAGTCGGTAATATTGAATTACCGGGCGGTTCCGACGAAGGAATCTTGGATCGGATGGAACTGGCACTGTCGCTGCTAGGTACGTGTCGTGGACTACTAGGAAATACAAGCAGACACGAAATTCCAAAATTGCATCAATGGAAGAGTATCTCTGAATGAGTGAACATCTGCCTGCAAACACGGAGTCCGGCCCTCCAGCTAGGATGGAGGACTTTGGGCCTACGGACTATCAGGATCCCTTCACCCTAAGGGAGATGGGTGACGAGGCCGGATTTTCCCTTAAAGGCCTCCTGCCGGCCATGAAACGGTATTGGTGGGTGCTGGTCGTTGCCGCTGGGGTCGGGGTGGGGGCTGGATATGTGGCGTACAACAACACCGCCCCCATGTATCGGACTGAGGGCTCCATATGGATTGCCACGGAAAGCCGGGGAGATGAGCTCAGCGGGCCCATCATGCAGGGTGGGCTCTTCCAATCCGAGGCCTGGACGGAGTTGCTGGTCTCCTATGAAGTCCTTGACCCGGTGGTGGTGGAGCAGCGGCTTTATCTCGGTCACGCTGCGGCTGACTCTTTGATTTTCCGTGACTTCAGGCTGGACTCCCTCTTCGCTCCCGGGGCCTATTCCCTGGAGGTGGCTTTGGATGGAAGGGCCTATACCCTCCTTTCCGAGGACGGGATGGTCATCGAGGAGGGGAACCTTGGGGGGCCCATAGCGAGCCGCATCGGTTTCCTGTGGTCGCCTTCCGCGAGCGCTTTCCAGCCGGAGCAGACGGTTGACTTTTCGGTGGTTTCCCCTCGGGATGCGGCTCGGAGTTTGGGCCAGCGCCTCCAACACAACATGGACCGACAGGGCAACTTCATCCATCTGGCCCTGGAGGGGGGGAATCCGGAAAAGGTGACCCGTACCCTCAACGCCGTCATGAGCCGGCACGTTTCGGTGGCGGCTGATCTGAAGCGGGTCAAGCTGGATGAACTCACCCTGGTACTTGCCGAGCAGCTGGACTCCGCCGGGGCGGACCTGCTCGATGCGGAACGGAGCCTCGAGGGCTATCAGGTTCAGACCGTAACCCTCCCCTCTGCGGAGACCTCCCCCATCGTGCCGGGTCTTCAGTCGACGACGGGTACGGTGATGAGTGAGTATTTCACACTGAGAGTTCAGCAGGATGAACTTCGCAGGGACCGGATACGCCTCGAGAATGCCCTGGCCCAGGCCCAAAGAACCGATTCGGTCAGGGTCGAGAGTTTCGAGATGATCGGGGCAGTTCAAGCGTCCTCACCCCTCACCGGGGTCCTGAGTGAACTCACGGTGGTCCGGGCGGAACTCCGGGGTCTCCGGGAACGGTATCACGACGAATTCGCCCCTGTAGCCGAACTCATCCGGCGGGAACAGACACTCGAACGGCGAACCATTCCCAACCTGGCCAACATCCTCCTGGACGAGATCCGGGGCCAGGAGACTGATCTGAGTGCCCTCCTGGGGTCGCGGGAAACCGAGCTGGCCCAGATTCCCCCCAGGGCCATCGAAGAGGCTCGGAGGCAGCGAGACTTGGCCATCGCTGATGGTCTTTACGTTGACATCCAGCGGCGAAGCGAGACGGCCCGCCTGGCTGCGGCCAGCAGTATCCCTGATGTCCGGATTCTCGACGAGGCCATCGTGCCCCGGGTCCCAAGTGGGGACCAGAGAGTCCAGTTTGGGCTGATTGGATTCCTGATCCCCCTCGGGCTTGCGATCCTGCTTATCATGCTCCTCGACCGGATGGATCCGAGGCTCCGGAACCCGGCTGATATCGGAGGGGACATCGGCTTGGACTGGCTGGCCACCATTCCCAGGTACCGTCGTGGCGCCATCGGTGGCGACAACTCGGAGGAGATCCGGGAAGCCTTCCGGGACCTGAGGATGAAGATCGACTTCGCCTTCGGGACGACCCGCCCCCTTATCATGTCCATTACGAGTCCCTCGGAAGGGGAGGGGAAGACCTTCGTCTCGGCCAACTTGGCCAACGCCTTTGCCGACCTGGGGCTGAAGACCATCCTCGTAGACGGGGATACCCGTCGCGGAGATCTTCACCACATTCTGGAACGAAACCGGAAGCCGGGCCTCACCGACTTCCTCATGAATGGGCGGAGCCACCAGATCATTCAGGAGACCGACAATCCCAAACTTCATTTTGTCGGTTTTGGATCCCGGACGACCTCTTCTCCGGAATTGGTGAATTCCTCCCAGATGCAGGCCCTCCTGGCCTCCCTTAAGCGGCGGTATGAGGTAGTCATCCTCGACTGTCCGCCAATGGCAGCCGGGAGCGACGCCTTCATCCTGGGCGCCCATGCCGGGAGTGTGCTCATGGTGCTGCGGTCCGGGACCACCGACAAAGCATTGGCCGCGGCCCAGCTCGAGTCCTTCCTGAGGCTGCCGGTAAGGCTCCTGGGTGCCGTTCTAAACGACTTCACACCCCAGATCGGACAGGGCCAATACAAGTACTACTCCCACTATCTCCCCGGGTATGAGGCTTCGGATGAGCCGGAAGATGTGATCGAGGTTGAGACGGAGGACGAAGTCGTAGTCGCCGGGGAGTAACGGACGGATAAGCCGGACGAGAAAAAAGCCCTTCCCCCGCTTACAGGGGGAAGGGCTTTTTTGTGGGTTGATTGCCGGGTGTTCAGTTCATCTGGGAGGTGTGCACGGATAGCCGTTCGGGGCTGGCTTGGGCCTTCCGAAGGGCCGCGGTGGCCGGCGCCAGGAGATCGGTGAGGTCCAATGGCTCCTGGGGGGACCGCTTGAGGGAGTAGACACCGGCCCGGAGGCTCACTTCCGCCAGAACCTTGTCCAATGCGGTCAGGATACGATTCGCCAGGACCTCTGCTCCGGAATCATCGGTGCTGGGAGCGACGACGATGAACTCCTGATCCCTTACCCGACCCACCGCATCCGAAACCCGACAGACCTCGTGAAGGGCGTCCACGATCTGCTGATCGATGCCCTCGGCCTTCAAGGAGCTGGCGGTGGAACTCTCCGTCTCCAGGGGTGCCCCCACAACGATACAGGCCATGGGCCGCTCGTAACGCCTGGATTCGGCCACGATCTCCCTGACCCTCCGGCTCAGTCCGTCGAAGTTGTAGGAGCCGGTTAGTTGGTCGACCAAACTGGCCTCCCGAGCTTTGTCTGCCTCCTTCTTCGCCCGGACCCAGGTCTGGACTCGAAGGGACAGCTCCTCGGGATCCACAGGCGACGTGAAGACGTCCCAGGCACCCACCCGGTACAGCTCCAGCTTCTCGGCCTGGGTTACGGCCCCACTGGTCAGGATGGCCACGGGGGTCGTGGGCCCAATCGATCCCGCTTCATGGAGCTGACGGATAACATCTCCACCGCTCATGTCGGGAAGATGGCGATCGACCAGGACGAGATCAGGGCTGATCCTTTCGGCGACTTCCAAACCCTGGCGGCCTGTGTAGGTCTTAAGGACAGCGAAATTGGCCGGCCGGAAGATGCTCTCTATGGAACGGGCGGTCCATTCCTGATCTTCGATCAACAATACGGTCGGCGACGTCACGCAGCGCTCCAGTTCATGAAAAGGCTCCATTTCGGCCAGCTAGGCGTCGCAAGAAGCGTGCTCCTTCGCTGGTGGACCCCCGGGTAGGGAATCCCACGAGTCAGGGCCAAACAAACGGGCCAATTGTATCGAAAGTGCAACATTCCGCGGCGGCCGTCCCCCAAACCTTCGTTGGCACAAGGGACGGATACGTGAGATGATGGCTTGGGAACAGATGTTTTGCAAGGACGTAGGAAATCCGGGGGGTTTTGAATCCCCGAGGCCCGACCCTTGCATTTGCCTACGTGAGTAACCCTTGCATTGCACCTGCACTGGGTTGATCGTTCGAATACGCGGAAGTACCCAACTGAATAGATAGATTTCCCCTAGGAAAAGTCTCAGATGAAGACAAGATTCGTTTTTTCTCTCGCATTCCTTCTTCTTCCAATGTCGGTCCAGGCCCAGACTGCGGTGGACCTTGCCAGCATCGAGAGAAACCTCCCGCTGGTAACACGGGCTGAGTTGGAAGAGAGCCTGATCTGGCATCAGGCCGTCATCGATTCCGTGGATGTGGACGACGACGAGAGGGAAAAGGCAATCGAGGCGGCGGCGTACATCGAGACACGCCTCATTGAGGGTGACTTCCGGCCCGGGGACCAGATCATATTTTTTGTGGAAGGTGAGGTGGACTTTCCGGACACCCTGGTGGTGGAAGGCGGGCCTGCCGTCCTTATCCCGAACGTTGGAAGCGTGTCCCTCGAGGGAATCCTCCGCTCGGAGCTGCAGGATCATCTGGTTCGAGAGCTGTCCAGGTACCTGCGAAATCCCACCGTTCGTGCCCTCCCGACCATTCGGTTGACCATGGGGGGATCCATCTCCAGTCCAGGCTTCTACACTTTCCCGGCAGGATTGCCCATTGGAGAGGCTGTCATGGTGGCAGGAGGGCCCACCGGCGAAGGCAGGATGAACGCCATCGAGGTCCAGCGAGAGGGGATGGTGCTTTATGGGGGAGATGAAGTCCAGAACGCCATCGCTCAAGGGCTGACCTTCGACCAACTGGGGCTGAGGCCGGGGGATGAAGTGTTTGTCCCTGAGGAATTCCTCACCCTCAGGAGGGTGGTTACCTGGGGCCTGGGTGCCGTCAGCTTCCTTCTACTCGGATACGGGGTTTACGGCAGGTAGGGTCTTGCGGCAGGATAGGATCTTCCGGCGGGTAGGAGACTCCGGTGGGTAGGATCTTTCGCCAGGTAGGAGACTCCGGCGGGTAGGATCTTT
>CAYOVN010000178.1:0-6470 GCA_964407425.1 uncultured Gemmatimonadaceae bacterium
GATGAGGAAGGAGGAGAGGTCTCCCTTGTCCAGGGTGTAGACCTCAAAAGCCTCGTCGAAGACTTCACTCGACGCCGTCGGGACACCGAACCCCAAATTGAAGCTGAGCGTGGCCTTGGGCTGATGGAACAGGTAATCGCCCTGGTAATCCTGCCCGGCCAGAGCTGTCGGGGTCCCAAGCATACCGCATCCCACCACCACCAGGGCGCCGAGATGGAAGATGTTTTTTCGAGTCGTCATCATTTCTCCTCAGTACACCGACCGAAGGAAAATCCCCAAGAAAGGCCAGCGACTACCAAAGTGGCAAGACGTGTGCCACGTCCTTGCCAACAAAAAGGCCCCAGAAACCTGACGTTTTCGCCCTCCAAGCCCTTTGGCTCCCCCCAATTGGACAGGGGCCGTCCTTGAAAGGGGACAGAACCCGCCTGGGGCCATTCCAACAATCCGTGGTGACGTGTCATCAAAGTAATGTCGACGCAAGCCCGCCATGGGACTGTTCATCAATTGAGTAGCAAGGAGTGAGCTTCATGAGCCTGATACGTTTTGGCATGGGAATTGGCCTGATAACGCTGCTGGCAGCCCAGCCATCCCCCATCAAAGCCCAGGATGGAACCTTCGAGTGGAACGGCCAGATGAGCTCCGGGCAGACCCTTGAGGTGAGGGGCATCGTCGGGACCATCCGGGCGACTGTGGCCTCGGGAAACCAGGCGCAGGTCATGGCCCGAAAGCATGGAGACGTGGACGACTTCCACCAGGTGGCTGTGGAGATGGCTGAAGATGGGGACCGGATCATCATCTGCGCTGTCTACGGGTCCTGGAACCACGGAAAGGACCGGTGCCATCCGGACCACAAGGACTGGAACGACAAAGAGGACCGGGACCACAGGAACGTAGATATGGATGTGACGGTGGACTATGAAGTCCAACTTCCGGCCGGGGTGGAGCTGGATGCCGCTGTGGTCGCAGGCGATATCGAAGCCGAAGGGCTTCGCTCCGACGTCTCCGCAAGCACTGTGGATGGGACGATCTCGGTTGGGACCACCGGAAGAGCCTGGGCCAACTCCGTGAGCGGGGACATGGAGATCCGTATGGAGGACTTCAGCGGCGGCGACCTGGATTTCAACACCGTGAGCGGAGACATCACGCTCTGGCTTCCATCAGACTTCACTGCGGATGTTGAATTCAGTTCACTTTCCGGTGATTTCGAGTCGGACTTCGATATGGAGATTCGGAACAAGAGGGAGCGGAGATGGGTGGGATCGAAGGTGGAGGGGCAGATCGGTGGAGGAGGAAGGGACCTCTCCTTTCATACCATCAGTGGAGATGTCGAACTCAGGCGCTCGAACAGGTAGGCTTCCCAGCCACCCGACCTGAAGTGGGAAACGGGCCCCGGAGTTAGTCCCCGGGGCCCGCTTCTATGCCACATAAGATGGCGTCTGTGCTCTTCAGCTCCGCCGATAGACCGCTGCGTCGATGCAAGCCACAAGGTGGCCCACCCACCCCAACAACCCCAGGGTGAAAATGTGGATAACGCCGGCCAACACGAAGAAGAACAACGCCGCGAAGATGCGACCCTGAACCAGCTGACCTAGACCGGGAAAAAACAAACTGGCAATGGCCGCTATGACGTTCCCGGTGGATCCTTTTCCTTCAGACATTCAAAACCCCCTCGGACGAAAGAACACCTCCCCCATCCTTACGGATGAAGGAGGTGTTCGGGTTCACCTTATGGGCTTTGGCGCTTCCATTTTTCGGAATGCCAGGCAGCCAGAACCTCGACTTCACGCTCGGCGGCGATTCCTGACCTGAGATCCTGCTGACGTTCCAGGGGCCTGGAAAAGTGGAAGTCCAGAGTGTCCTTGGCCGTCACAGCAAGTGGGCGGAAGGTGAGGCCCCGTTCCACCTCAGGTGTGAGGTCGAATCGAGCGAAACCTTCCCGGCCCGGAAGGGGCGGCTGCCAAGCGGGCATATCCGCGTAGGGCCGGACTCCCATGGCGGACAGGAAATCATTGGGAACCCAGGTGAAGACGGTCTCAGCCGTAGTGACAGCCCGGATTCCATAGAGGAGTTGGTCGATGGGTCGGGGTTGGGCAGGCCCCACACAGTTGAAGATCCCGTTGTGGTTGTCTTCCCCCACCCGAACCATCCACTCCGTAAAGTCCCTGACATCGATGATCTGAATGGGGTCGGACCCGTCACCCGGAGCGAGAACCTCACCACCCTTATTTATCCTCACCGGCCAGTACGTGAAACGGTCAGTGTTGTCCCCGGGCCCGATGATTAGGCCAGGCCGGAAGATGGTGGAGTTTGAAGGGAAGATCTTCTGAACCTGTCTCTCGCAAAGACCCTTCTGCAGTCCGTAGGGAAGACGTTCGGCTCCCGGCTCCACACCCGCGCTCTCGTAGGTGAAGGTTGGGGCATGAATGCCCATGGGGACGGAGCTCAAATCCGAGTAAGCCGAACGGGATGAAACGTAGTGGTACCGATCCACCGAATCCTTCAGGAACTCGGTGGAATACTCCACCCAGTCGATGTTGGACGCGTTGTTGTCGAAACAAACGTCCCAGCGCCGGCCACGAAGGGACTCCATGTCCCCGTTCCGATCCCCTACCAATTTCTCCAGGTCGGGGAAGAGTTCGGTGTTGCTCCGGCCTCGATTGAAGAGGGTGACCTCGTGACCCCGATCCACCGCGTATTGTACCGTCGGGGGACCAATGAAGCCGGTCCCACCGAGGACCAGGATCTTGAGGGCTCTCGGCGGCCGCGGCTGCCGGAGTTCGAACTCCGGCCGGGACTCAGCTGCAAGCTGCCCGGGAACCAGGCCGAGCCCCAAGGCTCCCCCTGCCACCGCTGATGTCCGGAGGAAGTCTCTCCGGCTCGTACCTGCGTTCTTCATGGTATCCTCTTCCTTTGAATCAGTGTCCGACGGCCGCCCCACCCCGTCGGTGATCGGAGGCGCCGGCCAAGGTTCCATCCCCAAGCCGCATGATGGCCTGAACGTCGCCAATGTACGGATAAACGTCCCCAGTGCGAATTCTCTCGTCCATTTCGTGCCCCATGGCCTCCAGTGCAGCGACCACTTCAGCGGACAGAGATCCAGGCTCGTATTGGATCCGGTCGGGGAGATGTTGGTGGTGGAGGCGAGGTGAATTCAGAGCTTGGCGGACGTCCATCCCGAAGTCGATGACGTTGGAAATCTGCTGAAACACGTTGGTGATGATGGTAGCCCCTCCCGGAGATCCCACAACAAAAAGGAGATCCCCATTCGGAGCCTCCACAATGGTCGGAGTCATTGCCGAGAGCATCCGTTTCCCCGGAGCAATGGCGTTGGCTTCACCTTGGACCAACCCGTACTGGTTGGGAAATCCGGGCCTCCCCGAGAAATCGTCCATCTCGTTGTTCAGGATGAACCCAGCCCCTGTTACCGCCACCTTACTCCCGAAAAAAGAGTTGATGGTCGTGGTGATGGAAACGGCGTTCCCCTGGGCGTCCACTACGGAGAGATGAGTCGTCTCGCCATCGTCGGCGGGGCCGAGGCCGGGACCGACCTCCAGGGATGGCGTGGCCCTGTCCGGCCGGATGGAGGTTCTCCGCTCGGCCCCGTAGGCCTCCGAAACCATACGGCTCAGAGGGATCTTTACAAAGTCGGGGTCGGCCAGGTAAGTATTCCGGTCTGCATAGGCCCGTTTCCAGGCTTCGGCCAGAAGGTGCACATGCTCGGTGGAATGATAGCCGAGAGAACCCAGGTCATACCCCTCCAGGATCTTTGCCATAGCGGCCAGTGTCGCACCGCCACTTGAAGTAGGGGGCATGGAGATGATGCTGTGATCCCGGTAGGTGATTTCAACGGGGTCCCTCCAGGCCGCCTCCATTCCGGCAAGATCCTCATGGGTCAGGATCCCGCCACCCCGCTCCATCTCCGCCACGATCAGGTCGGCGGTGAGGCCGAGATAGAACCCGTCCCTCCCCTGGGTGGCGATGCGCTCCAGGGTCGCCGCCAGATCCACCTGGGCGAAGACCTCTCCTACCTCCGGCGGTCGCCCGGAGGAAAGAAAGGTCGCTTCCGTGTAGGGAAAGGTCCGAAGGTTTTCCACGGCCATCCTGAACTGCCTGGCCTCCCTCTCCCTGACCTCAAAACCCTCCGCAAGCTCGATGGCCGGGGCCACCAGTTCGGGCCAGGGCAAAACCCCATATTTCTCATGGGCCTCCCATAGGCCCGCCACCGATCCCGGGACGCCAACCGCCAAGTGCCCCAAGGTGGAGGCATCCGTCAGTTCCCCCGCCTCGTTCAGATACATGTCCCGGGAAGCGCCTGATGGAGCCCGCTCCCGGTAATCCAGGCTGGCGGCAGACCCGTCCGACAGCCGAATGACCATGAAGCCCCCACCTCCGATGTTCCCCGCTTCGGGATTCACGACTGCCAGGGCAAGGGAGGTGGCTACCGCCGCATCGACGGCATTCCCACCAGACCTGAGGATTTCAATCCCTACGGTGGATGCGTACTCGTCCGTACTCACCACCATTCCCTGGCTCCCCACCACCGGGGCCTCGTCCGACGAGTAGGGCCAGCCTTCCGGAAAGGAGACCCCAGGGGATCCCGCATCACAGGAGGAAAGGAGGAGGACAAGGGCTAGACCAATGAGCGGCCACCTCCGCCGCGAGACGGGTCGGTTCCCTAGGGTACGGCTGATCATGGAGACACTCCTGAAGGGCGGATCAGAGTCGACTGCTCGACTAATTCGGGATAAAGCCTACCTGAAGCCGGTACGGGATAGTCGAGCCCTGACTGAAAGCGGACACCTTGAAGTAGAACTCGTCACCCGGATCCACCACCAGCGTCAGGGCCTCATTCCCACCATTCCCCTGGAGGTCCTGGTCCGAGCGTTCCAGCGGTTCGCCAAACTCACCTTTTTCGTACGCCTCCAGGATCAGGTCGCCCTCTTCCGCCCTCGTGGCTACGGTGACCGTTCCACCCTTTTCCGCTTTAAGGACGAACCAGTCCCAGTAGTCCCCGGACGTCCCATCCAGGGAGTCCCCTCTGGTATCCTGACCCACCCGAATCGCCACAGCGCTACTTGGGGATCCATCCGGATCGGGGGGGACACCCAGATCCGGGAAGGGGAGCCAAGAGGCACCCAACCTGAACGGAATCGTCTCCCCACCGTAGTTCTCCACCCGGACCAGGTATTTTCCGGCCCGGGGGAGGGTCACCGCGAATTGCTCTGCCCCGGCATTGCCACCCAGATCCTGATCCGACCTTCCGTTGGGAAGAGGCTGGCCGTCCGCATCGGTGACGGTGAGGAAGATATCGGATTCGTCTTTGGATCGAGCCGCGACGGTAAGGACGCCTGCCGATCCGGCCTCAAAGCCGAAGGAGGCCCCTCCCTCGGCTCCGATCATCCCTTCCGCCACCTTCCCCGGTGTGAGATCACCAGTGACCTGGCCACCAAGGGCAGAGGGACCGGCTGCAAAAGCCCCCAGAAACAGGAAAACCCCGGTTCTTTTCAGATTCTGCCTTGCCTTCATGAACCGCTCCTTCCTGGAGGTCCCAGAGGACTGGGAGTGCACCCTTCGCTGATCACATTGTAGGAAATATTCGTGACCTGCCACCCCTCAGGGCCCTTTAAGAGAGTGAATACGTCGATGCCACAGTGGCTGAATTCACCGGCACGGTGGAAGTCATAGGGGGTCCAGACCATGGCGACCCCATCCTGAACCTGGACGGTTGGATACCACATTCGCTCCAAAAAGTGCTGATCCTCTGCACCTAACCCCTCGAGGAAATCTCCCCGGGAAACGGTTCTGAGGGTGGGGCCCGCCTCTCCTTCCCGAACACTATGGATCCCCGCTCCTTGGGCCAGTAGTCCGGAAAGGGTCGCCGTGTCCGCTGCCGATAGGGCCGCCAGGAAGATCTCAGCGACCTCTGTAACCTCGGCGACCTCCTCGACCTCTGGCCTCTGAGTATCGGGAACGGATTCGGGCTCTTCAGCCGGCGGGGGGCCGGAGCACACGGACACCATCAGGGTTAACCCGAATAGCCCTGGGAGGGAAAAGGCCTTCATCGGTTTCACCTATCGGTTGGGGTTGGCGACTGGGGGCCCTGGATCGAAGGACCCGGCTCTCCTCCCACACCGAAGGTATAGCCCCGGTGGCAAGGGGAGGGTCCCCCCCACCCCTAGCTGTCGGCGGGGAGGAATCCTATTCTGATGGGGCTAACGGTAACCTAAAAAAAGGAAGTGTGGGGGATGAAAATCTGCGGTTCGAAAATCACAGCGAGGCTGTCGCTTCTCCTGGCTTTTGCACTGGTGGTTCCAGGGCCAGGCCAAGGACAGACGGCCTCCTATCTAGATTTTGACGGATTCACTCAAGAACTCCGATCCATCGTCAACGGATCCGACCTTGCTACCATGGAATCCCTCGGCTCGACACTGGAAGGCCGAGAAGTATGGATGGTGACTGTCGGGAACTCC
>CAYOVN010000179.1:0-6426 GCA_964407425.1 uncultured Gemmatimonadaceae bacterium
GGCGACGTAATCACCAGCATCAACGGACGCTCCCTCTTCGAACCACTGGATGACCCGAAAGCGGAGGAATCCCTTGATCTGGATGGGTCCCTCCCGACCCAGCGGCTCCTTGAACTCGCCCAGACCCTTGAACCCGGTGACGAGGTAGAGGTCGACTTTCTGAGGGATGGGGAGCCCCGTTCGGCCACACTGGAAGCCGAAGATCTGAGTGACTGGGATGGGAACGTCATGTTCTTCGGAGACGACTTCGAGGGAAGCTGGAGCGACGAGGACGAGCCCAACGCAAAGGAGCTTTACTTCAGCCCCGAAGAAGGGGCATACGAGGTGGCTTTCGGAAACTACCTGGGGACTGAGGGCTATTTCAGAAGCTGCCCCACTTCAGGGGACGAGGAGAATTTCGTGTTCCTCGGAACCGATTGCATGGGGGGAATCCGCACGGAGGGGATGAACCCGAAGCTCGGGGAGTATTTCGGAACGGACCGGGGCGTGCTGGTGGCCGACGTTCATGAGGACTCCCCCCTCGGCCTCCAGGCCGGGGACGTGATCCTCCGGGTGGGGGACAGGGAGGTCACAGACCCCTCCCGCCTGCGGCGGATCTTCCGAAGCTATGATGCAGAGGAGGAAGTCACCCTCCACATCATGCGGAAGAAGCAGTCCATGACCGTTTCCGGCACTCTGGGCGGATAGCTTTTGTGGGGCACGCCCCACAAAAGAAGAAGGGCGGAGACCACCAAGGCCTCCGCCCTTCTTCTATTCCGCTTCCCAATCCACCTCGGTCTTAGAACTTGATCTCGACCGTCTTCTCGCCGGGGGAGAAGTAGTAGGCTCGTCTGGTTTCTTCCGGGAATCGGACCACTCTCAACACGTTGCTCTGATCGTCGAAGATCTCCAGGAGAACGGTGTTCGTGACCCGGGCTCCTTCGAACGGCCCCGGAAGATCGTAGGCGATCTGGTACCACCAGACCGGTTCACGGTCCATTTCATCATACCCGGAACCCAGGATCCGGCCGGGTAGGGTCTTTCCTTCAACTTCCAGGAGGAAATTCTCGGACAGATACCGGAGAAAAAGAGCATCGATCTCCGGGGTGACTTCCAGAAGGAAGGATTCCCTCCCATCGAATTCCTGGAGGGCTTCTTCCAGGTCATCCTTGAAGATCCGGATCTGAAGGATGGCGGTCGTTCCCTCCAGGCCAAGGTTCCCATAACTCAGGTGGAGATCGTGCCGGGCTTCCCCACCCAGCACCATCCCCAGGATCAGGGAGAGGACCAGATTCATTCCTCAGACTCCTCCAATGTTCACTTGCGGCCCGCGGGAGCGGTCCATTCGTTGTCCGACCGATCGATGTCGGCGTAAACCTCATCCGGATCCAGTTCGACCTTCACCAGCGCCTTGGAGCTGAAGAAACCCTTGGTGAAGGTGAGTTCGTTGTTTCTCCAGACGTCCACCGGGAGTTCCATGCGTTCCGTGGAGCCATCCGCGAAAGTGAACTCCATCTCCACCGGCATCACCAGGCCTCCCTCGTTCCGAATCCGGACCCGGTGGTAGTACTGGCCCTGATCGGTACTCCCGATCAGCTCCGAGGCGTCCTGGGTGGCCACCATATCCAGAGCCTGGTCGTTGGCGTGGGTAGTGTAGAACCATCCCCTCCAGAACCAGGCCAGGTGCTCCCCAGCCCCATCTTCCATCGATCGGAAGAAGTCGGCAGGCTTCGGCTTCTTGAACATCCACTTCTTGGAGTAGCCGCTGAAGGCCTCATCGAAGGGGCCTTCCGTGAGAATGTGTTCCCGGAGCATGACAAGGCCGGTGGCTGGCTTTGTGTATCCGTTGTTCCCGAAGTCTTTGTGGATCAAATCGGACTCGGTCATAAGAGGGACCTGATCCGGGTCCTGCATGTAGGACACGATCCCCGGGGCCGGACCTCGCCCACCCTGGAACACGCAGTTCTCATTCTGTGTCCACTGGGCCCCACAGTAGGTTTCGGCGTAGTCCAACTGTCCGTAATACTGGAGGAACGTGTTCAAGCCCTCGTCCATCCAGGTCCATTTCCGCTCATCAGAATCCACGATCATGGGGAACCAGTTGTGCCCCACCTCGTGGATCGTCACCCCGATCAGGCCCCGCTCAGCCTGGTCGCTGTAGCTCCCGTCCGGCTGCGGCCGCACGCCACAGAAGGCCACCATGGGATATTCCATCCCTCCCTGAGGGCCGTTCACATTGATGGCCTTGGGATAGGGATACTCGAAGGCCAGCGCCCCATAAGTTTTTAACGTCTGAAGCGTGGCTCTCGTGGAAACCTTGTCCCATAGGGGCATGGCCTCCCTGGGATAGAGAGAGTGGACCTTGATGATCTCGTGATCGGGGCTGTATTGGAATCCAGCGGCGTCCCACACAAAGAGCTTGGATGACACCCATGCGAAGTCTCGGACGTTCTCGGCCTTGTAGTGCCAGGTTACCATCCCGTCCTGAACCGGGCGGCTGGCCGGGTCCATGACCTCATCGGCTCCGACGATGAACAGGGGCTCTTCGGACTGATACGCCATTTCCAGCCGTTCCATCTGCGTCGGCGTCAGAACGTCCTCCGGGTTCTGCAGCTCCCCGGTGGCATCCACGATGTGGTTCCACGGAACGGTGATCTTCACATCGTAGTTCCCGAACTCCAGGTAGAACTCTCCCCGGCCGAAGAACTGATCCGTCTGCCACCCGTTCACGTCGTCGAAGACGCTCATCCGGGGGAACCACTGAGCCAGCTCATAGATCCAGCCATCCTCGAGCCGTTCCTTCGCACCTCGGCCATTGTCCGGAACCAGGAAGTTCCAATCGATCTCAAACTCGAGAACTCCCCCTGCAGGAAGGCCGTGGGGGAGGTTGATTCTCATGATGGTGTTGTTGATACGATAGTCGGCGTCGACCAGGGCACCTTCATGGCCGGCAAGCTGGACCCGGGTAATGTTGTGGCCCCCGTCGAACTGGGTGAGGCCAACGAATCGGCGAAAGCCCGGAGAGATCTCTTCCGGGAGGGCTCCCTGCATCTGATAAGCCCGGCTGTGTTCGATGGACCGAGTGTTCTGGTCGAGTTGGACCCAGAGGAAGGTCAGTTCCTCGGGCGAGTTGTTATGGTAGGCGATCCGTTCGGAGCCGGAAACGATGTGGCTGACCGTATCGATACTCGTCTCGATGACGTAATCGACCTGCTGTTGCCAATAGTCCGGTCCCGGCGAACCGGCCCCGGTCCGATAGCTGTTCGGCGTGGGCCATTCATCCATAAGACGGAACATGGAACGGTTCGTCTTCGACCCATCGTCGTGCAGCCAGTACTGGGCCGCACCAGGCGTTGGGGCTAGAACAGCCAAAACGGAGAGGATCCCCAGCCAGCGACCGAACGAGTGCTTCATCACAATGTGCTCCCTACCGAGAGAATTCAGGCGGCCAACCGCTCCACCATAAGAACAAGGGCCACACCCACCGTCGCCCCAGACAAGACGAGGACCCAGTCATGCCTGCGCATACGGAACACCCTCACCATTAAAAACGTGAGGATCAGGACCGCAACGACGATACAGATCTGGCCCAACTCCAACCCAACGTTAAAGGAAAAAAGAGGAAGGGCAATCCCCTCCTCCTGCCCCAGGAGGCTCCTGAGGAAGTTCGAAAACCCCATCCCGTGGATGAGCCCGAAGGCCAAAGCCAAGGCGTATTTCAGGCCTCGAACCCCCTTCCCCTCCACCGCCTCATTCCCCTTGGACGAGGTGGTCACGATGTTCATGACCCCGGTGATGAGAATGGTCAGAGGTATCAGAAACTCCACCAACGCATCATTGATGGTGATGATGCGGAGGGTCGCCAGCGCGAGGGTCAGGGAGTGCCCCAGCGTGAAGGCTGTGACCAGGATCAGAAGCTTCCTCCAATGCCTTGGCTCGTAGCCGGCACAAAGAGCCACTACAAAGAGGATATGGTCGTAGCCCTGGATATCGGCGATGTGCTCGAAACCCAGTCGGAGAAAAACAAGAAACTCTGAGAGCATGGCCTATTCGTTTTCAGGTACCTAGATCCCAAGGGCAATGGCCGCCCCGATGGCCAGGATACCCACCAAGACGAGGATGCCATAAAAAGGTAATACCCAGCGAATCCAATCTTCGTACCGAACCTTCGCGGTGGCCAAGATGGCCATGAGGGCCCCACTGGTGGGGATGATCATATCCGTCAGGCCAGCGCCGGTCTGGTAGGCAAGGACCGTCACCTGCCGGGACAAACCCAACAAGTCCGAGAGGGGCACCAGGACTGGCATCGTCAGGACAGCCTGACCGCTGACGCTCGGCACCGGAAAGTGAATTGCGATGTGAGCACCCACCATCCCTATGGCCGAGGCCATGGCCGGTAAGCTCTCGAGAGGAGTGACCATGGAGTTGACGATGGTGTCCACGATCCGCCCTTCCTCCAGAACCACAAAAATCGCCCGAGCGAACCCGATGAGAAGGGCTGCATGGGTCATATCCTTGAACCCCCGGACAAATGCCTCGGACGTTTGAACCACGCCCAACCCAGCCACCGCCCCCACGGCGATTCCCATACCGAAAAAGAGGCCCGACATATCGTTGAATCCCCAATCCCGAGCCAGGATCCCCCAAACCATTACAGAAAAGGTGGCAACCACCAATCCGAGAATCAGGCCGTCTCTCCCGGACAGGGAATCTTCAGCGGCTTCCGCACCCTGAGCTTGCGGCTCGACAGCCGTCGCCTTCGCCATCCTCATGACAAAGAAAATCCAGAGACTTAGAGCGAAAGCCAGGACCACCAGGCGAAATATCCCGCCGGACAATAGAGGAAGCTCCGCCAGCTTCTGGGCGATTCCCACCTGAAAGGGGTTGATGGGGCTGAAGGCCGAACCAACGATCGCCGCCCCCGTGCTCATGGCCACGGCCACCATGGGTCGGTAACCCAGGCGGTTCGTGAGGACCAGGAGGACCGGGATCAGGGCGATGACTTCCTCGGACATGTTTTCGAGAGCGCCCCCGGTAGCAAAAAGGATGGCGATGATGGGGATGACCAGGATGGTCCGGTCTCCCAACACCTTCACCAGCCAACTCACCGCCCGACGCAGAACCCCTGACTGATCCACCACTGTAAATGCCCCGCCAATCAGGAAAACCAGGAAAATGACCTCCCCGGCGTTGATCATCCCCCGGGGCATGGCGACCAGGGCATCGAACAGCCCCACCGGCGCGGAATCCACCGCCTGGTATGTGCCGCTCACAACGACGGTCCGTCCGGTGACCTCGTCCTCGACTCGATCGTAGAGCCCGGCAGGCAGGATCCACGAAGCCGCAGCAGCCAGGAATACTGCTCCGGATAGGAGCACCAGGGGGGGCGGGAACCGGAACGACGGACGAGTCGAAGTCATGGGCATCCTGAAACGAGGTTGGACGGTGGGATCGAAGGATCCTAGGACCCGTTACCCCGCATGGCGGAATAGTGTCCCCGCGCGGAGGGAGGACTTCGGACTCGGCTCGAGGGGGCACCCATGGATCGGGACAAGTCAAGCGGGAATCCCGAAGAACTCAGGTGGAACCACCACCTTCCTCGGGCGTACGATCTGAGTCCTTTCGGACGCATACCCATCGGAATCGACCATTCTTAGACCGGACCGGACTCTACATGCTCCGACTCTCAGGGCTCTTTCACGAAATCCATCGACGCGGCCTCTGGCAGGCAGCAGCAGCCTTTCTGGGCATGGGGTGGGCGGTCCTGGAGGTTATGGACCTGTTCACCAGCCGGGGCCTTCTTCCGGACTGGACCTTCATGGGAGCCCTGGTGGTCCTGGCGCTGGGCCTTCCCGTTGTGATGGCGACGGCATTCGTACAAACGCCTGAAAAGAGGAGGGTGGCGTCGGAATCGGATGGGTCGGAAGCCCCTTTGGCTACCGACGCAGGAGTCTCGAATCGTGATATCCAACCCTTCCCGGACTTGGAGATCCCCCCTGTCGAACCTGCCCGTAGACCCCGGGCCCTTCGAGGGTTCCTGACCTGGAAACGGGCCCTGCTGGGGGGCGTTTTCGCCTTCGCCCTCCTGGGCATTTCCGCGGCTACGTTCGGCTTGATGCGGGTCACGGGAATCGGCTCTCCCGGGACCCTCTTGGCTCAGGGTGTCATCGAAGAGGGAGGGTTGGTGATCCTGGCCGACTTCCAGAGCACGGTGGAATCGGAAGCCCCAAGCGACCTGGTAACTGAAGCCCTACGCATCGACCTGGAGCAGTCTCCGACATTCGACCTCATGAACCCCAGGGCCGTTTCGGCGGGGCTCGCTCGAATGGTCAGGGATCCTGACGAGCCCTTCTCCGAGGATGTGGCTCTGGAGTTGGCGGCCAGGGAAGGAGCTGAGGTTGTTGTGGGCGGTGACATCGGGGCCGTCGGGGGTGGATTTCTTTTGAC
>CAYOVN010000180.1:0-4440 GCA_964407425.1 uncultured Gemmatimonadaceae bacterium
AGGGCCCCGGCTTCCATCAGCGTCCTGGTCAGGGGGGGCATGAGTTGGGAGTCCGAGTACTCCGGTGTATTCCGGCGGCCATCCCTCCCGAACCCGGAGTTCTCGCCGCTGATCAGGACCCATGCGCCATCGAATTTGGCCGGATCGGCTCGAACCTCGGCGATGGCCTCATCCACGGCGGCCTTTTTCGCAGCTACATCCTCAGGACTCGGTCTCCGGCCCGGAATGGAGAAGGGGTCGGCATTCAGGATGACGGCCCTCCCTCGCTGCACGCCCTTTGTACCGGCCGTAAAGGAAGGTGTCCCGAAGTAGAGTGCTTTTTCATCCGGTGTGACCATCTTCCCGAACCAGGGACCCCGATTGAAGCCCACCGGCACTTCACCGACCGGATCCAGATGAGCCTCCAAGCCCCATTCCTCGAACTGCCAGAGGGCCCATTCAGCGGCATTTACATAGGCATCGGAGCCGGAAATCCGCCCACCGAATCGATTGGTGGCGTAGTCCGCCCACTTCATGACCTGATTGTCGGTGGTGCCGAGCTCGATGATCTTGGCCACCACGGGGTCTTCCTGGCCGGCCGCGGGGGCCGGCGAAGCGGTGAGGACCGCTCCAAATGCCAATAGGCCAGCAAATCTGAGAAACTTGGAATCAAACATGGATTCTCCAATCCGGTGTGTCCCCAACAACCCTTCGTGAGACTCGGGAAAATGCTGAGAAGCTTCAGTATTCGGCAAGTTGTCGTGCGGTCACCCGATCCCGAACCGGAAGATGGTGCGGCTCCGGTACTCGTCACCGGGGTGAAGGATGGTGGACGGAAATTCTACCTGGTTGGGAGAGTCTGGAAAGTGCTGGGTTTCCAGACAGAACCCGGCCCGGTATTGGTAGACCACGCCGTCCTTCCCGGAGATTGTCCCATCCAGGAAATTCCCCGAATAGAACTGAACCCCCGGTTCCTCGGTTAGGATCTGGAGTGTTCTCCCGCTGGAGGGCTCGAAGACCTCCGCGGCCAGGACCAGGCCTTCGGAATCCGCACTGGTCCCTTCCTCCCAAACGCCCCCTGCCCCGGTTTCAGCACCCCCTTGGCCCTTCTCAGCATGGGTTCCGTCCAGGACGAAATTGTGATCGTAGCCTCCACCAAACCCCAGCTGTTCGTCTTGCGCATCGATGCGGGAACCGATGCTGAAGGCCGTTCGGAAGTCGAAGGGCGTCCCGTCCACGGCAGCCAGCTCTCCTATCGGAATCAGCGTCTCATCAACCGGTGTAAAGCGCTCCGCCGGAATCCGCAGTTCATGTCCGAGGACGTCCCCGGCCCCGTGGCCGGCCAGATTGAAATAGGAGTGCTGGGTAAGGTTTACAGGCGTAGCCCGGTCGGCGGTAGCGAAGTAGTCCACCACGAGTTCATCGGCATCGGTGAGGGTGTAGGTGACCTCCACCTCGAGCGTCCCCGGGTACCCTTCTTCCCCGTCGGGGCTAGTGTACCGAAAAACGACGCCCACACCGTGTTCCGTCCCGAACGTCTCCCCTTCCCAGACCACTTTGTCGAAGCCTCTGAGTCCACCGTGTAAGTGGTTCGCGCCGTCGTTTCGAGCAAGGACGAACTCCTCCCCGCCCAACTCGAACCGTCCGCCGGCGATCCGATTCCCGTAGCGTCCCACAATGGCCCCGAAGTACGGCGACGCCTCCAGGTACCCCTGCAGGTCATGGAACCCCAACACGATATCGGCCATCTCACCTCGTCGATCCGGGGTTTCCAGGGAGGTGATGATGCCCCCGTAACTGATGGCCTGGGCGCGTAAGCCGTTGGGATTGGTGAGGGTGAACTGGTGGACAGTCTCCCCCTCCGCTGTCGTGTCGAAAAGCTCCTTGATTACGCCTGGGCTCACAGTGTCGCCTCCTTGTTCACAAGCCCCCAACCCGACTACAAGGAGGAAGAGGCCGGTGGAAGCAGTGGTCATTCGGCGAAAGGGTCTCACGGCGAGCTACAACCTTTCCACGGCGATGTAGAAAAGCTCCGTTGCGGGCTGCCAGTCCGGAAACTCAATACCAGCTAGCGATTCGGCCTGCCAGTCCATCGTCGGGTAAATCGTGATGAGTCGGTCCCCTGCCCGAACCTTCACCGGCATGTCGAAATCCTCCACGTCAGCCTTCCAGCGGAACTCCACCGAATCTCCGTCAGCTCGAAGCTGAAGAACCGGGAGGTCTGGAAAGTAAAGGTACTGCTGGAAGACGGGCCTCAGGTCCTTCTGTAAGCGGGCATTGAAGAAGTTGATGACATCAGTGGTCCAGATGTTCTGGTATTTGAAGTGGTCCGTGTACTCCCGGATCAGATCCCACCAAAGGTCCTCATCATCCACGACATGACGGAGCGTGTTCATGAAGAGGGCGCCCTTAAAATACTGGTCCTGAGTGGGCCAGTGATTCACACCGGTTGGCCCGATGATGGGGGCCCGATTCCCTACCTTCTCCTGATAGCCATTGATGTACGTGATGGCGTCCTCGTATCCCCACAGACACTCCACATAAACCGCCTCGGCCCAGGTATCCCATCCCTCATGAATCCAGGCGTCGGAAACGTCGTTGGCCGTGACGCTGTTTCCGTACCACTCGTGACCGCTTTCGTGGATGATGATGAAGTCGAAACGAGTGCTGATGTCCACTCCTGTCCAGTCCCGCCCCAGATACCCGTTCTGAAAGAGATTCCCGTAGGTGACAGCGCTCTGATGCTCCATGCCCGAATAGGGGACCTCGATGAGTTTGTAGCCGTCCTCCATGAAGGGGTACTCGCCGAATTTGTCGGAGTAGCATTGAAGCATGGGCTTCGCCTGGGCGAACTGCTCGGTGGCTTCCGACATGTGATAGGGGAGGGCATAGAAATCCAGGGTCAGATCCCCAAGGGTTTCCGAGAACTGGGCGTAGGTCCCGATGTTGACCGAAACCGAGTAGTTGTTGATGGGATAGTGGACCTTCCAGCGGTACCGGGTCGTTCCGTCCCCGAGATCGTCAGCCCCCAGGAACCGGCCATTCGACACGTCCACCAGGCCAGATGGGACCGTGACGTTGATGGTCATCTCCTCGACCTCATCGGGTTGCTGGTCCTTGTTGGGCCACCAGAGACTGGCGCCGATTCCCTGGTTGGCCGTAAAAACCCAGGGATTGCCAAGGGAATCCTGGGCGAAGGTGAAGCCACCGAAGCGACCCGTCTCCACCGGATGGCCCGAGTAGTGGAAATCGATGGAGTGTTCTTCCCCTGCCATCAGCACCGAGGGGAAGTCCACAAAAACCGCATTGAACTCCCGGGAGAAAGCCAGCTCCATCTCCCCCCAGAGGATCTTGTCCACATCCATGTTCTCGAAGAGATCCAGCTGAATCCGGTCCCCGTCCTCCAACATTCTGAAACGGACGGTATTCCAACCGCTAAGAAACTTCTCCTCCACATCAACCTTGAGGTTGAGATCATAGGAAAGGAGGTCGTTGTTCTCCCGGTAGGGGCCGTAGGTACCCCTGAGGGTGTCGGCCATCCCGAAGACCAGTCGGGCCTCCACCGGATTGACGAGAGCCTCGTCGAAGGTGAGGAGGATCTCCTTGTGGGCTGCTCCATCCAAACCCATGTGAGCCGAGCTTGTCTCGGTCGAGGCCGCCTCGGTTGGGCCTTCCAAGGTCGAAACCTCCTGGGGCCGGTAGTTCTTGGCGAAAACCCTGACCGCACCGCCTCCGTACCCGTGGGGAAGGTCCACCCTCCCATGGACGTCGGAGCGATACACGGTCAGCTCGCCGGGAGAAAAGATCAGGGCCCCGGGAACGGGTGCCCGGGTGACCGAATCGAGGAGGATCAGATCCTGGGTCGAATATCCGCATCCGGAAAAGGACACGAGCCCGAGGCCGACGAAAAGGACCCGCAGGGAAGCTCTGAGTTGCGGTCGGTTCATTGTTGAGGAATCACTCTTTGAGGCGCCTTCATCCTTGGGAGGCGGCAAGTGACATCACGAGGGCAGCCAATCCCATTCTGGCGAACCTGGACGGGCCCTCCACTACCGGGCCAAGCCCTTCCTTTTCCAACATGTCGAACCCCTCAGATGATCAAGGAACCTGAATGTGGTTACCGAAGAAGAGTGCATTCAGGAACAGTCGGTTCGTACCCCGCCAGTACCCGCGGAAATTGGTGTTGTCAGCGAAGAGAACCACGGCGCCCCCGCCAAGTCTGTCCGCCATGACGGAGGGCGATCCCCGCAGAAGTTCACGGTTCTTGTCCGAGATGTAGCCGCTGAGGAATGGGTCGTCTTCGGTGAGCCGGGCCACCGTGCTGTATGCGTTTGCGCTTGGTGCGAAGAAAGTGTTGTGATCACGCCAGACGGGTAGGAACCGGCGGTGGTATCCGAACCCGAGAGGGTGGGTGATATCCAGATCCGCTTCCCAAATGGATCCACCGATGGCTTGTGGCCC
>CAYOVN010000180.1:4540-6414 GCA_964407425.1 uncultured Gemmatimonadaceae bacterium
GGGGGCTTCCCCGTCCAGGTTCACTGATGTTCGGCGTAAGCCCGTTCCGGGTCGCCCAGGCGGCAGCGTCCCTCTGAGCGATGACAGTTCCACCGCTTCGGACCCAGGCCTTCAACGCCTCCAGGCGATTCCCGGAAAAGGAAGAGAGATTCCCGGAAACCAAAACGAGGACGTCATAGTCCGCCCAACTCACCCGCCCCAAGTCGGAAACGTCCACCTTGGTGACGGGCATCCCGATCCGCTGGTCCAGCAAATGCCAGATTTGGCCCACCTCCTGGGAGGAGACGCCCTCCCCCATGGGGATTAAAACCCTCGGAGCCCGAACCGGCCTGAAATTCCCACTCCCCAGGTCGATTCCTTCCACAGAACTCCCGGTCAGGGCAGAGTAAACGGGAACGTTGGCCTCCCGGGCCGCCGCTGTAACCGCCCCGTGGAGTGCCTCGGGGTCCAGCTTCTGGGTGCTTACGGGAATGGAGATGGATCCCCGGACAAAGGCCACGTCGCCCTCGGTTGTCCGGGCCGTGAAAGGAGCAAAAGCAGCTTCGGCTCTGACCCCAGCCGCCTGCATCGACTGAAGCGCCCTTGGCGTACCCGAGTCGCTCCAGTCCATCAGGTAGGCGATGGAACTCCGCTCCACGCTTCGCGCTCCCTGAAGGGCCGGAACACCGGAGAGTTGTGCCCCCAGCGGGATCTGACTGCCCTGAAGCTCCAGGTCAGGCATGCCGTAGGCCAGGCTCACGGTCCAGGCTGAGGCATCGTAGAAGACACTATCTGCGAAGGTCTCCGGACGTTCGAAAACGGACCTGGCCAGCCGGTACATGGGTTGGCTGGCCGGGACCACCCAAGCATTGCCCGGAATGAAGGTGACCCCGTTTCCTTCCTGCTGGGATTCCAAGTCAAAAACCTGAATCCTATGGCGGAGGAGCAGCTCGATGAATTCCCGGTTGAGGGTGGCATCGTGGGGGCTCCCAAACACCCAGGCGCTTACTTCATAGTCCGTGCCTTCGGTAAGGGCCGAGGCATAGAAATCCCGCTGGTATCCCTGGAGTGTTTCCCGGTTCTCCACCGTCGCCTCGACGGTGGCCATGCCGGCCCGAAGCTGATTCCTGATCGTGAAGGCGAAGGTAATGAGGCCGTGATGGGAACTCTCCTGAACATGGCCCCTGGAGCTGGCCTGTTCGAACAGGACTGCCAAGCCCCCGAGGAAGTTCGGATAGGTGGAGCCGTATCCCGGGTAGCTGTTGTCGAAGGTTTCCTCGTTGAAGTATAGGGAGCCGATCTCATCCATGGCGTCCGCCCAATACCCGGCGAAGGTCATGGTGAGGTCCGTGTAGAGCCGTTCAGGGAGGAGAGGATTCCAGCTCCCGACGGGTTTTGTGGGTTCAAAGAAGAATGAGCTGCTGGTTCCCATCTCGTGGTGGTCGGTGACTACATTCGCCCTCCATTGATGATGGAAGTCGATCCGAGCCTTGCTCTCCGGGTTGACCAGGGGGAGCCAGTCTCGGTTGAGGTCGAACCAGTAGTGGTTGGTGCGGCCACCTGGCCAAACTTCGTTGTGCTCCCGATCGAGTGGATCGGCCACAAAGGGTTCGGCCCGGTTCATATTGGCCCAGTGGGCGAACCGGTCCCGACCGTCAGGGTTCTGGGTCGGTTCGATGTGGAAGATCCCTTCGTCCAGGTACTTCTCGACTTCGGCCCCGGTCCCTGCAACCAACCAGTAGGCCGTGAGCATGGCGGCTTCCCCCGACGACGCTTCGTTTCCATGAACCCCATAGCCAAGGTGGCCGATAGCCGGAAGGTCCCGGCCCGCTTCCGCACCAGGAGCCAGGAAGGCCAGATGGGCCTGCCGGATTTCATCCAGGCGAGCGTGGTTG
>CAYOVN010000181.1:0-6365 GCA_964407425.1 uncultured Gemmatimonadaceae bacterium
TTATCTGGGGCGGGGAAGTACCCCCCCCACCCACCCTACCGTACGGAAGGTGGAAGGGCGCGGCTTAGAATACAGACGCATCAAAATGGCGGTGGCGGCTCCAACCCCCGGGTAGCCTCCACCCCAACCCGGCGGTGACTCCCAGTTGGGAGTCGCCGTCTTTTTTTCCTCCCGTTCATTTTTTAACGAATACCCCGTGAAACCATCTGTATTTATAGGAGCATGGGAACTGAGGTTCTTCCGCTTCTAGGCGCGAGGACGGGGGGCAGACGCCCTCCCGGATCAGCCTTGGTCTTTTGATTTGTTTTTAAAAGGGGGGGAGACGACGATGCGTGGACATTGGAGATATTTCGGGGGTGCTCTGGTCATTGCCCTGGGTGTCGCAGCGGGGCCTCTGGAGGCCCAAAGAGGGTTCGGCGGGAGAGGTCGCGGATTCCAGGATCCGGCCGGTCCGAATCTGGGAAGTTCGGCGGCAGTGGCGATCGAGCACCAGGAGGAGTTGGCACTTTCCGGCGAGCAGGTGGCCCAGCTTCAGGAAATGAAGACCCTCATGGACGGTGAGATCGCGGGGCTGACTGAGGAAATGAACACCCTGCAGGAAGGCATAAGGGCTGGCGACCTCGACCGGGCTGATGGATTCCGTCAGATGGATGCTCTGAGAGGTGAACTCATCACTGCCTCCGCCCCCCTCAGGGGCAGAGTGCAGGAGATCCTCACCGTGGATCAGCACAACAGGCTTCAACCCATGGTTTGGGAGGGGAGGCCCGGGGCGGGTAGGGGCGGAGCTGCCCGGGGAGGCCGGGGAGCAACCGTGAGCCCTCGGGGCGGAGGAGCCTTCCAGGGCCAGGGCCGCGGGGCTGGTGTCCAAGGTAACCCCCGGGGTGGGAGAGGTGGGGTGGCGGCTCGGCCCATGGCCCGTGGACAGGCCCATGCCCCCGTGGCCATGCGGCAGGGTCGGGGAGTGAGATCAGGTCGGGGTTTGAGATCCCCCGCATATTTCCGCCGAGGTATCGGAGGAGATCTTCCGGAAAACTCGGTCGAAGATTGGAACCTTCGCTAGGGCTCGATCCTATCTAGAGAAGGGGGTGGAGAGAGCTGATCTCCGGAGTCTCCCCCTGAAGGGTTAATTTGAGAGGCATCCGTCCTGATACCGGACGGGTGCCCTTCATTTTTAGCCACCTCAACGACATCACCCTCTACCGTGTCCTATAAGTGCCTTGAAAGAGAGAAGCGACGGCGAGTTGGTGCGGGCGGCCCTTGAGGGCCAATCCGAGGCTTTCGGGGCCTTGGTGACGCGGTACATGCGTCCCGGGTACCTCGTCGCTCTCTCGGTCACCGGGAACCCGGAGGATGCGGAAGATGTCTCCCAGGAAGCTTTCCTGGTCGCCCTCAAGCGTCTGGAGGATTGCCGGAACCCGGAACGATTCGGAGGGTGGTTCCTCACCATCGTTCGAAACCGGGCTAAAAACCTGCTTCGGCGGGAACGGCTGAGAAGGGGAGAGGAGCTCACACCGGAGATTACTCCGGGTGTGGGGGGGCCGGGGGAGGATCTAAGGAGGCTCGAAATCAGGGAGCAGTTGGAAGACGGTCTGGTGGGGCTCTCGGAGGTCAGAAGGGAAGTGCTGCTTCTCCATGACCTGGAAGGCTGGAAGCACCGGGAGATCGGGGAGAAATTGGGTGTCCCGGAAGGCACCGTACGATCCCACCTCCATTTTGCCAGGAAGCATCTCAGGGATCGCCTGGGGGCTTTTCGCGGCATCGCCCCGAAAGGGGAGGAGAAATGAAGGAAATCGAAGACAGAACCGAGCTTGACGCTTTGGACCCGGGGTTTCGGGATCCTGGATACTGGATCCGGACCCACGAACAGATCATGTCACGAGCCCGGGCCGAGCTGGCCCGCCGGCAGATGGCCGGTGATTGGACCATTGCAGAAGTGGTGTTCCAGTGGCGGAAGACCCTTGTCCCGCTGACCCTCCTGGCGGCGACTCTGGCAGGGATCTTTGTTCTGGGTCACGAGGAACCGGGTGATCCGTTTTCTCCCATGGCACTGGAAGAGGTACTCCTGGAGGGTGTGGAAGGTGAACCCATACCGACTGTTCTGGGGCGTGGAGCGGAACTTGAAACGGTCGCTTTCCTTGCTGGATCCGGAGGGTTCTGAACATGACTTTGGAGCGTAGTACCCGGGCCCGACTCACCACGGCGTTGGTCCTTACCCTGGTATTGAGCGCAGGGGTGGTCCTGGGAGTTGCCCTGGATCGCAAGCTGGGGGCCAGGACTGTGGCAGGCGAGGAGTTCAGTGGACCTGATGGTCAGCGGGGGATGGATCGGGGCAGAGGTTTCGATTCCCAGCGCTCGCGGGACCCGTCCCGCCCCCCTTCCGAGCCCAGGGATTCCACTCACCGAAGACCTCCCATGATTTTGGATCAGCTGGGTCTCTCTGATGCCCAAAAGGAGAAGGTCGACTCCATCGTAGGATATTTCAGGGGTCAGATGAGTGCCCTCCATGACGAATTCGATGAGGCCTACTCGACCCGTTACGGAGAGCTGAACCGGCAGGTTCGGGAAGAAGTCCGGGGTGTGATGACGGAGGGTCAGCTAATGGCCTACGATTCACTTCGGGCCGAGTGGGACCGGCACAGACAGGAACGAAGGGAAGATTCGATCTCGGGCAAAGGTGAGGGCCGGGATTAACGCTAACGGTGGATCCCTCCGGGGAGTTGCCATGAGGAGCATGTTGTGAGCGACCTTATCATCAAGACTCAGGGCTTGAGAAAAGATTATGTCCTGGGTGCAGAGACGGTCCGGGCCGTGCGCGGTGTGGATATGGAGATCAGGGTGGGGGAGTTCGTTGCCGTCATGGGTCCGTCCGGCAGCGGGAAGTCCACCTTCATGAATCTCCTGGGGTGTCTGGATACACCCACGGAAGGGGAATATTGGCTCAGCGGAACACGGGTGAAGGACCTCTCAGATGACGAGTTGGCCCGGGTCCGGAACAAATCCATCGGGTTTGTGTTCCAGACCTTCAACCTCCTCCCCAGAGCCACTTCTCTTCACAATGTGGAACTCCCTCTCATCTATGCCGGGGTTCGGGCCAAAGAGCGTAAGGAGTTGGCCAGAGAGAAGCTCCGTTTGGTAGGACTTGGTGATCGGATGGATCACAAACCGCCCGAGCTTTCCGGCGGGCAGCGCCAGAGAGTGGCCATCGCTCGAGCCCTGATCAACAACCCAGCCCTCCTTCTGGCCGACGAACCGACGGGCAATCTGGACTCGGTGACGGGGGAGGAAATCATGGATACTCTCGCCAAGCTCAACGAAGAGGGACAGACCATTGTCCTAGTGACGCATGAGAACAACATCGCCGCTTACGCCAACCGGCAGGTCCATCTCCTGGATGGACTGATCGAAAGAGATTTTGTCAATCAACAAGCAGGAGCCGAAGCATGAGGATGTTCTTTCTGGCCGAGTCCGACTCAGTGGGTCCTCGACATAACAGGCTGTCGATTCTTCAAGGTGCGCGTGGACTCCTGACGTCCGGCCTGGTGGGTGTTTTGGCCCTGGGGATGTGGGGTTGCAGCCGAGGTGAGGCCGCCGAGGCGCCCTCCCTTCAGGCTCAACCTGTCCTCCGCGAAGACATGCGGATCACGACGGAGGCCACGGGAAATGTGGAGCCGGTCCGGGAAATCGAGGTGAAATCAAAAGCCTCAGGCGAGGTTCTGCGGCTCCATGTCGACGTTGGAGACGAAGTCCAACCTGGTGACCTGCTGGCGGAGATCGATCCCCGAGATGTGGCCAACGCCTACGAACAGGCGGTGGCCGACCACAATGTAGCCGTGGTCCGGGCTGAGATCTCCGAGGCCCAACTGGACCGATCCACAAGGCTTTTTGAGGCAGGCGTGATCACCGAACAGGAATTTGAGGGCCAGCGGTCGGACTACGCCAACGCTCAGGCCTCCCTGGTGAAGGCAGAAACGAACAAGGAACTGAGGGAGCTTCAGCGGTACGACGTTACCATCCGGGCTCCCAGCGCGGGCACCATCCTCACCCGGGCCGTAGAGGAGGGAACGGTCATTCAGTCCGCCTCCTCGAATGTATCCGGGGGCACCGCCCTTTTTGTCATGGCCAATCTCGATGAGGTCCAGGTCCGGGTTTTCGTCGACGAGACGGACATGGGTCAGATCAAGCCTGGCCAGGAGACGTCCGTCGAGGTTGAAGCCTATCCGGGCCAGATCTTCCTCGGGGTCGTAGAGAAGATGGAGCCCAAGGCGGTGAATCAACAGAATGTCACCATGTTCCCGGTCATCGTTCGCCTGGACAACAGGCGAGGACTCCTGATGCCGGGGATGAACGCCGAAGTGGAGACGCTCCTGGTGGAGCGGCCGAACGTTCTTGTCGTCCCCAACAACGCAGTGGTGCAACCCCAGGAGATGGCTCCTGCGGCGTCCGTGCTAGGGCTGGATCCGGAGATTGAGTTTGACTACGCGGTATTCAGCCAGCTGGCCCAGGATGCCGGTTTGGGGTCCATCCGTGGGGCCCGGGGGGGTGCCGGTGGTCGTGGCCAGGCTCCGCCCACGGGTGATGGAGCCGCCCCTCAGGGCGCTCCCCAGGAGGGTGGGAGTGCCCCCGGTGGTGAGGTGACGGACCGAAGGGCGATGATGGCGGATCTCCGGGCCAAGGTGGAAAGCGGAGAGATCTCCCAGGACTCGCTGGACGCCGTGATGGCCGGATTCCGCACTCGGATGGCTGAGGGTGGGGCGTCCGCCGGTGGGGCTCCGGGGGCAGAAGGCGGGGCCATGGCTCTCCAGGAGATCAACCCGGCCCTTTCAGGGCTTATGAATACCTCGGCAAACCCCCGGCCCGGCATAGCTTTTGTCATGCTCCCGGATTCGACGCTGGAAATGAGGCCGGTCCTCATGGGGGTGAACGATTGGGACAACACCGAGATCCTGGCAGGGCTCGAAGAAGGGGAGATGGTGGCCCTCATCGGGGTCGCCCAGCTCATGCAGGAGCAGGAGGACATGAGAAACCGAATGAGGGGGATGATGCCCGGTATGGGTATGGGGAGACACTAGGGGATACTGATGATCGGTCAAAAAGGTTCTCTGCTCTCGATTGAGATCGTTGCGGTGGCCATGGCGGCCATCCGTGCCAATGCCCTTCGGTCCATCCTGACCACCCTTGGCATCATCATCGGTGTGGCGGCGGTGATCACTATGGTGTCCCTCGGGGAAGGTGCCCAGAAGCAGATTCAGGCTCAGATCGAGGGGATGGGGACGAACATCCTCTCCATTTCTCCGACCCGCGGGCGCGGGGGAGGCATGGGTATCGCCTCCGGTTCTGCTCGAATGTACGTGGATGATGCTTATGCCCTTCGGGACAATTCAGGCGGTCTCCTGAAGGTCGCCCCGGAGAGTTCCTCTCGGCAGCAGGTGACCTACCTGCGGTGGAATGACAATCTGGAGGTCCTCGGGACCTGGCCCGAGTACTTCGAGATGAACAACCACGAAATCACTCACGGCCGACTCTTCGACGTGGGAGAGGATCAGGGCAGGCGTCGGGTCGCCGTGATCGGGGCGGATGTCCCCTTGAGCTTGGGGGGTGTCCCTCCGGAGCTTCTGCTGGGCCGGAGTGTTCAGATCCGAGGGATCACCTTCGAAGTCATCGGCGTGCTGAAGACCAAGGGCACTTCGTCCGGGTGGATGAACCCGGACGAACGGGTCTACATCCCTCTGAATACACAGCTCTACCGGGTGAGCGGCGGGCGGGATTATCTCGGCGCTGTCTCAGTCCAGGTGCAGGCCAGTGGAGAGACCCGGCCGAACGAGATTCAGAAGGTTATGGACCGGGGGTATGCCGAGATCGACCGCATCCTCCGGAGGGAACACCAGATTCCCCCGGGGGAGGACGCCGACTTCGACATCCGGAACTTCGCTGACCTCCTTGCGACTTTCGAAGAGACGGCCCAGACCTTCACATTCCTCCTGGCCGGTATCGGCGCCGTGAGCTTGCTGGTGGGCGGCATCGGCATCATGAACATCATGCTGGTGAGCGTCACGGAGCGGACCCGGGAGATCGGGGTCCGGAAGGCCATGGGGGCTACCAGGTCTAACATTCTCTTCCAGTTTTTGGTTGAGTCCCTCGCCCTCTGTCTTTTAGGGGGACTCATCGGGGTGGGGGTCGGATGGGGGGGTGCTTTTCTCCTTGCCACCTGGGGGGGGCAGACCACTGCGGTGGCATGGGATTCCGTCCTGATGGCTCTAGGTTTCTCTGGTGCCGTGGGCCTGTTCTTCGGGATCTGGCCGGCGCGTCGTGCAGCCCGTTTGGATCCTATCGAGGCTTTGCGCTACGAGTAACTTGGACCGGGGCCG
>CAYOVN010000182.1:0-6346 GCA_964407425.1 uncultured Gemmatimonadaceae bacterium
CGCCGGCGTGTAGCCAGCTGCCGCCGGCAAAAACTGGCCAAAGAGGCAATCTACCCTTAAGCAGTTGCCATGCCGGACCCGGTCTTTAGGTCAAGTGCGAACTGGAATGGGACTTAGGGATTTCGGAAGATGTGGTTTTTCCCTGACGGTGTATCATGGGGGGGACACTGCATGTGTGAATTCGACACGGATCCAGGCCTCCTATCGATTCAGCCTCGGGGAGGTCGGGTCCCCTTCCCTCGGCGCCCTCTCCGGTCACGATCCTCCTGGGGCCGCATGGGTTCCCGGAATGGTCCGGATTTCCCCAGGCAGGCCAGGAGATCCTGGTCTGGAACATCGGAGAGCTGTTTCCCGTAGCAGAGGACGGTCTTCAGAGCCTCATCAGGCGCTTCCTCCTTTGCGAAGCTCAACTCCATGATGGGGACCGTCCGGAGAGGAAGGATACCACTGGCTGACCTGCCACCAACTGTCACGACCCACGTGGTACCGGATTCCGGATCCTCGATGACACGAGGTCGCCTCTGATCTTCCTCCTCCGTTTCCTCCCCACCCTCCATGGCCATTCGAACCGGTGTGGGCCTCCGGCCATCGTCCTCCGTCGAAACGGGGACCTCCTCGGTTGGCGGCCCAGGATCGATCCCGGCCTCTGATTCCACCATCTCCCCCTCGGGACTCGGAGCGTCGGGCCTGGCTGGCGTAAGGGGCGAGCCGTCGCCTGATTGGGGCATTTCTGCGATCCTCCCGTTGATTTGATCAGTGAAGTTTGCCCGGAAACGGGCCTCACTTCAAGGACGAGCTTCCCCGGGGGACCTTGAGCTTCCGGAAACCCAATGCGTATGTTGGGTCCCCTCTTTACCCTTCTCCCCCCGGAGACCACGAGGATGACTGCTTCACTCGATCCCCTTTTTCAACCCGAATCGGTTGCCGTAATCGGAGCCAGCCGGAACCCCGGGACCATCGGATACCAGATCGTCGACAACCTGGTCCGCCATGGTTTCCAGGGAGTCGTCTACCCCGTCAATCCCAAATCCCGATCCATCCACTCCTTCCCGGCTTTCCCAAGCATTTCCCATGTGCCGGGTCCTGTGGATATGGCCATCGTCGTCGTTCCAAAGGAGTTCGTCCTCAAAGTTGTGGACGAATGCGGAGAGAAGGGGGTTAAGGCGGTAGTGGTGATTTCCGCGGGCTTTCGGGAAGTAGGAGCTGAGGGTCTGGGGCGGGAGGAGGTTTTACTGGACATCGTCCAAAGACATGGCATGAGACTGGTGGGACCCAACTGCATGGGCATCATGAATACAGCGGCGGAAGTGAGCATGAACGCCACTTTCGCCCCGACCATGCCCCCCGCTGGCGCTACCAGCTTCCTAAGCCAATCCGGAGCCTTGGGAGTCACCATCCTCGACTACGCTTCCGAATATGGGATTGGGATCCGTCAGTTCGTGTCCATCGGGAACAAGCCTGACGTAAGCGGAAACGATCTCCTGGAATATTGGGAGGACGAACCCGGGACCAGGCTCATTCTCATGTACCTGGAGAGTTTCGGGAACCCGAAAAACTTCATCCCCATCGCCCGTAGGGTGTCTCGGAAGAAACCCATTGCCGTCGTGAAATCCGGCCGCACCAAGGCGGGGGCCCGAGCCGCTTCATCCCACACCGGGGCCCTTGCCGGGACTGACCTGGCCATTGACGACCTCCTGGCCCAGTGCGGGGTGCTGCGGGCAGAGTCCATTGAAGAGCTCTTTGATATGGCTATGGCCTTCGAGGATCTCCAACCCCCGAAAGGGAATCGGGTGGCCATCGTGACGAACGCCGGCGGCCCGGGAATCATCATCGCCGACGCATGTGAGTCAGCCGGGCTGGAGGTGGTGGAGCTGGGGTCCGATACCCAGGCCCGGCTCCGGGGGATCTTTCCCGCCGAAGCCTCAGTGCGAAATCCAGTGGATATGATCGCCTCGGCAACGGGAGAAAGTTACGAAATCGCCCTCAGGATCGTCCTTGAGGATCCAGGCATCGACGCCGCCATCGCTGCATTTGTCCCCCCCCTCGGCGTGAAACAGGCGGACATAGCCGCAAGCATCGCGTCAGCCGTGAAGGGCCACAAAGACAAGCCCGTCCTGGCAGTCCTTATGGGCAGGGAGGGACTTCCCCAGGGGATCGCCGAGTTGGACGATGCAGGCATCCCCGCTTACAGATTTCCGGAAAGCGCTGCCCGGGCTCTGGCCGCTATGCACCGCCACCGGGTTTGGGCTGATCGGCCCCTCCTCGAACCACAGACCTTCCAGGTGGATTCTAAGAAGGTGGAGAGGATCCTGGAGGAAGTTCAGTCATCGGGTCGGAGCCAGCTTTCGGAGATCGAAGCCCTTCAGGTATTCCAAGCCTATGGAATCCCCACGGTTCCCTACCGGGTTGCCGTCACTGAGGAGGAGGCGGTGGAGGCTGCGGCTGAGGTGGGATTCCCGGTTGTGCTGAAGGTTCTCTCCCCGGATGTGGTCCACAAAACGGACGTGGGAGGAGTCCAGGTGGACCTCCGTTCCCCGGCCGAGGTGGCCGAAGGATACCGGGCCATCACAAGTTCCGTATCCAAAAAACACCCGGGTGCCCAAATAACCGGAATCCTGGTGGAGAAATTCCAGAAAGAGGGCCGGGAGGTCATCATCGGGATGTCAACAGATCCCCAATTCGGCCCGATTCTTATGTTTGGACTCGGTGGAATTTATGTGGAGGCTTTGAAGGACGTGGCCTTCCGAGTGCATCCGGTGACCCGGTTCGACGCGGATGAGATGGTCCGAACCATCCGCGGCTTTCCCCTGCTTCAGGGGGTTAGAGGGGAGCCCGGGGCGGACTTGGACACCTTGGCCGAAACGATCCAACGGGTCTCCCAGCTCATCGGAGACCACGATCAGATCTCCGAGTTGGACATCAATCCTTTCATGGCACTGGAGTCCGGCGGTATTGCTGTGGACGCCCGAATCTCACTGGTGGGAGAATTATCCGTTCCCAGCACCTCCCTAGGCGGGTAGATTTATAAAGTGTGGTCAAAGGTCTCCAAGGATTAGGCATGGCTCAGGAAGCTCAACCCAAAGTCCTAGCAGTCCGGGAGTATTCCCAACTCCTGAGGATACAGGAGCGCCTGTTGGCGATGCTGCAGGAGGCTCTGGACGAAATCGGAGCCCCCACCACGCTGAACCTTCTGCGCCAGTTGAGGAATCAGACCGGGAGCAAAGCCCCCGAGGATTTCGGGCGGATCGCCAGCTCCGTCGAAGGGGCGATCCGTGAGCTGAAGTTGTTCCAATCAGAAATCCAAAATGAGCTTCTGACGGATCGAGTCGAGGTTTCGGTGGAAGGGGTTTCCAACCTACCGGCACCCCTGGCCAGGTTCCTGGCTGAACGATCTCAGAATGAGGGGTTCTCTTATGATGTCCGCCAGGACCCCGTTCGTGGTTGGATCATCGCCTGGAAGGAATACACCGCAGAGGGGATTGTCAGGGGTTTCGGGCAGTTTTATGAGCGCCCGTACGCCTGGCTCGATGAGTAGAGGCGGCCGCACCCCTCCAGTCAGACAGACTTCTGGAGTTCCGGATTAGTCTCCAGGAACGACACCGTATCCTCCCCATAAAACATCCCGATGTACTTCGCCTGAATAGGCGTAAGGCGTCGAACCGCCCAAACCAGATGGACATGGTTCGGTTCCTTCGGATCGGAAATTAGCTTCAATCCGGCCTCGTCGGGGAGTCTATTCCCCTTCCGGTTGTTACAGGGCGAACAACTGGCGACCACATTCTCCCACGAGTTGTCCCCTCCCCGGGAAAGAGGAAGGATGTGATCCCGGGTAAGGAACTGACGGCCCTTCAATTCCGACCGGTGGCGCCCGCAGTACTGGCAGGAGTAGTCGTCCCTTGCGAAAAGGAAGGTGTTCGTCACCTGGCGGCGGAAGCGGCGTGGGACGTGGACAAAGCGGACGAGGCGAATGACCAGGGGAAAGGGGACCTGGGCCCGTTCGGAACGGAACGCCCGGGCGTTATCCACCTCCAACAGTTCAGCCTTTTGATCCAGAATAAGCCGAACCGCCCTTCGAACCGGAACAACGGTTAGGGGCTCATAGGAGGCATTCAGTGCGAGACAACCCATTCGACAGCTCTTGGCCCCAAGTGGTCTGAGTTTCGAGGAACTCCCTCTAAACTCCCTTCGGATCAGGGCCACCGATCCCAGGAGCTTTTGGGATAATATTCGGGCTCAAACCGGCAAGCAATGTTGTTGGAAGGGAACGGTGCGCTAAAGAAGAGCCACCGGATCCCTGTCGACTGCGAGGCGGACATCCCTTCCTTGGGGCCGATGGTTTTCCAGGAATGCCCTGAGAATCGACCCGATGGACGCGGGGGAACTCGAACGCAGGAGCATGTGCCACCTCCACCGGCCATGAAGCTTTTCGATAGGAGCAGGGGCCGGTCCGACAACTTCCAAAGCCCCCCCATAGGCTGAAGCCCGGGATCTAAGCCAAGCGGCGCTCCTTTCCGCTTCTTTTGCCGCCGCCTCCACATCGGGGCTGCTGACAAGGAGGTTCACCAATCGGATATGCGGTGGGTACCGCGGGTCTTCCCGCTCCCTGAGCTCCCGGGTGGCGAAGGCGGGGAAGTCGTGGTTGAGGGCCGCTTTTACGGCGAAGTGGTCCGGCAGGGACGTCTGAATGAGAACTTCACCTCCCAGTTTCCCCCGCCCTGTACGGCCCGCCACCTGACTCAGGAGCTGGAACGTTCTCTCACTGGCTCGAAAATCGGGAAGATGGATCCCCACATCGGCGTTGATCACTCCTACGAAGGTCACCCGGGGAAAATCCAGCCCTTTGGAGATCATCTGAGTCCCCAGGAGGATATCCAGCTCGCCCCTTCCAAAGCGCCCCAAAATCTCATGGTGGGACCACTTCCCTGAGGTCGTATCCACATCCATCCTGGCAATCCGGGCTCCAGGGAAGGATTCGGTGACCACCCGTTCCACCTGCTCGGTCCCGAGGCCCTTGAAGCTCAGATCCTCCGATCCGCACCGATCACACCGCTTGGGGGACGGCTCCCCGTGTCCGCAATGATGGCAGAGGATCCTTCCGGTCAACCGATGGAAGGTCAGGGACACGGAACAGTGGGGGCACTGCCACACCTCCCCGCACTCCCGGCACTGCACGAAGCTGGAATAACCCCTCCGATTCAGGAGCAGCATGACCTGTTCCTGTCGGGAAAGCCGCACTTCGATCCCCTCGATAAGCTCGGGGGACAGAACGCCCCTGCCCTTCCCCTCGGCGCTTCCCCGATTCTCCCCCCGGCCACCACCATCGGTGTGCTTCTTCCATAGGACCTTCAGGTCCACCAACCGCACTGGAGGGAGAGTCCCTCCCCCCACACGCTCCGGGAGAGATAGAAGTCTGAATTTCCCCGACTGGGCGTTTTTCCAACTCTCCAGGGAGGGGGTTGCACTCCCCAAAAGGCAGAGGGCTCCACAACGGCCGGCCCTTACGATGGCGACATCCCGGGCTTGGTACCGGGGGCCCTCGGATTGTTTGTAGCTCCCGTCGTGTTCCTCATCCACGACAATGGCCCCCAGTCTATGGACAGGAGCGAATACTGCGGATCGAGCACCTACGGCGATGCGTTTGTCCCCCCTCTGGAGTTGGCGCCATGCATCGTAGCGCTCTCCGTCGGAGAGGGCCGAGTGTAGAACCGCCACATCATCTCCGAAGTGGGCCCGGAATCTGGAGACGGTCTGGGGTGTCAGAGAGATCTCAGGTACGAGGACGATGGCCCCCTGACCCCTTCGGAGAACGACCTCCCTGAGAAGCTCGATGTAGATGAGGGTTTTGCCCGACCCCGTCACCCCGTGGATGAGGACAGGGGGGGATTCTGGAGTCCCCAGCATTTCCCTCAAGGCCTTCAACACCCCCGCCTGATCCTCCGTCGGCGTGAGATCAGGGGGTTTCTCTGGAGTGTCATGTCGGAAGGGGTCCCTGAGGACCTCTTCGTCCTCAAGGCAAACGATTCCCTTTTCCTCCAGGCCCCGGACCACGGAGCGGCTGAACCCCCCCTGCCGCAGGAACTCAGCCAGCTCGGCTACTCCTCCACTGCTTTCCAGAGCCTGATAGGCTTCTTTTTGCCTTCCAGCCCTTCTGAAGATCTCGTCCCGTTCGACGAGATCGGACAACCAGTGGACCACGCGTACGATCCGCCTGACTCGAACCGGGGGGTCCTGGGGAGGGACCGTCTCGTGGCGAATAACGCCATGGCCCGCCAAACGGCGAATCTCGGGCCAGATCGATCCGAGATCCAATCTCTTCCTCAGGGTCCTGACCCTCTCCGGCGAGACG
>CAYOVN010000183.1:0-6321 GCA_964407425.1 uncultured Gemmatimonadaceae bacterium
TCCCAGAGGGACCAGTTTGATCGCCACGATCCCCGCCAACACCGCGACGACCGCCATGGCTACGCCAATCACTCCCCAGCGGCGCCGAGGGCGATCAACCCGGATGGTCCCCACGGCTGTAACTCCCTCACTTGGTGTCACCAAAGCCTCCAAGTGAGGCAGCATCTCCTCAGCCGACTGCCACCGGTCGGCGGGGCTTTTCTCCAGGCACTTCAACACCAGCCTTTCGAGGGCGGGGGGCACCGAGGCTCGGTACTTCGTCACCGGGTCCGGCTTATCGGCAATGTGGGAAGTGAGAATCATCCGGGAGGTGGTTCCCAGGAACGGCGGCCTTCCTGTCAGGAGCTCGTAGGCAACCGCGCCGATCGCGTAGATGTCGACCCTGTGGTCGATGTGAGGGTCGGCGGCGGCCTGCTCCGGCGCCATGTAGGTGGGGGTGCCCAGGGCAACCCCGGCGGTGGTCAGTTGCTCTCGGCCGGTGGCTTCGCTCACCGCCTTCGCCACACCGAAGTCCGTCACCAGTGCGTGCCGACCGGACACCATGATGTTGTCCGGTTTGATATCCCGGTGGACGACGTCCTGTTTGTGGGCGTGGGCCAGGGCATCCACGATATCCCGAATGACCCGAACGGCTTCGGAAACGGGCAGTTCCCCTTCCCGGTCGATCCGCTCTCGTAAGGACTGCCCTTCCTCATAGGGCATCACATAGAAGAGAAACCCGTCGGCTTCCCCTGAATCGAAGAGGGGCAGGATATGGGGGTGGTGGAGGCTGGCTGCGATCCTGATTTCCTGAAGGAACCGATTTTTTCCAAGGGCGGCCGCAAGCTCGGGTCGGAGGACCTTCACCGCCACTTGTCGGTCGTGCTTGAGATCCTGAGCCAGATAAACCGTGGCCATGCCGCCGGCACCCAGCTCTCGCTCGAAAGTGTATTTGCCTGTTAGGGCCGCTTGAAGGCGGTCGATGACGTCCGACATTGGCTCAAAGACCTCTGATCGGTGTCCGGAATGGTATAGAAAGGATAAGGACCAGAGCTACCCATCGCCACGGGAAATTTGTCGCACCCTGTGCCTCAAGCGTCTCAGCTGCATCGAGGCGCCCTCCCTCTCCTACTCCTCCTTCTTCGACCGATAGGGAATCTGGGCCGAGAGGAATTTTAGCATTCCCCGGCTCGCGCCCTCGCTCGCCAGGAAACGCTGAAGAAGTCGGTCCATGGCCCGGAGCATCTCTTCCAGTTCTTCCAGGCGATCCCGGACCAGGTCGTCCTCCTCGCCCGCAGATTCCAGCACCTTCTGAAGGGCTGAGAGGGCCGGGTCGAATTCCCGCTTCTTCCGCTCCGAGGCGATCTTGAAGAGCATTGACCAGACGTCATCCTCGGCGATATAGAAGTCCCTCCGCTCCCCCGTGAGGTTCACCCGCCGGACGACCCCCCAGTGCCTGAGGTCTTTCAACGCCATGCTGGCGTTCCCCCGGCTCATCCCCAGATCCTTGGTGATCTCCTCCAGGCCAAGGGGTTCTCGGGTCGCCAGCAGAAGAGCGTGGATTCTGGCCATGGACCGGTTAATTCCCCATATGGCTCCCATGGAGCCCCAGGATTCAACGAATTCGGAACGTGTCCCGCCGTCCATGATTCCTCCGGAAGGTTCGAAAAGTTTTGGTTGTTCAGAATATTCTGAATAAACGCTGCGGTGCTTTGGGGGTCAAGGATAGAGTTTCCGGAGAAAGGAACAGAAGCCCCGAAACCCTCAGTTTTCGGCCAGCAGCCTTTTCACCGCCAGGCGAAGGGCTGGCCCAAGGTAGATGCCCTCCACTCGATGCCGAATGGTGCCGTCTCGACCGATGAGGTAGGAGGTGGGGAGGGTCGTAACGTCGGTGATTCCCCCCAGGTTGACGTCGGCGGCCATGGCCACCGGGTAGGTGATGTTCTTCCGCTCCAGGAATGCCCGGACCTTCTGTGGGCCTTCGTGATCCCGGGATACACCCAATACGAGGAACCCCTGGTCCCGGTAATCATCATAGACCTTCTGGAAGCCCGGCATTTCCAGCACGCAGGGTCCACACCAGGTGGCCCATGCATTCACCAGAACCACCTTCCCCCGAAGATCGTCCTGTGAGAACGTCTCACCGTCCAGGGTGGTGAAGGCGTCGACCGAAAGGGCATCTTCACCGGCACCCAGTCCAAAAATGGCCGTGACCTGGGGACCCATACGGAAGAAAACGAACCCCAAAACTCCCGCCCAAAGCAGGAGTTCCAGGGGACGCTTTATCTTATTCCACACCTACGTGTTCCCTCCCTCTCAGCCACCCATCATGGCGTCACGCATGGCTTTGAACTCCGTGCCCTCGTTCCAGGCCGGGAAGGCGTTGGAATAGGACAGCTCGAGTCCGATCCGGAACCAGACGGCGATGTCCTGCATCGCTCCGGCCAGGTCCCAGTCCGGCGAGTAGTTGTCGGTGACCTGGTGATAGTTGTCCGCGGTCCAGGCATCCGATTGAGCACGGCTCCACTCCTCACCATGCTCGATGTTGTCATGTCCGGCGCTTCCGTAGTGGGCCGGGACACCCTGCTTCGCCAAGGGGAAATGATCGGACCGGTAGAACGATCCCTTCTCCGGTTCCGGGTTGGGTTTTACCACCCGGTCCACCAATGCGTTGGCCCGTTCGGCGTAGGCATCCAGCTGGGAATTCCCGAAGCCCACAATGGTGTAGTCGTGGGTGGCTCCGAAAATGGGCAGGGCATCGATGTTGATGGCCGCCGCAGTTTTGTCCAGGGGATACACAGGGTTCTCAGCATAGTAACCCGAACCGAGAAGTCCTTGTTCCTCGGCCGTTGTACCCCAGAAAACCACGGTCCTTTCCGGGCCCGGGTCCAACATGGTGTAGGCTTCGGCGATCTCCATGATGGTGGCGATTCCGGAGGCATTGTCCACGGCTCCGTTATAGACCTGGTCCCCATCCAGCGTCGGATCCATCCCAAAGTGGTCCCAATGCCCCATGTAGATGACGACTTCGTCAGGCCGGGTGGTTCCCGGGAGCTTTGCCAGGAAGTTGTTGGAAGAAGACCTCTCGATGGTGTTGTTGATTTCGAGGGAGGCGGTAAGGTCACCCATGGGTACGGCCTGGAACCCCGGCTCCTGGGCTTGGGCCTTGAGCTCCTGGTAGTTCAGGCCGGCCATTTCGAATATGGCTTCGGCGGTTTCCAGGCTGATCCAACCCTCGGCCTTCACCCGGCCCATGTTGTTGTCCTCGGTGACCAGGTTGAACTGGGTGCCGGTCCAACCGTTCTGGACGGTAGCCCATCCGTAGGCTGCTGGGGCGGTCTCGTGAACAATAAGGACTGCATCAGCCCCCTGCCGTGCTCCCTCTTCGTACTTGTAGGTCCACCGCCCGTAGTACGTCATGGCGTTGCCTTTGAAGACCTCCGGGTCCTGGGTCGCGAACCCCGGGTCATTGACCAGTACCACCACCGTCTTCCCTGTGACGTCCACCGCGGCGTAATCGTCCCATCCGAACTCCGGTGCCACAGATCCATAACCAACGAACACCAGATCGGAGGCATCGAAGCTGACGTTCTCCACTACCCTGGGGGTCCCGGCCACAAACTCGGTGGCGTACTCGAAGGTCTCTGATCCACCCGAGCCGCTGATGGTCAGGCCCATGTCGGAGTCGGCGGTAATGGCGACCAGGGGAACTTCCTGGACCCAGGTCCCGTTCTCGCCTCCAGGCTCCAGCCCAATCGCAGCGAACTGTTCGGTGAGGTACTGCATGGTCAGTTCTTCTCCCCGGGATGAGGGAGCCCTGCCACCGAACTCGTCAGATGCCAGAACCTGGGTGTAGGCCCTGATTTCGTCTTCCGTAATGCTCGCGAAGGCCTCTTCGATGGCACCGTCGGAGGGAAGGTTAACCGTCACCCCCTCCGAGGCTGCCGGACCGTCGGCGTAGGATTCGCAACCCAGGAAGAAGGTTGCCGAAAGAACCCCGACCACGGCCAGGGAAGTGCGGAGGCTGATAATTAGCTTCTGAACCATGGATCTCTCCTGGATCGATGAAACTGAATTCAAGGCCCGGCGACTTTTCGGAAGATGCTCAACGACGAGTAGCTGATGAGCCGTGCCGGGCCTGGTTATGCCGGTCTGTTTCTGGGAGAACAGTAGTGTCTTGATCCCGGAAAGGGGAAGGGTTCAAGTGGAGCCGGGCCGGGGTCATGAAACACTGATCACCGGCAGATGAAACACCTGAGACCGTTTCATGAAACAACCCGTCTGAAATCAGCCGCCAGGGCGCGTCTCCCTAAGGCCTTAGAATACATGCACTTACGAGAATCCATGACAAGTGCGGTACGGGTGGCATTCCCGTTGCTCCTTACCCCCCCTGTGTTTCAAAGCGATTCACGTCCCTTTCCAGACAATCACAGGAGGCACCAATGGAACGCAGGATTTTCGACAACGAGGGTACCGGGCTCCGGGCTCGGGGAAATTTTCTCAGGAAGCGGTTGGCCCCGGGGGCCCTCCTCGCAACGGTTGTCCTCCTGGGTGCCTGCGAGGACGACACAGGTATGAATCCTCAGAATGAAGAGGCCATGTTCGAGGTTCGAGTTGAAAACGTGAGCGATGCGTTCGATTTCACCTCTACGGGGCTCTTCAACACACCGGCTGGTTCCGATGGTCCGGGCCCTCTTCTGCCCGGGAATTCCTATGAGTTCAGTTTTAGTGGGGGACCCGGTTCGGCTGTCTCCTTCGCCACCATGTTTGTTCAGTCGAACGACCTCTTCTATGCCCCGGGTGGGGAAGGGATCTCCCTCTTTGACCAGGCCGGTGCGCCAATTTCTGGGGACATCACCGACCAGATCTATCTGTGGGATGCGGGCACAGAGGTGAACCAGGAACCGGGCCTCGGTCCGGATCAGGCTCCTCGGCAAGGTGGGGCGGGAGGTGGTGCAGCTGATCCCAACACACTAGTCCGGATGGCCGACGATGAGTTCGCTAACCTCCCTGCTGTGGACGATGCGATCCAGGTTACTCTCACCCATCTGGGTGGGACCGAATTCCGAATTCGCGTGGCCAACACCGCCGCGGACGGGGCCTTGCAGACCAGCGACGGTGGTTCGGCTCCTGTGATCCTGGCTCCTGGCGTCTGGACGGTGGGTTCGGGAATGGACCACCTGTTCACGTCAGGCCAGGCCGACAGGGGGCTGGGCCTCGAAGCTTTGGCGGAAGATGGTGGCGTCTCCGGCTACAACGGGGAACTGGCTTCCCGGACTGGCGTGACCAGCCCCATCGCTCCAGGAGTTTATGCGGTCCATACGGGGTCTTCAGTTCTCTTCATGGCTGGGTCGGCCGACCGAGGTGAAGGCTTGGAGGCTCTGGCCGAGGATGGGAATCCAGGGAGCTTGGCTTCCGCCGTCGCCGCCCGGGCTGGTGTTATGGAGAGCGGAGTATTCAACACGCCAACTGGTGCAGGAGCCCCGGCCCCGGCGTTCCCTGGTGACGCTTACGTCTTCACGTTCACCGCCATGCCTGGGGACCGCCTTTCCTTCGCCACCATGTTCGTTCAGAGTAATGATCTCTTCTTTGCACCGGCTGAAGCCGGGCTAGCCCTGTTCGATTCCAACGGGAATCCCGAGAGTGGCGACATCACCGGTATGGTCCTGCTCTGGGACGCGGGCACGGAAGTAAACGAGGCGCCCGGTATCGGTCCGAACCAGGCCCCGCGACAGGCGGGAGCCGATACCGGGGGAATGGAGAATGGTACCGTGAGGCAGGTCAACGACGGCTACGGGTATCCTGATGTCTCCCAGGTCGTTCGCATCACCTTGACACCCATCAACTCCGGGTCCTGACCGAAGTGGATTCATGGAGAGCCCGGGGGGGACATCTCCCCCCCGGGCTTTCTTTTCCCCTTGGCTTTCCCAGCCCGGCAGGAGATCTTCTCGAGTACGGGCAATTCCCTCTTTCCTGGCTCTCGACCATACCATGTCTCTAAAACGCGCCCTCCTGTATCTGGTGGTTCTTGTCCTGGCCGTGGGGACAATCCCGGCGGGGATCGTGGCTCATGGACTATTGGGGCGGGCCCTTGAGGAGCAGGTTCGAGAGAGCCTGGCCATGGCTCCGGAACTGTTGGATACCCGGTGGTCCGCCACGGTCGACGTTCGGATGATGCATGCCCGGGATGTGGCCCGGACCCCCGGCTTGGCTCAGGCCCTCATGGATGGGGAAGCCTCCCAGGCCGCCAGGATGGTGGAGCAGGCCGGAGCGAGTTTTCCGGAGGCACCGATCCTGGTAGGGACGGGAGGGGAAGCCCTCATCCCCGGGGAAGCCGTCCCT